>NZ_VCIW01000007.1 GCF_005765165.1 Paenibacillus antri | reverse complement strand
ACTGTTTATCGCGAAAGGATGCTTTCTAAAGCAGCTTAGTAACGGAATTTCCTTATGAGGGTGTTTTCAAACTGCACTTTTTTTGACAACTCCATCCTCGTTTCACAAATAACATATAGATCATCGCCTACCGATACAAATTCAATGTTTGGAGTAATAAGGACTTTGGATTCCTCCACTCCCAATGCACGTCCTAGTGCAGCTGAGAGCTCACTCTTTAATAAAACCCTGTCTACTAAGACATCTCTCCAAAACATACACAACCCCCAGAATGGTTGATCATTCCAACTTACTATTTGCCCGTTAACGTAAATGTTAGGAGGTTGACCCTTCTCGTTTGTACATTTTACTGCTGCCAGTCTAAAACTTTATTTTCCCGGTCTAATACTTTATTTTTCAGTCTAATACATTTTTTTCTCTGGACAGCAGATATAAAAGCAGCTCCGTTAAATTTTATTGGCAACTTTGGCACCCACAACTTCCCGACTTTCTCTCATAATCAATGACATTACCCAGTCGGTCCCGTTCCAGATGACAGCATTCGAGCAGTTTTTCCCTTAATTTCTCACGTCCCCGCTGCACCCGAGATTTTGCACCGGAGATGGAGATCCCCAGTCTTTGCGCAAGTTCCTTTTGGGTAATCTGTTCGAACTCCGTCAGGATAATGGCCTCTCTGTACTTTTCGTCGAGATCCTGCACAATGCATCGTATCCAGCGGCTCACAACATGATTAAGGTTGCCATCCTGTTGCATTTCTTCTATAACGTCCCCAATACCATCGTCTGGAGTCTCCAGCTCTTGCTTCTTCGCATTCCGCCGGTAATAGTCCGTAATAGCATTACGTGTGATTTGAAACACCCAGCTCTGCAGCTTACCCTCGTCCTCTAGACGTTGGATGGATTGATGTATTTTCTGAAAAACATCCTGCAAGATGTCTTCCGCATCATATGCATTTCGAACGCGGCTTCGAATGAACTTAAGTAGTATCTCATGATATTCGGTCCATATGTCTTGAGTTGTCATCCGTTGAACCTCCAAAGAACGGCTTCAGAATCTTATAAATATGTTATTCGAAATAGTTGCGGTTGACAACTATTGTGTGATATAAATAAATCAGGTGATCAAAATGAAACAATTGCCGCAATATCTCGACGTGCGGGAAGTGCTCCAACAGATGGTTAGACGGTTTGGGCTGCTGCAAAAAGACGGCGCCCAATGCTGCGGGATATCCGTTGTACAAAGTCACATTATTTATGAACTGTACAAACGGCCAAATATCTCATTGAATGACCTGTCCGATATGCTGGCGATGGATACAAGCACGTTAAGCCGCCAGGTTCAGCAATTGGTCGAAGGCGGCTATCTAAGTCGCTTGCCTGATCCGAAGGATCGGAGATACGTTCTCCTCTCCTTAACCAATTCGGGCGAGGAACAGTATGTTCAAATTGCGGAAACGATGGAGACGTACATCCAGGACATTTTCTCTTATGTCCCGAGCGACAAGAAATCTCAGGTAATTGAAAGCCTACAAATTCTTAGCGAGGCAATGAGCCAAAGCCCGCACTGCTGTAAACCTCCTCTTTAAGAGGAGTTCCTTTTTGAACAATACTTGCAATAATCAATTATTGAATATACAAAAGGAGAGTTATTACATGAAAATGCACGTAGCGATCAATGTAAGAAATTTAGAGCCATCTCTCGCGTTTTACAGGATTTTGTTCAACTCCGAACCGACAAAGGTCAAAGAAAACTATGCAAAATTCGAACTCGACGATCCTGCGCTTCATTTTTCACTTAACGTTCGACCATTCGAAAGCAAAGGAGTACTAAACCACCTTGGGTTCCAGGTAAAGAGCACCGATGAGGTACTGGCTGCGAAAGAGCGTCTCCAACAAGCGGGTCTCGTATCTTTCGACGAGATGAATACGACCTGTTGCTATGCTGTGCAGGATAAGATCTGGGTGACTGACCCTGAGGGGAATCCATGGGAGGTGTTCTTCACCCATAAAGACAGCGAATTCGAGGCTGCCGAGGATCGAGCGATGCCGTCCGTTTGCTGCGCTCCCTCAACTCTGAAACCAACCATAAACAAGGTGTGGATAAAGGGGGTACATTCATGCTGCTGATGCCGCATTGTGCATGACCAACGAAACATGACGCCGACGGCCCCCGTTGTGCATAGTTCGAAATCGCGCTCGAGCTTATCCACCGACGAAAAGGAAGAACCAATATTATCCACAGTTGTCCACAGGGATATCAACAGCGTGTGTTTAACTTTTCGCACAACCGGGCTGGCCTTTTCAATAAATACCCACATATCCACAAACCCAGTCGTCCACAGGTTGATTCATGCCTGTAACGACGATGCGAAGCGCGTACTTCGCAAGGGGAAGGTACCATGACCTCGATTTCCTGTCCTTGCAGAGAGGAGCGCCCTTCGCTTTCGAGCGTCATGACCAGCGGAATAGGTACGGCAAGAAGGTCCCGGACGAAGCCGCCGGGACCTTCTCGATGCTTATGCGTCGGCTTTCGCCGTAGTCGGAACAGCCGCATCCGTATGCCGAACGCCGCCAAGCTGAAACAAGAAGATGCCCCCCGCGATCGCGAGCGCCCCGACCAGTCTTGTCGGCGTGATCGGTACCCGATCCAGTCCGAACCAGCCGAAGGCGTCCCACATCATGGCGAATCCGAGCTGCGACGTCATGGCGGTCAGGACCGCGGATGTCGGGCCGAGTCGCCGGAGCCCCTGCACCATGCAGACGACGACGCCGACGCCGATCAAGCCGCTGAACCAAAACCAAGTCTCCATCGGCTGCGGGCGCAGCAAATCGCCCCCTTCGAAAACGAGCCCTGCCGCGAGCGACGCGGCAAACCCGAGTCCGAGCACGAGCGTCGTCGTCGTCCATACGCTCGTATGGTCGTTCACTCGGTTGTTGAACAGGTTTTGCACGCCGACCAACGCTCCGGACAACGCCGCCCATAGAATACCTAGAATCATCGTTATCCTTCCTTCCCGAGAGAGCCGGCGAGTCGCTTCAGCCGCTCTGGATCCAACACTTGAATAGTAGACTTGTTCCTTTCGATCAACCCTTCGTCGCAAAGCTTCCTGATTACCCGGTTAAGGTGGCGGTAGCTCGTGCCGAGCAGGTTGGCCGTGTCCGGCACGTTCGCGACGGCGAGCCGACCGCGAAACCGCGCGTCCGTCTCGTCGCAGCATACCGACAGCAAGTAATTGGCAAATCGCGTTTCGACGGGGTACATCAGATTCAAGCTGCTGTGATTCGTCCTGTAATTGAGCTTCTTCACCATCATCTCCAACAGGAAGCGGAGCAGCGGCGCATGGTCCTCGCCGGACTCGCGCAGCGCCCGGTACGAGATGCCGATCATCGATACCTCGGTGACGGCTTCGACGTAATTGTGAATCGCGTCCCCGCCGATATACTCGAGATCGCCGATCACTTCGAGCGGCGTCCGGAAGGAAAGCACGAGCGTCTTTCCCTCCGGGGAGTTGTGGAACACTTTAATTTTCCCCTTCACCAACACGTAAAGCGTCGAAGCGGGCTCTCCTTGTACGCAAATGTTTTCCCCTTGCGCGAAGACGCATATCGCCGCATGCGAACGCAGCCGGTCCGGAAGCACTTGCTCCAAGCCGTGGAGCTGCGTATAAGCGTCCACCGCCTCCCGATGCTCGATCCTGTACATGACTCGGTATCCCCTTTACCCTTTCACGATCACGGCGCCGACCGCCATCAGCGCGATCCCGACCGCCTGCGGCCAGCGCATCCGGCGTTTGTTCGCGCCGAACCATCCGTTCGATTCCGCGAGATACGTCAACGCGAGCTGCGCGATCAAGACGAGCGATACGGCGAGCGTCATGCCGATTCGATGGATCGCCGTGACGTTCCCGAAAATAATGATCGCCGCGAAAGCGCCTCCCGCCAAATAGTAAGGCTTAACGCGCGCCAGCGCATGCATTCGCCGATCGCGCGCCAGCGTCAGCAGCAGCGCAGCCGCGACAAATCCGGTGAACTGCGTCAGCGTCGCCGCCTGCCACGTGCCGATCGCCGCGCCGATTCGCGCGTTCGCCACCCCTTGCAGCGCGATGAAGCCGCCGGCCAACACGCCGAACAACCAACCCATGAGCGTTCCCTCTTCCCTTCTTCCGATTCGCTTGCTCCTATCATAGGGAGGAAAGCGGCCGGCGGGAAAGGACATATGTCCCCAACTGATTCGATGCTTGCGGATCCATTGTATATTCCCGTTCGTTAGCCGACCCCGACTTGTCCTTCTCTCCGCGCTTCGCTTCGCCCCGCCTGCTGCAAATCATATCCGGTAGGGTTCTGGAAGACGCGAAGCCCGAACTCCGGCGCAACGGCGAAAATATGATCGAAAATATCGGCTTGAATCGTCTCGTACGACGCCCATACGGTCGTATTCGTGAACGCGTATATTTCAAGCGGCAGCCCGTACTCCCCCGGCGCCAGCTGCCTGACGAGCAACGTCATTTCCTGATGAATGTTCGGGTGCTGCTTCAGATAATGCAAAATGTACGCCCGGAATACGCCGATATTCGTCATCTGCCTGCCGTTCACCTTCACCGTCGTATCGATGCGGCGCTCGGCGTTGTACGCCTCGATGTCCCGCTGCCGCTCCGTCACATACTCCGTTAAGAAATGAATGCTTCGAAATCGTTCGATCATCTCCGGCGAACAAAACGCGATGCTGCTCGCGTCGATGTATATCGAACGCTTGATTCTGCGGCCGCCGGACGTCTGCATCCCTCTCCAGTTCCGGAACGAATCGGAAATGAGCGCATAACTCGGGATCATGGTGATCGTATGATCGAAATTCCGAACCTTGACCGTGTTCAGCGAGATGTCGATGACGTCCCCGTCCGCATGATACTTCGGCATCTCGATCCAGTCGCCGACGCGCACCATATCGTTGGAGGCGAGCTGCACGCCCGCGACCAACCCTAGAATCGAATCCTTGAAAATTAACATCAGCACGGCCGACAGCGCGCCCAGACCGCTCAGCAAAATAATCGGACTCTGCCCGATCAGCGTCGCGATGACCGCGACGGCGCCGACGAGGAAGATGAAAATTTTCACGACCTGAATATATCCCTTGATCGGCTTCAGCTTGGACACTTCGTACGTCCGATAAATATCGTCCGCGGCGTCCAGGCAAGCGTTCAGCACGACGATGCCGACGATCGTAAAGTAGCAAAACGCCGCTTTCGCGAGAAGCGCCTGATAACTCGGAAAGAGCGGCGAGAAATAGTAGATGATAAGGACGGGCACGATATGCGAGAGCTTCTGAAACACTTGCCGTTCCAACAGCATATCGTCCCACTTGAACCGGTTCCGCTTCACGAAGCGGGCCACGACGCCGTGCACGACCTTCTTCGCGATGAAGTTCGCGACGACGCTAAGCCCGGCGATGAGAACGACCATGATCCAACTCGATAACAATCCCGCCAGCTCCGTAGACGCGCCATACCGTACCAGTTGTTCCCTGATAAACTCCATTACAGCCTCCTTAGGAAAATAAGCCCAAGGACCGGGCGGAAGGCCCGGCTCTTGAGCTTTGGAATGATTACAACGTTTCCGTGGCGAGCGTAAACCCTTCGATCACGGCATCCTCGTCGACCTCGATCAGGATGCATCGCTTGCCGTGATAATTCACCTGTTTCACATACTTCAGATCTTGCGGACTGACCGATATCGTCGCTACCTTCGTATCGATCTTAATCGATTTGGACGTGAACTTCGGGATGACGCTGCTCGCTTTAAGCTCGTAGTTTTTGTCGTCGACGACCGTCTGGAACGCGCGTTCCACCTTCTCCGTCGTCAGATCCTCCACGCCGCTCGCCGTCAACAGCCGTTCCACGTCTTTATAGTCCAGCTTCGGCGGTTCTTCCTCCTGATTCGTCTCGATGACCTGGTGGATGCCCTCGTACACATGCGCCAACGTCGCCGCATCGAGCTGTTCTCCAGCCACTTCCTTCACGATTTCTTCGAAGATGACCCGCTCTTCCTGCGCCGTCACCGTCTTCTCGGCATTCAACACCTGATCGATGAAATGGTGATTCGGTTCGTTGGCTTTGCCCGAGCAGTACAGCACGCGATTCACGTCGGACGCGTTGTCCGTCACGCTTGGGTAGAAGAAGCCTTGCTCCGGCGCGCTTAGCTTAACGATCGGATCTACGATGACATTATACTTGAACTCCCGTTCGACATAATCGAACAGCAAGGTTTTCTTCTGTTGTTCCGTACTGTTGACGCTGCACAGAATGAACGGATGCGCGAACATCTCGTCCCGCTCGCTTCTCTCGGCTTCGTCGTTCCGCTCCCGGGTCGGCCGGAAGTATTCCCCGCGAACGAACGTGACGACCGTATCCCGTTCATACTTCGTATCCGCAAGCATCTTCTCCACCAACAGGAGCATCAGGTTTTGCCAGTCTTCCGTGTGACCGGTCACCAGCCCTTGATGGAGGAGCACTCGGGTCGGCTCCTCCGCATCCTCTTGAAATTTGACCTCGAACAGCTTCTGACCTAATTCCCCGGTCAACAGCTTTTTGAAATTGCCCATATACAGCTCTTGCTTTTCCCGGTCGACCAGAGCGAACGGCTGACACTCGTAATGATAAATTTCGCTGCTTTCCTTCATGATGTACACGTTCAGAATGTCGAAAACCTTGAGCAAGTCATGATCCAGCTTAAATTGCTTGCGAATGTGCGCGACTTCTTTTTTGTTCATGGTTCGTGAGACAGCTCCTAAGAAGTGATATGCCTTCCGCTTTTTAACACCTTACATATTTGCGTTTGAAACCGAGACTCCCTTTTTCCACCGCTTTGCGGATGCTTTCGGCAGCGTTCAGCGTCTTGACGTCTTTCTTGCCGCGCTTCATTTCGACCGGGCCGACGGCCTCGGCGGTCGCGACCGCCTTGTCATGTAGCGGCAAATAGGAGAGCGCTGCCGTGTAGAGGAAGTTGTTCATGGCGGATTTCGCCCGCTCGGGCGCATCGTGAATCGTCCGCTCCACCTCATCCAGCATGCCGGCAAGCTTGCTTTCGGAAAATTCGCGGTCCGGCCGGCTTCCCAGCAGCCAACAATAACAGCTCCAGCCCGCAGACATGCGCAGCTCTTCGCCGCTGGCGATCCACTGATCGGCTACGGCCTGCGCAATGTCGGCTTCCGCCAACGTGACCGCGACGACGTAATCGGAAAGCATGTAGAAATATGCTCCGTCCATCCAACGGTCGAAATCCGCTTCCGTCATCGCTTTCGGGTCCGCGATGACGCCCGCGAAGTACATGGCGTCGTAATTCCCCGTGGCGTAAAGCCGCTCCGCCAACGCTTGATCGATTTTGATTTTTTTCGCCATCGGCTTCATCGCGCCGGTGGCCACGCCGAAGAGCGGCTCGCGCGCGCCGTTGGATAAGTACATCTTCTTAAGGCGTTCCTTGCCGAGCGCCTCAAGCTCTTGCATGACCTCTTCTACATTCATTGCGTTACCCTTCCTCTTCTATTGGAGGTTCGTTTCGCTCGTCCATTCCTCCATTTTACATCATTCGCATAGGGAAATGGGCATCTTAATGATATACTGTCTTTTCATCATGTTAAACACGGGAGAGACGCGAGATGAACGACAACATTCGCTTTAAAGACACGGTAACGATCGGTTTCATGCTGTTCGCTTTATTTTTCGGCGCGGGCAATCTCGTCTTTCCGGCGATGTTAGGGCAGCAAGCCGGCGATCAGTACGGCTTCGCCAATCTAGGCTTCTTAATAACGGGGGTCGGACTTCCGATTCTCGGCACCTTGGCGTTCGGCTTCTCCGGCTCCAAGGACTTGCTTGACCTGACGAGCCGCGTCCATCCTTGGTTCGGGATCGGCTTCACAACGATGCTATACCTAACGATCGGGCCTTTGTTCGCCATGCCGAGAACCGGCAGCGTGTCCTATGAAATCGGATTGAAACCTTTTATCGGAGCTCAGCACGACCCGCTGCTTGCGGCGGCGTTTACGATTATATTTTTCGGGGTGACCCTTCTCTTCTCTTTACGCCCGGCGAAAATCATCGATATCGTAGGCAAAGGATTGACGCCTGCGCTCATCATCCTGATCGCCCTGTTGGCGTTCGCCGCCGTCGCCGCTCCCCTCGGACCGCCGCAGCAACCGTTAGGCGATTACAGCGCGCACGCTTTCTTCAACGGCTTTCAAGAGGGATACTTAACGATGGATACGCTCGCGGCCCTCGTCTTCGGCATTCTCGTCATCGACGCGATTCGAGCGAAGGGAGCCGTCCGTCGCCGCCATACGCTGCTCGTCTGCTTCCAGGCTTCGGCGATTTCGGCCGCGATTCTCGGCCTTATCTATACGGCGCTCGCGTTTATCGGCGCAGGCAGCGTCTCCGCTTTCGGTCGCCTGGGCAACGGCGGCGAAGTGCTGCAGCGAACGGCCGACTATTATTTCGGCACGTTCGGCGGCGCGGTGCTCGGCGTTATCGTGCTGCTCGCTTGTCTCACGACGAGCATCGGCCTCGCCACCTCGTGCAGCAGCTACTTTCATACCCTGTTTCCGAAAATGTCTTACCGACGCATCTGCGTGATCCTGACCGCGGCGAGCGCCCTGATCGCGAATGCGGGCTTGGAGAAGTTAATTTCGTTTTCCGTGCCTGTCTTAACGATCCTATACCCGCTGGCCATCGCGCTCATCCTCTTAACGTTCGCGCATGATCGGTTTCAAGGCAAACGAAGCGTATATGGATGGTGTTTGCTGTTGACGTTCATCGTCAGCCTGGTCAGCGGACTAGCCGGCACTCCCCTCCGGATCGAATGGCTTCACGTCTGGTTTACCCAGTCGCTGCCGCTGTATGATATCGGCTTAGGTTGGGTGCTTCCGGCTTGCGCCGGAGCGCTCCTTGGCTTGTTATGGCCCAAGACCCGACCGGCGGAATCGTAACGGGCCAACATGGAAATCCTGAAGGTATGAGACGCACCTGTGGAGGAATAACGGAATGACGCAGCCGCAGCCGCACGTAAAGCCGACCAACATCGAGTTAAGCAGCACGGAAATCGGCGGACTCTGGAGCATTTACATGCAGGAGAGCATGACCGTTTGTTTCCTTACGTATTTCATACACCATCTGCAGGACGGCGATATCCTGCCTATGGCGCAGAAGGCGCTGCACATTTCGCAACAACGGTTGGATCGGATCCGATCGATATTCTCGAAAGAAAACTTCCCGATCCCCGACGGCTTCACGGACAAGGACGTGAATTTGTCCGCTCCTCCGCTGTTCCATGACGCGTTCGCGCTCAGCTTTATCTACATGGCGAACCGAATGGGAATGATTAATTACGCGTTCACCTCCTCGAATAACGTAAGGTTAGACGTGCTGGACTTCTTTAACGAATGCCTGCATACCTCGACCGAGTTGTTCGGGCAAGCCGTGAAGCTGCAGCTGGAGAAAGGCCTCTACGATCGCCCGCCGAAAATGAATTATCCGAATCAAGTGGAATACGTTCGGAAAACAACATTTCTTGACGGGATTATGGGGGATAAACGTCCCTTAAACGCCATCGAGCTGTCGGAAATCTTCTTCAACATCGAAAGAAATTACTTCGCGGTTCTCGTGATGCTCGGATTCGCGCAGGTCATGCAGGACAAGGAGCTTCAGCGCCATATCCTTCGCGGAAAAAAAATAAGCGAGAAGCAGGTAGAGCTGTTTAACAAATTGTTAATGGACGAGGAATTGCTCGGTACGGTAACCGTAGGCATGGAAGTGACCGAATCGACGACCTCTCCCTTCTCGGATAAACTCATTATGGCGATGATCAATATCCTGAACGCGGTCGATATCGTACTCATCTCGCATGCCATGGCTTTATCCATGAGAGCCGACCTCATCGCGCATTACAGTAAAATCATCGGCGAGGTCATGCTGTACGCGAAAGACACCTTCGATATCGTCGTCGATCGGGGCTGGCTCGAGCAGCCCCCGCTCTCGACGGACCGTCAACAACTGCTGCGCTGATATCCGAATATTTCCGCAGCCCCCTGCATTTTCATAAGGAAATGCCGCTTCGGATTCGGTACAATGGGCTGATGAAATGTAAATCCTACTCTTAGAGAAGGTCTTTTCAAAACGAATAGGACGGTGAGAAAGTGAACCAAGCAGCAGTGTTGACCCTGCTGGCCTTGATCCTTTCCAACGCCCTTGTAGTGGCGAATAATGAACAATCTACAGGGTATGAGAATCCGGTTCAGCATCCAGTCTCGAGTGTTGAAGCGATTCGAACGGAAAGCGGTCAGGAGGCAGGGGCGTTAGAGTCGGCGGATAACCCGACGACGGCGAACGTCGCGGCCGGACCACCGAGCGTGTCGTCCGAACCATCGGACGTGTCGTCCGAAGAGGTCGAATTGCTTGCGCGAATCGTAAGCGCGGAAGCGAAAAACGAGCCGTATAAAGGGCAAGTGGCGGTTGCCGCGGTCGTCTTGAACCGTGTGGAAGAAGAAGGCTTCGGGGATTCGATCGAAGAGGTCATCTATTCCAAGGGGCAGTTCCAGCCGGTCAGCAACGGTACGATTCATAAAGAGCCGGTCGATTCGGCCTATCAGGCGGCCGAAGAAGCGCTGCACGGGAAAGACCCGACGAACGGCGCGATTTACTTCGCGAATATGGATATCGCCGACCATCACCCGAATCCGAAAGCGAAGAAGACGGTGAAAATCGGAGATCATACGTTTTATAAATAAAGCCGCTTCCCTCTTGCGAGAGGGGAAGCGGTTTTTGCGTTGGGTACCTATAAGCGTTCGTCGCTTACCTTCTGCCGTCGAAGGCGCCGCCGGCTCGCCATGCCTCGTGCCGCAGACTGCCGACGCCCGCGCCGGTCGGATAGCTCCCCGCGATCGCGGCCGCGACGAACGCCTTCGCCTCGCGGCACGCCGCTTCCGCCGCCGCTCCCCCGGCCAGCGCCGCGCAGACGGCGGACGACAGCGCGCAGCCGGTACCGTGCGTGTGCCGTCGAGCCAGCCGCGGGCCGCCCAGCAGCGCCGGGCGGCGGCCGCCGTCGCTTGCTGCGACGAGAATATCGAGACACTCGTCGCCCTCGGCGTGTCCGCCCTTCAGCAGAACGTGGCGGGAGCCGAACGACAGCAGCGCCTTCGCCGCGTCGACCCGCTCGTCCACCGTGCGGATGTCCCGTTCGGGCACCCCCAGCAGCGCCGCCGCCTCGGGAACGTTCGGCGTCGCCAGCTCCGCGAGCGGCAGCAGCAGCTCGGCCAGCGCTTCGAACGCTTCCCCCGCCATGAGACGGCGACCGTCCTTGGCCGTCCGTACCGGATCGACGACAAGCCGCTCCAAGCCGTACCGCCGAACCGCCGCCGCGGCCGCGGCGACCGACTCCGGCGTCGGCAGCATGCCCGTCTTGACGGCGTCCGCGCCGATATCCCCGAGCACGCTGTCGAGCTGCGCTTCGATCAGCTCCGGCGCCACCGGCGCGATGCGTTGGACGCCGAGGCTGTTCTGGGCGGTGATCGCCGTTACGACGCTCATGCCGTGCACCCCCAGCTCTTGGAACGTCTTCAGATCGCCTTGAATGCCTGCGCCGCCGCCCGAATCCGAGCCCGCGATCGTCAGCGCCCGCGGCGGGGCGGCGCGTCCGCCGCGCGAATCGGTCATAACGCGGCTCCTTCCCTGCACGCGTGCGTCCCGGCGCCGAACCGGTCCGGGCGGAAGGCGGACATGTCGGCATACGTCCCCCCGCCGCTTGCGCTTTCCTCGCCTCCGGACGCCTCTTCGTCGTCGAGCCAACGCCCGAACGCCGCCGCCGTCGCCGGGCTCAGCAGAATGCCGTTGCGGTAATGCCCGCAGGCCAGGTACATGCCGTCCCGGCCGGGGACGGCGCCGATCAAGGGGCGGCCGTCCAGCGTGGCGGGCCGCAGCCCTGCCCAGCTGCGGGACGGGGCCGCTCCCTGCAGGCCGGGGAGCAGCCGTTCCCCGGCGCGCGCGAGCCGCCCGATGCCGCCCGGCGTTACCGACCGGTCGAAGCCCGCCTCGTCCTCGGACGCGCCGCAGACGAGGGAACCGTCCGGCTTCGGCACCCAATACGCGAGCGGGCTGAAGACGATATGCCGGAGCTCGACGGGGCGCGGGGCGTACGCGCAAATCTGCCCCCGGATCGGATGCACGGGAAGACGCAGTCCGATCCTCGGCTCGAGCTCCTCGCTCCAGGAGCCGAGGCAGCAGCATAGCCGGTCGCCGGCGAACGTCCCGGCGTTCGCGAATTCGACCCGAACGCCGCCTCCCGATTCGCCGGCCCGCTCCAGCGTCAGCAGGCGGCCGGCCGACGGGACGAGCCGCCCCCCTCGGCGCAGCACCGCTTCGGCAAGCGCCTGCACGAGGAGCGGCGCCTGCACATGCGCCTCCTCCGGGCAATAGAGCGCCCCCGCCTGCCCGGGTGCCAACGCCGGCTCCAGCCGGGGCAACGCTTCCGCTTCCACCCACTCGAGCCGGGCGCCTTGGTCCGTCTGCCAACGCAAGCGGCCTAACAGCGGCAGCCGATCGGCTTCCCGGCGAGCGACATGCAGGCTGCCCGAACGGACGAAGCCGACGCGCCGGCGCGACGTCTCCTCGATGTCTTGCACCCACGCCGGATACGACGCGAAGCTGCGGCGACAGAGCTGGAAGAACGCGTCCGGCGCCTCGCCGTTCTCCGAATACGGCGCCAGCATGCCGGCGGCGGCGCTCGACGCTTGGCCGCCGATCGGACCGGCGTCGATCACGATCGCGCGCCAGCCCCGCCCGAGCGCCTCGTAGGCGCACGCCAGCCCGACGATGCCGCCGCCGAGCACGACGACCGTGCGGCCGCTCATCCGGCGCCCCCTCCGGGCGCGGCGGGGAACAGCCCGCCGTCCGCCGCGCTGCTGGCCGATGCGTACGGCTTCCGCGGGATGCGCCCCGCGCGCCTCGACAGCAGCCCCGCTTCGACGCCGAGCCGCATCGCCTCGGCCATCGCCACCGGGTCGCGAGCCAACGCGACGGGCGTATTCACGAGGATGCCGTCCGCTCCGAGCTCCATCGCCTGCGCCGCGTCCGCCGCCGAGCCTAAGCCGGCGTCGACAATGACCGGGACGGGGCATTCTTCCGCGATCCAGCTTAGATGGTACGGATTCAGAATGCCCAGCCCCGTCCCGATCGGGGAGCCGCCGGGCATGACGGCGGCCGCCCCCGCTTCCGCGAGCCGCGCGCACAGCATCGGATCGTCCGACGTATACGGCAGCACCGTAAACCCTTCCCGAACGAGCCGCTCCGTCGCCTTCAGCGTCTCGACCGGGTCGGGCAGCAGCAGCCGCGGATGAACGCTGATCTCGACCTTGACCCAGCTGCCGAGTCCGGCCTCGCGGGCGAGCCGCGCGAGGCGCACCGCTTCGTCCGCCGTCGACGATCCCGACGTATTCGGCAAATACACGAAGTCCTTGTCCTCCGTCAGCCGCAAGGTCGGATCGTCCTCCCGCGGCGCCTCCAGATCGACCCGCCGGACGGCGAAGGTGAGGACATGCGCCCCCGACGCTTCGAGCGCCCGCCGCAGCACGGCCGGACTCGGGTACCGCCCCGTCCCGAGAAACAGCCGCGACCGCAGCGTTACGCCGCCGATCGTGAACGGCGCGTTCCCGTTCGCTTCCTTCATCCCGGTCACCCTCCCCCGACGAAATGCACGAATTCGATCCGATCGCCGTCCCGGATCGCGACCTGCGCCCAGTCCGCGCGCGGCACCGCCTCGCCGTTCCGCTCCGCCATGACGCGCATGGAGTCGAGCCCGAGCGACTCGGCCAGCGCTCGCAGCGTGACGGACCGCACCGCGACGTCTCGGCCGTTCACGGTCACCCGCACGCCCTCCGCCTCCGGCTCCCCGCCGGCGTCCCGCGCCTCCCACTCGGCGATATGCCGCTTCAACGCCCGGCATACGCCCGCCGGATCGGCGCTGCCGACGACGGCGGAGACGGCGCACAGCCGCCGCGCGCCCGCGGCCAACACGTCGTCCGCCGTCTCGGGCGAGATGCCGCCGATCGCGAAGAACGGAATCCGAATCCGCGCGGCCGCTTCGGCCACGTACGACGTCGTCACGGGCGGACGGCCCGGCTTCGTCGGGGTCGGGTAGACCGGGCCTACGCCGATATAGTCCGCGCCCGCCCGTTCCGCCTCCAACGCCTGAGCAAGGTTGTGCGTCGAGATGCCGATCAGCAGGCGGCTCCCCGCCAGACGCCGGGCTTCGCCGATCGCCAGATCGTCCTGCCCGAGATGGACCCCGTCCGCCTCGGCCTCGAGCGCTACCTCCAGATCGTCGTTGACGACGAATAGCGCGCCTAAGCGGCGAGTCAGCGCCCGCAGCGCCTTCGCCTTGGCGAGCAGCGCCGCGCGGTTCGACGTCTTATCCCGAAGCTGCACGATGTCCGCGCCGCCCCGGATCGCCGCCTCCATCACCTCGAGTTGCTCCCGGCCCGGATGATACGCTTCCCCCGTAATGACATACAGCTTGCAATCGACGAGCCGCTTCAACGGACCCTCTCCTCCTTCTCGTCCATGGTTTCTTCCGACACGTATTTCAGGCAGATCGTCCAGGCGTCCGCGGGCTCGGTCGCGCCGCGCACGAGGACGCGGCCGTCCGCGAAGATCGCGAGCGACGCGCCCTCGGGCGTCCGCGCCCGGACGAGGTACCGGTTGGCGGCCGCGATCGCGCAGCCCCGGCGGATCAGCCGCTCCTTCAGCCGCTCCGCCTCCCGATCCGTCTCGACGGTCCGGCCGGTAGCGACCTGGATCGTATCCCGCCCGCACAGGACGACCGTGTCCGGCGGCGCCGCGGCGAAGCGACTTCCCGGCGGCTCTTCGCCGGCCCCCCGGTCCGGGGCGCAGAAGGGGCAGTCGGTCCGGGCCGCCGGAAGACGCGTCTCCTTCAATGCGAACCGCCATACATCCGCCGTAATCCACGTTCGCCGCAGCGCCTCCCGGTTGCCCGTCAGCCACTTCAGCGCCTCCACGGCCTGCAGCGCCGCCGCGACGTCCGCCGCCGGACCGATAATGCCCGCCGTATCGCAATTCGCCGTCGGCGCGGCGTCCGCCTCGCCGCCGATGAGGCAGCGAAGGCAGGCCGTCTCGCCGGGAACGAGCAGCGCGGCGCTCGCGGACGAGCCCGTCGCCCCGCCGTACGCGAACGGGATGCCGCGGCGGAAGCAGGCGTCGCTGAGCAGCAGGCGGGTTTCCACATTGTCCGTCCCGTCCAGCACGAGGTCGACGCCTGCCGTCAGCTCGGAAGCGTTCGCCGCCGATAGGTCGGTTACCCGCGGCTCCACGCTCGCCGCGCCGTTGATCGCGCGCAGCCGGGCGGCGGCGGCGAGCGCCTTCGGCGCGGAGGACGCGGCGTCGGCCTCGTCGTACAGCGATTGGCGGTGCAAGTTGTCCGGCTCCACGAAGTCGCGGTCGACGAGCCGCAGCCGGCCGACGCCCGCACGGGCCATCTGCTGCGCGAGCGAGGAGCCGAGCGCTCCGACGCCCGCGACGAGGACGGTCGACGCCTCCAGCTTCCGCTGCCCGCTCTCGCCGATCGGGGCGAAGCGCATCTGCCGGTCGTACCGCGACAGCTCGACCTCGACAGCCGCGCCCGCGCTACCCATAGAGACGGCCCCCTCCCGCTTTGAACTGCTCCGAACGCTCCCGCATGCCCGCTTCGACCGCTTCCGCCGGATCGAGCCCCTGCTCCGCGGCATAGGCCCGAATATCGTGCGTGATGCGCATGCTGCAAAACTTCGGTCCGCACATCGAGCAGAAATGGGCCGACTTGGCCGCGTCCGCCGGCAGCGTCTCGTCGTGATACGCCATCGCTCGCTCCGGGTCGAGCGACAGATGGAATTGATCGCGCCAGCGGAACTCGAACCGCGCTTTGGACAAGGCGTCGTCCCGCTGCTTGGCGCGCGGATGCCCCTTCGCCAGATCGGCCGCGTGGGCCGCGATTTTGTAAGCGATAACGCCGTCCTTCACGTCCTCCTTATTCGGCAGGCCCAGATGCTCCTTCGGCGTCACGTAGCACAGCATCGCCGTGCCGAACCAGCCGATCATCGCCGCCCCGATCGCGGACGTAATGTGATCGTAGCCGGGCGCGATATCGGTCGTCAGCGGCCCGAGCGTATAGAAGGGCGCCTCCTTGCACACCTCCATTTGACGGTCGACGTTCTCCTTAATCAGGTGCATCGGCACATGGCCCGGACCTTCGATCATGACCTGGACGTCGTGCTTCCAGGCGATGTCGGTCAGCTCGCCGAGCGTCTCCAGCTCCGCGAACTGCGCCTCGTCGTTCGCGTCCGCGATCGAGCCGGGGCGCAGCCCGTCGCCGAGCGAGAACGCGACGTCGTACGCCTTCATGATTTCGCAGATGTCCTCGAAGTGCGTGTACAAGAAATTTTCCCGATGATGCGCGAGGCACCACGCCGCCATGATCGAGCCGCCGCGCGACACGATGCCCGTCACCCGCTTCGCCGTCATCGGTATGTAGCGGAGCCGCACGCCTGCGTGAATCGTGAAATAATCGACGCCTTGCTCGGCCTGCTCGATGAGCGTGTCGCGGAAAATCTCCCACGTCAATGCCTCCGCGCGGCCGCCGACCTTCTCGAGCGCCTGATAGATCGGCACCGTGCCGACCGGCACCGGACTGTTGCGAATGATCCACTCCCGCGTCGTATGGATGTTCTTGCCCGTCGACAAATCCATGATCGTATCCGCGCCCCAGCGCGTCGCCCACGTCATCTTCTCGACCTCCTCCTCGATCGAAGAAGCGACGGCGGAGTTGCCGATGTTGGCGTTGATCTTCACGTGGAACCGGCGGCCGATAATCATCGGCTCGCTCTCCGGATGGTTGACGTTCGCCGGGATGACCGCGCGCCCCGCCGCCACCTCGTCCCGCACGAATTCGGGCGTCATCCCTTCGCGGACGGCGATGAACGCCATCTCCGGCGTCACGATGCCCCGCCTCGCATAGTGAAGCTGCGTCACGTTGCGGCCCGGAAGCGCTCTGCGCGGTTCGCGCCGCAGCCCCGGGAAGACGGCTTCGCCCCGCTCTCGCGCCGAAGCCTCGCTCGCATAGCCGTCGTCCAGCGGCTTCGCCTCGCGGCCCGGATACGGCTCCGTGTCCGCGCGCGCGGCGATCCACTCCGCCCGCAGCGGCGGCAAGCCTCGCCGAATGTCCGCCTCGTAGCGTTCATCCGTATACGGTCCGCTCGCGTCGTAGACGAGCAGCGGCGCGTTCGGCGATGCGGAACCGTCCGCCGCGCGGCTGTCCGCGAGCGCGATCTCCCGCATCGGCACCCGAAGGCCGCCCTCGCCCTCGACGTACACCTTGCGGCTCCCCGGCAACGGCGTCGTCAATATCCCCATAACAAAAAACCTCCTCGAGTCATTCGTACGAATTCCCCTAGGAGGCCCAAGCCGATATCGAAAATAGGATTCCAATCGCGCGAAGCCGTCCCGTCCGCGCGGCTCGATTTCCGACGAACGGAAAAAAAGCCGCCCCGTACGGAGCGGCCAACGGTTGTGTTTGCGCTGCAGGAGGCTTCGCGGACCTCACAGGGACGTTCCCCCGGAGCCCGTCGCACGCCTCCGCTCGCGTCGACGGCAGGCATCAGCCCGCACGTACGCCCCGGCAGCAGCTAGTTCACGCGCATTGGTCCACTTTCCTACGCTGGCATGACCCAGATCAGGTTCAAAGGGACCAAGGCATCGCCTTATCTCAGCCCTCGCGGGCGCCCCTAGTGGAATTCTAGGATCTACTGTACACGCGTAGGAAGAAAGTGTCAACCGTTTCATTCTGTTCCGAAAGACCGCATTGGCTCCTGCGCGAGGTTATCCGTCGTTCTCTTCCTCGTAGACGAGCGGTCCGCCGCCGCTCGCGACGACGTCGCCGGCGCGCTTCCCGTCGCCCAGCCATGCGCCTTGTTCGACGAGCAGCCGCTGCAGCCGCTTCACTTCGACGCCGCGGAAATCCCGCCCCTCCGCGGCGGCCATCGCCGCCGCCGTGCCGGCCGCCTGCCCCATGGCGAAGCAGTTCGGCATGACGCGCAGCGAGCCTTGCACCGGACGATCGGAGGAGACGGACCGTCCCGCGACGATCAGGTTCGACTTGCCCTGCGGCAGCATGCAGCGGTACGGCACCCCATGCGACTCGCCCTTCGGCAGATGCTTGATCGCCATCGCGCTCTGCGCGTTCGCCAGATGAATGTCGATGAAGTACGCGTTGCGGGCGATATCGTCCTCGAAGGTGCGCATCGAGAGGAAGTCGTCGACGACCAGCGTATAATCCCCGACGATGCGCCGCGTCTCCCGAATGCCGATCTGATCGCCGGAGTGCACGAGATGCGCGTTCTCGAAGCCGGGCACGTACTTGCGGAGGAATCGCATTTGCATCTCGATGAGCCGCCGCCCTTCGACGGCCGCGCGCGTCAAATCCTCGGCCTTCGTGCCGTCGATGCCGAACACATGCCCGAAGTTGAAGCCGGCGACCGAGTTCGACAGCCACGCGAGGCCCGAGATGCGCTTGCGTCCCTCCGGCAGGTCGCCGTTGCGCTGCGCCTCCTGCACCGTGTCCGGCATCTGGTTGCCCTGTCCCGTCTCCGCCAAGAAGCGGTCGTATCTCGCTTTATCGACGTTGCAGACGAGATAACACATCGTGCCGGGCTGCAGCTCGCCCGATTCGCCGCCGATGTGGAACGGCACGCCGGAGAGCGCCGCGAGATCCGCGTCGCCGCTCGCGTCGATGTACAGCTTCGCCTGCACGACGGAGCGACCCGACTTGTTGCCGACGACGATGCCGGAGATCGACCGGCCGTCGTCCGCGAGCAGCACTTGATCGACGAAGCTGTGGAACAGCAGATCCGCTCCGCTCTCCAGCACGGCGTCGTCATACACGCGCTTCAAGATTTCGACGTCGATCGGAACCCAATCGAGCCGATCTCGATGCATGCGGAGATAGTCTTCGCCCGATGCCGCCTTCATGCGTTCCATCAGGTCGAGGCCGATGCCGCGAACGACCGGCTTCTCGCCGTCCGTGAACGGGCAGAACGCCGGCACCAAAGCGGAGGTGCCCATGCCGCCCAAGTATCCGCGCTGCTCGAGGAGGAGCGTCTTCGCCCCGTTGCGCGCGGCCGCGATCGCCGCCGCCACCCCCGAGGCGCCGCCTCCGACGACGACGACGTCCGGCGCGTACGAGACCGGCAGCCGATGCTCCGGGATCGATACCGTTAAGCCGTTAGCTTCCATGCGCGTTCTTCCTCTCTTGGGATATGCCGCCGACGGGCAGCGATGCGACGCGCCCGCCGGCTCGGCTCCTTATTTCGATGCGTACCAGTCGTTGATTTCCTTGGCCGTCGCTTCTCCGCCGGAGGCGTTGAACTTCTGCTGGAACGCTTCGAGACCGTCCAGCGTCTCGCTGCCGACGATGATCTTCACGGCGAACTCCGACACCAGCGCGCCCAACGTCTGATTGTTTCTCGCGAATTCCGGCAAGTACGGAGCCGTCGACAGCACGTCCGGCGCTTTCAACGCATCGTCCAACAGCGGATTGATCGATTCCCACGCCGCGAACAGCCGCGGATCCTTCCGCACCCTCGCTTGCCAATACGTCGCGTAGTTGTTCTCGTCGACGCCCGTCAAGTAGTTGTTCGCTTGGTTCCGTTCGTCGTTGAAGATCGGCAGAATCGGGCTGTACGCGCCGTTTTCGAACGTATAATGCGTCCCCTCGTCTCCGATGGCGATCCGCTTGAACGTCTCCGTCTCCAGCTTCGCGTTGATGAATTTGATCGTCTCGGCCGCGTTCTTCGCCGACTTCGGAATGAACGTAATGCGATCCAATCCCCCGCCGTTGCTCGCGAGCGCCGCCTGGCCGTCCGGCCCCTTCAGCGGCGGCACGAAGACGATCTTCGCGTTCGGATCGTTCTTCTGCAGCGCGTCGGAGACGGCGGGAACGTCCGCCCAGTGCAGCGGAATGACGCCCGTCCGGCCGCTCGAGAACTTCTCTTTCATCGTCGCGTCTTTGTTGACGGCGAACTCCTTTTCCAACAGCCCTTCCGCGAACAGTTCGTTCATGTAGGTCAAATAGGCGGGAAAGCCCCGGTCCATCGGCTGCGGGACGAGCGCGCCGTCCTTCGGGTTCCAGCCGTTCGCGATGCCGAAGGCGCCGACCAAATTCGTCACCATCGGGGCGTCCCCGTTGATCGTCATCGGAATGTTCTGATCGCCGTTGCCGCCGGGATCCTTCTCCTTGAACGCCGCCAGCACGCTCTTGAATTCATCGATCGTCGTCGGCATCGGAAGGCCCAGCAGATCCAGCCAATCCTGGCGAATCGCGAGGCTCGCCCCCACGAACTCGACCGACGGGAACGGAATCGCGTAGATGTTCCCGTCGACCGTCACCATGTCCCAAGACCTCTGAGATAACGACGCCTTGATGTTCGGCCCGTGCTCCTCGAGGAGCGGACCGAGGTCGACGAGCGCGCCGCGCTTCGCGTAGTCGGAATAAAGCGCTTTCCAACTGGAGCCGCCGACGGTGAAGATGTAGTCGTACGCCTCCCCCGAAGCCATGATCAAGTTCAGCTTATCCTCCGACTTGTCTTGCGGAAGCATGTCGTATTGAACCTTGTAGCCCGTCTCTTCTTCGATCACCTTCGCGACCGGATACGTATTGTAATCGTCCTTCATCCAGTGGTGAAGCGCCTTCAACGCCGGCTTGGCGGCTTCCTTCGTCTCTTCCTTCGTCCCCGCCTGAGGCGCGGCCGCGCCCTGACTTCCTGCGTCCCCGCCCGACGTTTGGCTGCAGGCCGCCGCCAGCGTCAGGACCGCCGTCATCGCCAGAACCCCCGTCTTTTTCCGCCGCAATCGATTCATATTTCGTTACCTCCCTAAATTGACGATCCATGGTCTGCCTTGCATCTATATCATTAACCCGCCGGGTACCTCGGCGGAATTAATGCGCTGCCATAAGGTTCCCTGCCCCTACCCCTTCACCGAACCGATCAGAACGCCTTTGATAAAGTACTTCTGCAAATACGGATAGACGAGCAGGATCGGAACCGTCGACGCGATGACGGTCGCCGCTCGGATGCCTTCCGGCGTCAGGTTCATCAATTCGTCCAACGTCTTCTCGACCCCGCCTTGCGTCGTGTCGGCTTCCATGACGATATCGCGCAAGTACAGCTGCAGCGGCCTGAGGCTGGGGTTATTGATGTACAGCATCGGATGGAAGAAGTCGTTCCAAAAATACACCGCGTAAAACAGCGAGATCGTGGCGAGCACCGGTCCGCTGAGCGGCAGCACGATGAAGAATAACACCCGAAGATTGCCCGCGCCCTCGAGCTTCGCCGCTTCCTCCAGACTTTCCGGCAAGCTTTCGTAGTAGCTCTTGATGACGAGCATATTGAAGACGCTGATCATCGCCGGCAGGATGAGCGACCACAGATTGTTCATCAGGCCCAGCTCCCGGATCAGCAAGTAATTCGGAATGATGCCGCCGCTGAACAGCATCGTGAAGACGAACAACACGAGAATCGCGCCGGTGCCCGGCAGATGACGCTTCGACAGCGGATAGGCGGTTACAGCGGTCAACAGAATGGACAGCAGCGTGCCGACGCCGGCCAGAAAGACGGAGATGCCGAGCGCCTTGAGGAACGATTCGGACGTGACGACGTACTTCATCGTGTCCAATTGGAAGTCGATCGGCCAGAGGCCGACCTTGCCCGAGACGACCGCCCACTCGGCGCTGAACGCCTTCGAGAACACGTTGGCGAAGGGCAGCAGCGTGGCGAGCGCGGCGATCGTTAACGAGGCGTAGATGAACGTATCCAACGCGGCGTCTCCTGCGGATTTTCTTCTCATATGCGCATGCCCCCCTTTACCAGATGCTGCGATGCAGAAATTTTCTGGACAGCCAGTTGCCGGTGACGACGAGCAGGAAGCCGATGACGGAATTGAACAAGCCGACGGCCGTGCTGAAGCTGTAATCCATCTTGCCGAGGCCGATGCGGTAGACGTACGTTCCGATTACGTCGCCGGTCTCGTAGACGACCGCGTTGTAGAGCGTCAGGATTTGCTCCGTGCCCGCATCCAACAAATAACCGATCCGGAGGATGAACACGAGCACGATCGTCGCCATGATGCCCGGGAGCGTAATGTACCACATCTGCTGCAGCCGGCTCGCGCCGTCGATCGCCGCCGCTTCGTACTGCTCCTGATCGATGCCCGCGATCGCCGCGATGAAGATGATGGCGTTCCAACCCGACTCCTTCCAGCCTGCGGTAAATACGACCACGCTGCGGAACCAATCGTTGTCGAGCAGGAACGAGATCGGCTGGCCCCCGAACGCCTCGATCGCCCGATTCACGAGTCCGCTCGAAGGGGACAGAATGTTGATGAACAACCCGGCGATAATGACCCACGACAGGAAATGCGGCAAGTAAATGATCGTCTGCACGGAACGCTTAAACCACATTTTCGAAACCTCGTTCAAGAACAACGCGATCGCGATCGGAATCGGGAATAAAATCGCGATCTTATAGAAGCTGATCAACAGCGTGTTCCGGAACACCTGCGCGAACTCCTCCGACTGCGTCAGCTTGACGAACTGCTCGCCGCCGACCCACTCGCTGCCCGAGATCCCGTCGAAAATGTTAAAATTTTGGAACGCGATCAGAATGCCGTACATCGGGACGTATTTAAAGATCAGCAAGAACAACAGGCCGGGCAGCAGCAGCGCATACATGTCCAAGTTGTTGCGGACGAGCCTCCATGCCTCGGCCCTCCTTCGCGCGGCGATGCCGGTTCGCTTCGCGGCCTTCGTCGTCGTACCCAGTTCCATCTTCCCCGCTCCTCTCGATCTCTCTAGCTGGCATCCTCATTATAAGAGAGGGTACGAATCGATCGGTAGAAGGCAATCCTTCAATTTCTGGTGGAATCCCACAAATTCTCGGAGATCGCCTTCAAGCGAACCGTAACCGTCGTTCCCTCGTTCGGACGCGACCGTATCGACAAGCCGTAGTCCGGTCCGGCGAACAGCTTGATCCGCTCGTTCACGTTGTACAATCCGTAAGAGCTGCCCCCCTCGTCCGGCTTCGACTCTCGGGTCGGCTCGACGAGCAGCCGCCGTGCGCGCTCTTCGTCCATGCCGATGCCGTCGTCCTCGACCTCGAGCGTCAGCGCGTCCCCTTCCTTGCGCGCGCGGATGCGAATGACGCCGGACTTCGCCTTCGACTTGCGGATCCCGTGCAGCAGCGCGTTCTCCACGATCGGCTGCAGCGTTAGCTTCGGAATGTAGTACTTCGCGGCTTCCTCGGCCAGCTCGATCTCGTATTCGAAGCTGGAGGGGAACCTCGTCTTTTGCAAATCCAAATACACCTCTGCGAGCTGCAGCTCGTCGGCCACGCTCGTCAGATCCCGCCCCTTGTTTAAGCTCAAGCGGAAATACTTCGCGAGGCCGTCGATCATCTGGCTGATGTCGGTCGCGTTCCGCCCGATGGCGATCCAGTTGATCGTATCGAGCGTGTTATACAAGAAATGCGGGTTGATCTGCGCCTGGAGCGCCTTCAGCTCCGCCTCCCGCCGCTGCACCTCCGCGCGGTACGTTTGCTCCATCAACGACTTCACCCGGTAAATCAGGCGATCCACGCTTCGTTCGAGCAGCACGAAGTCGCCGCCCGAGGCGGTCGCCTCGTCGATCCGCTCCACGCCCTCCTTCCGAATCGTCGAGATGACCAGCTGCAGCCGCCGGTTCATGCTCCGAATCATCAGCGCGAGCAGAAGAAACATTAACGCAAGGAACAGCGCCGATATGCCTAGAATCGTAACGAAGCTCGACGTTCTTCCCTGCTCCAGCGCCCGCTTGGCGATCGCCGAAGCAGGAATCTCGGCGACGAGGCGCCAATCGGTGCCTTCGACGCGCGTCGAGATCGAGTACGTCTCGCCGCTCTTCGTCAGTCCGTCCGCCGCGGGCGACCCGGCCGTTCCGACGAGCGTTCGGTCCCGGTGCCAGACGATCCTGCCGTCTCCGTCCGCGAGGTACAGCTTGGAATCGCCCGGAAGCTCCAGAGGGGTTAATATCTCGGAAAACGTCCGCTCCGCCACGTCCAGCATCAAAATGCCATAGATCGTATCGTAGCGCTTAGGGTCTCGAATGATTCTTGCGTTCGTGAACAGCAAGGCCGCCCCGTTGTCGATGAACGTCTCTTCGTACAGCCCGCTCCATACGATCTTCCCGTTCCCCTCCACGATCTTCGGGTACCAGGGATCGGACTGCAATTGTTCGATAGGGAAGAAGTTGACCCTCTCGCTCGCGATGACCTTCTTCCCGTCCACGAAAAAACGGACGCGATACACGTCCGTGTTCGCCTGCGTCTGCTCGACCAGGCTTCGCAAATCTTTCACGTTGTCGAGCAGCCGCCCTTCGGAGGGATCCTCTCCCGCTTGCTCCAAGTATTCGGCCAGATTCGGGTTCATCAACAAGGCGTTGGAAGCGTCCTCGATATGGCGGATTCGGTAAGAGAGGTTGATCCCGGCCTGCGCCAGCGTCTGCAGGGCGGATCGGGACAGCTCTTCCTCCAAGACGGAAGCCGACCGTTGGTAATAGCTGTACAACAGTACCGACGCCGGGGCGACGATCGCGAGCACGTACAACAGAAGCCACTTGCGCAAGGAATTCAGCACGCGGGGCACCACCTTCAGTAAAGTTGATCTCGATACGCCTTCGGCGTCAGCCCGGTCATCTTCTTGAACAGCTTCGTGAAATAACTCGGATCCGCGTACCCGACCGCGAAGCATACGTCGTAAAATTTATACTTCGGATCGCGGAGCAGCTCCTTCGCCTTCTCGATCCGAACCGCCGTCAACGCTTCGTTGATCGTCCGGCCGGTTTCCTGCTTATATAACAAGCTGACGTACGTCGGGGACAAATACACCTCTTTCCCGACGTCCGCGACGGACAAGTTTTCCGCATATCGCGCCGCGAGCACCGCCTGCACCCGCTCGACCAGATTGCTCGACCGGTTGTCTCTGCGCTCCCGGATGGCGGCGCACACGCTCGATATGTATTGTTCCAATGCCATCCGAAGGTCCTCGATCGTCTCCTTCTTCGTTAGCGACTCCCAGACGCGCGGCGCTCCCGCCGCCTGTCCGATCCCGAATTCGAGCAGCAGCTGATCGGCGAGCAGCGCGATCTGCAAGCTCACGTTCCGGCCGTAGGCGAAGCCGCTCGCGCGGTGTTCCGTCAACCGATCGAACAGCGCGTTCATCTCGTCGCGCAGCGCCTCCGCGTCGCCGGCCCGCAGCAGCGTCGTCAGCCTCTCGATCTGGGCGTGGTCGATTCGCTCCTCGCGGCCCTCCGCCGTTTCCACGCTCAGGCTGTCCATCGTAATGATCCGATTTTTGCCCAAATACCACTTCCGGCTCGCCGCTTCCCGCGCCTGCGCGTACGAATCGCACACCTTCGACAGCCCCCTCGTTCGACTGCCGACTCCGATCGTCGCGCCGATCTTCAGCCACCGCTCCAGATTGTCGCGAATGTCCCCCGCGAGCGTCAGCAGCCGCTCCTCCGGGTCGTCCTCGCCGCTCCAGCGCAGCAGCCCTGCGATCTCGCCGACGCCCGATTCGAACGCATACCCGCCCGCGCAGCGGTCGATCAGCTCCTGCGCGATGTTCGTCGCCGCGTAGACGAGCAGCTGCAGATCGCGTTCCGATCTGGCGTCCTTCAGCTCGGCGTAATTGTCGAGGCTGAGGACGATCACCTCGTACTCGGCATCCAGCGGCAGCTGCAATTCAAGGAACCGGATGCGTTCCTCCGCGCCGGAGCGCAGCGCCGCCCGCCCCTGCAGCGTCGAGAGCAGGAACCTCTCCCGCAGCAGCGGCATGCTCTCCCGCAGCTTCTCCTGCATGTCCCGGGCGAGCAGCCGCTCCCGGTCCCGATTCGCCAGCTCCGCCGCCACCCGTTCGATGACCGTGCGCAGCTCCTGCAAATTCACCGGCTTGAAAATATAATCGACCGCGTTCACCTGCAACGCGGACTTCAAATAATCGGCATCGTCGTGCCCGCTGACGAACACGATCTTCGTCTCCGGGTACTTCTCCCGCAGCACGCGCGACAGCTCGATACCGCTCATATTCGGCATGCGCACGTCGGTTAACACGAGGTCCGGACGGACGCGCTCGGCCGCTTCCAGCGCCGCGTCGCCGTCGTCGGCTTCCTCCGCCGCTTCGATCCCGTATTCCGCCCAATCGAAATAATGCCGAAGGCCGTACCGGACCGTCGGCTCGTCGTCTACGATCAACAGCTTATACATGAGGCTTCCCGCTCCCCTTTGGTTGCTTGCCTTCATTATATCGGGAAACGCGTAAGCGCGAGCAGGGGGGATTCTATGATTTCTGGTGTTTTCGGAAAAAGAAAAAACCGTTACGATGCCGTAACGGTTCGAACTACATGCCTCTATTTCGCCTTCTTAGCGGGCTGCTTGGCGGGAAGAATGCCGCCTCCGAACAAGAAGCGCCGGTGCAGCTGCCTCCAGCTCCATTCGTCGATGCGGACGCCTCCGCTCATCTTCGACGCGCTGTGAATGATCTTCCCGTTCCCGAGATAGATGGCCGTATGCGTGACCGGCTTCTCGGACGGCCGGATTCCCTCGTAGTCGGACGCCTTCTCTCCTCGATAGTTCGTGAAGAACAACAGGTCGCCGCGCTTCGCTTGGCGAAGGGAGGTGTACGTTTTCGGGGCGAACGCTTTGACGTATGCCGCTTGGGCCCGCGAATCCCACGGCAAGTCCATGCCGACGGCGTCCAAGAACACCCAGCGGGTAAAGTCGGAGCAGTCGAACGTCGACGGTTCCGTCCGGTCGGAGCCGTATACGTACGGAGTGCCTAAGTACGACTTGGCGGTCTTCACGATGTTCTCGACATACGTCCCTCGAATCGGGCCAACGGCCGGGTTGGGGAATTGCATGTTCAGCGGGAATCCGTTCGGATCGATTTTAGGCGTTTTTTTGTCTTTGCCCAAGGAAGCGATGCGGCGGTTTTCCCCGCGGTCGTACAGGAAGCCCTCTACGCCCAAGTCCCCGAAATACAGATCGGGATCGTTCACGGCCGCTTCTTCGATGCCCGCGCCCTCGCCGACGGATCGGGGTTGTACGTCGTTCCGGTTCGCGCAGGACGACAGCTGCGCCGCGCAGAGCGAGAGGAGGACGATTCCCGCTATGGCTGTGGGGTGCCTCGACATGGTCCGGCCCATCCCCTATCCGGTGGAGTTTGTTTCCATGATTAGGATTTAATGCTCCCCGGATTTTTATACGGGAAACCGAAGCGATTCTTGAACGTCCCGCCTCCATATCCGAATTGCACCACCTTTGGGCGCTTTTCGCACAATAGCGGTGCATATTGTGCACACTTCCGATGTAGTTGCCCGGCCCTTGGCGGTGTCTCGGGTACGCTCCATCGCCGAATCGCACTACCATTGGGCGCTTTCGCCCAATGGCGGTGCATATTGTGCACACCTCCGGTGCAATTGCCGGCCCTTGGCGGTGTCTCGGGTTCGCTCCATCGCCGAATCGCACTACCATTGGGCGCTTTTCGCACAATAGCGGTGCATATTGTGCACAATTCCGGTGCAATTGCCGGCCCTTGGCGGTGTCTCGGGTTCGCTCCATCGCCGAATCGCACCACCCTTGGACACTTATTGCCTAATGGTTGTGCGCGTTTTGCACACCTCCTGTGCAGTTGCAGCATCACAGGGGGGCGCTAGCACAAAAAAAGCGTGCCCGATCCTCGAATGGATCATGGCACGCCGTCCGACAGCGACTACAGTTGCGGTTGAACCGCCGCCGCCGCTCTCGCGATTTTCACTTTTCCCAACCGCATCTCGTTCACTTCTTCGACTTGAAACCGGAATCCGGCGAACTCGATCGAAGGCTGTTCGTGTTCCTCCGGAATGCGGCCTAACTGACTGATAATGAAACCGCTCAACGTATCGAATTCGTCGTCCTCGATTTCGATGTTCAGCAGCGACTTGATTTCGCGGATGTGGACGCCGCCGTTCACGAGGTACGTGCCGTCGTCCGCCTGTTCGATAGGCTTCTCGTCTTCGTCGTACTCGTCATAGATGTTGCCGACGATCTCCTCGATCAGATCCTCGATCGTGACGACCCCGGCCGTGCCCCCGTATTCGTCGATCGCCACGGCCATATGCACCTTGTGCAGCTGAAGCTCCTTCAGCAGCTCGTCGATTTTCTTCGATTCCGGGACGAAGTAAGGCTTGCGAATCATCGCTTGAAGATCGAAGGACGACGCATCCCGGCCCTTCGCGATGAAGGGAAGCAGGTCCTTCACGTGCAGGATGCCGACGATGTTGTCGATATGCTCGTCGTACACGGGGAAGCGGGTGAACTTCTCCTCGTGAATCCGCGACGCCGCTTCCTGCAGCGTAACGCTTAGAGGCAAGCCGACTACGTTTCTCCGATGCGTCATAATATCCGAGACCGATTTATTGTCGAACTCGAAGATGTTGTTGATCATCGTCTTTTCGGATTCGTCGATCGCGCCGTTTTCTTTGCCGACGTCGACCATCATCCGAATTTCTTCCTCCGTGACCTGCTCTTTGTCCGCGTTCGGATCGACGCCGAAGAGACGCACCAATACGTTCGTCGATAAGGTGAGCAGCTTCACGAACGGCGCCGTCAGCTTGGATAATACCGTCAGCGGCGTAACCGCGAACATCGCGATCGCCTCGGACTTCTCCATGGCGATGCGCTTAGGCACCAACTCGCCGAGAACGAGGGTAAAGTAAGAAAGCAGCATGGTAATCAATACTACGGAGACGGTCTCCAAGATTTCTATAGAGATCGGGATCCCCGTTGCGTAAAGCACGCCGGCCAGACTGCCGGCGAAGCTTTCCGCGGCGAACGCGCTCGCCATAAATCCCGCAAGCGTAATGCCGATTTGAATGGTGGCCAAGAAACGGCTCGGTTCGCTCAGGAGTTTGTGCAATAGCCCTGCCTTCTTATGACCTTCCTCCGCCATCGCCTTGATCTTGTTATCGTTCAGCGAAATCAAAGCGATCTCCGAGGCGGCAAAGAAAGCGTTCAGTACAATTAAAACCGCGAGTACCAGTAAAGCGGTTACCATAAATCCATCCCCTATTCGTTGATTATCGCTCGGCAACGACTGCAAGGGGGGCTTTATTCGCGCTTGTAATACTCGGAACCGCAAGGCTTCTTCGCGATGCGCGGGTTCCATTGTACTTCGTTCCTATCGCCTTCTTCTCCAGGCTCATCGTCCATGTCCGTTCCACCTCCGTGCCTTTTATTTGCTATTATGAATTTTAAGTTCATATGAACTAATTATAAGAACGATCGCTAGAATCTTCAAAGCCGTTTACAGCCGGAAAACGATTGGATTCGTCCATATGGACGATTCGCAAGGACTTAGCGCGAACGTTCGACCGATTCCGCCGGTTTTTCTCGGCCTTGCCGACCGTCCTTCCTCGTTCTACTCCCTTACTTCCGCGCGAATGACTTGCGAAGCTTCCTCTCCGATCAAGCCGAGACGCCACATGGCGATTCCTCTCAATCCATAACGCTTGGCCAATCCGATCTTCGCGCCCAGCGAGTCGGCATTCTCGCTTCCCATGGAAATCCCAAGGAGAAGCTTCTCCGCCGGAACGTCGTTCAACGTCCGACGAATGGCTTCGTCCACGCGCTTCATCGGTTCCGGTCCTTTCTCGCCCTCGTAAGCGTACGCCATGACGATCATCTCGTCGGATAACGTCGCAAGAGTCTTATAATCGTAACCGCGATAGGCGCCGTTGGGCGGATGAACCGCAACCGCCAAGCGCAGTCCCCTCGCATCGGCGGCCGAATCGAGCTTCCGTACGAAAGAATTATACGATTCCTGCACCGCCTCCGCGTCGCCGGTCAGCCCCAGCCCTTCGAAATCAAGCAGGACGCCGGAGAATCGACGCTCCGCCGCGGTGTCTACGATCCGCTCGATCGTGCCTTCCGCGAGCGTTTCATCTTCCAATACCGCCGTCAGCTCGCCGGCGGCGTCCGAAGCGAACACCATGAAATAAGGATCGCGCCCTTGTTCGGTGACGCCGTCCACAAGCGATTGCGGCGTAACGTCCCCCGCGGGCTCCGGCCAATAGAAATCCTTCCCTTCCAACGTAAAATTCGACGACTCGTCGAGTCGGCCCCAACCGAAAGCGACCGCATCGAACGAGGAAGCGAGCGGCGCCTCCCGAAAGGAAGAGATGGCATAGAACGCCATCGTACGGAGCTGTCGGGGCGGCGAATCGATCGACACGGTGCGCGTCGCGGCGTCCCAAGACACGTTCGCGCCGAACTGCTGGCTAAAGAAAGCGAGCGGGATGAGCGTCGACCCGTCGACGGACATCGGGGCGACCCGCAGTTCCGTGTCGATCCCGCCGACGCGAGCGACGTTCGACCCTAAGGTCAGCTCGACGACTTTGCCGTCCGTCGGGTCGGCCGCTGCGATCGACCGCGTCTCCTCCTGCCATTCCACCGTAATCCCAAGCGCTTCGGAAATCGCCCGGAACGGAACCATCGTCGTACCGTCCACGATTGTTGGCGCTAGGGGAAGCGGAAGAGGGTAATCGTCCAGTAAGATCGTTACCGATTGCTCCGCGGGTCCCCCGGCTTGCGCCATGGCGGTCGCCGAACCGCATAATCCGGCGCACGCGGCAAGGGTTACGGCTGCCAAGCGCTTTGCCTTTTCTCTGAAACTACTATTCATGTCCTGCACGCTCCTACTATTAAAAGATTATGAATGGGCATAACAAACAAGACCCAAGAGGGGCTTGGGTCAGTTCGGTTTCGGTTTGTCGTTCAGGATGGAACGGAGCTCTCGAATTTCCTCGTCCGACAAGGTTCGTTCTTCGATAAATTGAACCAACATGGATGTAAGCGTTCCGCTGTAAATTCGTTTCACGAAGGACTGCGCTTCGGCATGCTGACATTCGCTTCGCGAGTAAAGCGGAAAGAAAGTATATACCTTCGGCGCTTGATCGACGCCGACGACTTTCTTCTTTACTAACCGATCCAGCAACGTGCGGATCGTCTTCGGTTTCCAATCCGTCTTTTCCTGCAGCGCGCGGATGACCTCGTTCGCCGCGATCGGCGCCTTGTCCCACAGCACGTTCATGACTTCCCATTCCGCTTCCGAAATATTCGGCACGCTTTTAGTCAACTCGACTTCCCTCCTCTCGAACGATGCGCCGTCAATAGATGCCTTTATCCCTTAAGATGGATAAGGCGATTTCCGCCGCGGCGCTTCCGTTCGCCCGATTCTCGCTCCCGATGTGCGTCGCGAAGAAATACGTATCCCCTTCTTTCTCGACGTAACCGACGAACCAACCGCGCTCTTCCTTGCCGTTCGCCGCGCCGGTGCCGGTCTTCCCGGACAAGAGCGCACCCTCCTTCTCGTCCAAGCGGATGGCATCCTTCACGGTTTCGATATGCTCGTCCCGAAACCCGAATCGATTGCTGTAGAACGATTCCAGCAACAGCACCTGCTCCACGGGGGAGATCTTCAGGGACGCTTCCAACCAGAACGGCGCGGCGCCGTCCGATAGGTCGGCATTGCCGTAGCCGACCCGATCCAGATACGCTTGCAGACGATCCCGCCCGATCCGCGCGTCGAGCTCTTGAAAATACCAATTCACCGAACGCTTCATCGCCGTGAACAAGTCCTGATCCCGATTCCACTCGTCGTAAGGTTGTCGCTCGCCATTCCAGCGGAGAGTGGATTCGTTCGTCCCGACCGCTCCGGAATCCAATCCGAATAATGCTCCATAAATTTTATAGGTCGAATCGGGCGATACTCTGCGCTCGCTTCCGGACTTGTTGTAAATCGTGTAACGATCTTCCTGCGCATGGTACATGACGAAGCTGCCGTCGTAACCGCCGAAGTAAGCGCCCAAATCTTCGTAGGCCGCTCTCTCGTCCGTAAACGAGAACCGATTTTCGTCGACGGCCAATGCGGAAACGAGGGGAACTTGGCAGGCGACGAAAGCCGCCGCGACGAGAAAGACCGCGATACTCTTCCTTCTTAGACGTCTAGACTCGGAAGTATAGGAGGCGATTCTCTCGATTCGCCGCTTCAGCTGCTTCTTGGAGCTCGCGAACCGGTTCACCCACGCGGGAGCTGCAGGGCGCGACAACTTTTCCGCAAAATTGATTATCGTGTGCCCGTACTTCGCGTAAGACCGGTCGTCCAGCGTACGGAGCACCGCATGATCGCACGCGATTTCCCGATCAGACCGCATGATTCGGAAAGCGATCCATACAAGCGGGTTATACCAGTATAACAGCTGATAAGCGACGAGCAGAACGCTCGTTAGATGATCCTTATGTTTATAATGAATGAGTTCGTGCAAAATAATATATTTGATTTCCTCCGCCGAAAGCCATTCGCAGAAACGTTGCGGGAACACCAAATACGTCCTGCCTACCCCGATCAGCATAGGGGAAACTACGTCCGCCGACTCCAAAACGACGAAACGCTTCGACAAGCCGAGATGCTGCTTGCACTGCTCCAGAAGACGTAAGGTTTCTTCGTCGTTCACCTGACGCGAGGTTCGCTTTAGCTCCTTGATCTTCAACCAGGAACGCAGGACCGGTACCGCCAACGCAAGCATGCCTGCGACCCAGATTCCGATGACGGCGCCATCCAGGAACGCCGACGAGGTGCGGCCGACGGATACCGTAAAATCCTGCAGCCAGCTTCCGTCCCCTGCCGCGGGACCCGCCGGCCCCATGTTCGGGGCGCCGTTGCCGGAGGACCGCGCGACCTTCGGGAGAGACCACTCGAATCCGAGGCGAAGCTTGTCTAGCGGCAGCATAGGAAGAGTCAGAGCGATCGGGAGCAAAAACCAAAGTTTATAATGCCATAAAGCGGTGAGCTGGCTGCGAAATATACGTTTTAAGAGCAAGATTCCGACGACGGTGATCGATGAGACGACGAAACCGACGAATAGCTGCGGATAGTACAAAGTTTGCTTCCCCTCTCGTACATCACGTTCCATAACGATTACGAAGGTAATCTTACCATAAAATCCACTTCCTGCGACGTCCTAAACGTCCTAAAATCCGTAGACGGCTTGATACGCATCAAAGATTTTCCGCGCGATGGGCGCCGCTCCCCGACCGCCGTAGCCCCCTTCGGGTACGACGACCGCGACGGCTACCTTCGGTTTTTCCGCCGGCGCATATCCGATGAACACCGCATTTTCCACTCGACCGCCGCTTACGTCTTGCTCCGACGTACCGGTCTTCCGACGGAACGTGTAGGTCACGCCGTCGAAACCTTGCACGTTGCTCTTCATTCCCGCTTCGATCTCCTCCCAGAACGGTTCGGGAAAGCGAATTTCGTTCAGCACGGCGGGCTCGAACGTTCGAACCGTCTCCCCCTCGGCATTCACGGCTTTCTCCGCGAATTGGGGCTTCATGCGCTTGCCGCGGTTGGCCAGAACGGCCGTGTATTGGGCGAGTTGAAGCGCGGTATACTTCCCCTGTTGCCCGAACGAAGCGTAGACCAATGCGGACTGCGCGCTGGCGTTGTCGGCTTCGGCCAAGTACCCCGCCACCCCCGCCTGCTCCCCGAGCAGCCCGCTGCCCGTCGTCACCCCTAGCCCGAAGCTCTTCATATATCGGTCCCAAATTTCGACGCCTTCCTTCCCGTCGCGGAGATACAGCGCATTGCCGATCATCTCCGCCATGAATGCATTGGACGACTTCTGCAACGCGGTCGCCGGTTCCAGGAGGCCCAGGTTCCGGCCTCCGTCGTTTCTTACGCTGACGCGATGCGTTCCCTTCTTCCCGAAGGCGAACGCCCCGGCGTCCCGGTATCGCGTATCCGTCGTAATCAATCCTTCCGCCAATCCGATCAATACGGTCAACGGCTTCTGCGTCGAGCCGAGAAATACCAACGACGAAGCATGTTTATTCGCTTCCTCTTGGGATTCCCACTGCTGATAGGTTTCCCGAATCGCGCCGTTGCCGACGATCGAGTGGATCGCGCTCCATTCGTCCTGAGCGATGCGCCCTCCCCGCCATACGTTAGGATCGTAGTCCGGTATGCTCGCCATGGCGATAACCTTCCCGGTATCCACCTCCATGGCGACCGCATAACCGGCCCGCGCGAACGGGGCCCGATCTCCGCTTTCGAAGGGTGCGGTTCGAAGATAAGACAGATGCTCGGCGATCGCTTTCTCCGTTTCTAATTGAATCTGCTTATGGATCGTCAAATAGAGGTCCGCGCCTTTCTCCGGGTAAATCGTAACGGCGGGACCCGCGATACGCCCCGTTGCGTCGACGGCGATCGACTTCATGCCGTTCTTCCCGCGCAGCAGATCCTGAAACAACAGCTCGAGACCGTCGTTGCCGACTAACTCATGCCCCAAATATCGAGTATAGGGATCATCCGTCTTTTGTTTGTCTTTGTAGAAATCCAAACTTTGCACCGCCGCGTCGTACGTCTTTAAGTATCCGACGAGCTGTACGGCGATCGACGATGCATCGTACGTCCGGATACTTTCTTCGGCGACCTCGAGCTGCGGGTACTCCGCCGCGTGCGACATGAAGTAAGCGACTTCGCGTTTCGTCAAGTCGTATTTCAATTTCCGGGGCGTGAACGCATAACTGCGGTTGGATTCGAGGTCCATGAGCTCCAAAATGGTATCCGAGCGAAGCATTCCGTCTTCGTCCCCGTAGGTCGCGAAGACGTCTTCCAGCCGTTCGGCGAGCGCCTCCGCGTCCTCCGCCTTCATTCCCGGGAGCAGGGTGAAGTAGAGCGCTTGCGTCGGAACCGAGGAAGCGATGGGACTCCCGGCGGCGTCGAAGATCCCTCCCCGAATCGGTGGGATAGGGACCGTTCTTGTCGCCGTTCGCTGCTCCGCCTCTCGCATATATTCTCCTTGCACCAATTGAACGTGAGCCAGCTTGACGACAAGGATGCAAAACATTCCGAAGACAACGAAGAAAAACAGGTTGATGCGGCGTACGGTATCCCGTCTCGAGTATTGCTGCCCGGGCCGCTCCTTACTCTCGCCCATGGAAATACTCCTTGAGCACCTTCGCCGTCTTCCGCACGACATGAGCGCTCCCGCCGCGGTTTCTCACGTCTTCGATCATCGCAGCCAGCAGCAGCTCCCCCCGTTCCGCCTCGTAAGCTACGAACCATCCGTTCTCCTGACCGGCTTCCCCCTTGCTCTTCTTTAACTCGGCCGTCCCCGTCTTCCCCGCGATCCGGCGTCCTTCGATCGAAGCTCGATGTCCCGTCCCCGCTGGATGTTCCACCACTTCAAGCAGCATGCGGTTCATCGCGGCGGCCGTTTCCGAATCTAGAATCGGTTCTCCCCAAGCTTCGCCCAGCGCCGGCCCGTCGTCCGAATACTCCAGAACCGGCTTCACCATGATTCCGTTATTGACGAACGGCGTATACGCCAAGGCCACATGAAGCGAGCTCATCAATACTTCCCCTTGCCCGTATGCGGAGTCGGCCAACAGGATCTCGTCGTCGATGCCGTCGTTGGATAAACTCGCTTCGGGGAACGGATACGGAATCGGCAGGGGACGGTCGAAGCCGAACATGCTCGCCTCCCGGCTGAATCGTTCCGCGCCGATCTCCAACGCCTCCTGCGCCAGGTAAATGTTATCAGAATTGACGATGGCGTCCGTCAAGCTTTCCACCGGTACGTCCCTTACGCGTTTCACGTAATAGTTGCCCCAACTTTCGTCCTTCGTCCACCGCAAGCCGTCGATCGCCTTCGTCTCGTCGACGGCGCTGACGCCGAGTTTCAAACCGACGGCGGCGGTGATCGGCTTGAAGACGGAGCCGGGTACGTACAAGCTGGTAAACCGATTCAGCAGCGGCTTCTTCGGGTCCTCGTTCCAAGACGTCCACTGTTCGGACGAAAGTCCCGTGATGAAGAGATTCGGGTCGTACGCCGGGCTGCTGACCAAAGCGAAAATTTCGCCGCTCTTCGGATGGACGGCCGCCGCCGTCCCCGCATCGCCCTCGAACGAGTAATACATCGACCGCTGAAGCTCGGCGTCGATCGTGAGCCGAATGTCCTCCCCCGGCGTCGCCTCGACGATGGCAAGCGTCTCTCTGCGCTGCCCGTCCGCCTGAACGATTGCGATTTCGACGCCGTCTCTTCCCCTGAGCCGTTGCTCGTATATATGTTCCAAACCGGCTTTCCCGATCATGTCGTTCGGTTCGTACCGGCCCGCATGTTTCTCGAGATCCTCGGCCGTGACCGGTCGGATATACCCGGTGAGATGAGCGGCGGCCTCGCCATACGGGTAAACCCTTGCGGACTCCTCGCGGATCGTTACCCCCTTAAGCTCGCTGTAATCGTGCTTCAGCCGCTCCACGGTCATATTAACGATCGGTACGAAGAGCTCGTCTTCGACCCATGGAGCCGACAGTTTGTCGTTGATGACGGTTTCGGGTATCGCTACCTTCTCCGCAAGAGCGGCGATCGTTCGCTCCCTGTCCTCCCCGAGCTGGCCCGGAACGATTCCGAGTACTTCGACGGTGCCGTTCGCAGCCAATTCCCGGTCGAAACCGTCGTAGATCGTTCCCCGTTCCGCCTTTAGCCTTCGGACGAACACTCGATCCCCTTCCTCCATCGACGGGAACAGCAGCGACGGGCTCCAATCCACCTTCCATTCATGATTCGTTTCCTTGCTTTTCGAGATCGGGACTGTGCCTTCGAAAGCGATCGGACCCGCGACCGTATCCATCTCCACACGGTAAGGGTACGATCGTTTGTCCAGAGGACCGCCAGCCGTCTGCGATTCGTCGATCGGCGCAGGCGTAATCTCCAACCGGCTCATTCCGATTCCTTCGTAGATCGAGCGATATCTGGTAACGAATTGTTCTTTCGAAAGCTCGGCTCGTACGGGTTCCGCCAACAATTCATACATACGCTCGTATCGCCCCTGTCGCCAATCCTCGATATACTCGGCGAATACTTCTTCCGGTTTCGCCTTCGGTTCGCAGCTCGCCAAAACCCAAAAGGAGAAGAGACACAATAGCAAGGCGTACCGCCTCATCCCTACCACTCGCTTCCTTAATAGATTACACGTGTAGTCTTAAAATACACAAATCGCCCCTTCGTGTCAAAATCCGAAATCGGAAACGGACGTTGCGACAAAGCAAAAGCCGAACGAGAGATAGGATGGATGCCCTACCTTTCGTTCGGCTTACCATGGGATGGCTGCCTTCGCGGCAGCGCCTGTCAAGTCATGCGTTCCTTCCTTTCACGACCTTACATCGCCCTTGCCGGGCAAGCCTTTTCCAATGCTTCGGCGATTGCGTCGGATTCAACGAAAAATTAGGGAACACCAACCTTCCCTATTTCGCGCGAAATCGTTAATAGGTGCCGTTTCCAGCACGAATAAGGAAGTTTGGCGTTCCCTATTCGCCATTTTTCGCCTTGCGCGACAAAAATAAGGAACTTTCTTGTTCCCTATCGTCAGTCGAGTCCGCGGTGCACGCCCCGACGACGCGCGAATTGAGCGGCGCGTTACCTTATCAGAGCCCCTTCAATTTCTCCGGGTGAAGCATGACGTCGATCTGCTCGCGAATGCTTTCCGGCCGGAACAGCTGCTTCCAATTTTCCTTGATCATCGCCCGGCGGCCGTAATCGATGGCGACGAGGCATGCGTCCGAAAACGGATTGACCCGATTAAAGACGACGGCGAGCTCGATGTTGATATGGCCCAACATGAAGTCCTTGGCGGCTTCGTACGGTACGCCGCACCGCACCGCTTCGTCCATCGCTTCGCCTAGCAGCGTAGCCATCATCGCCCCGATCGTCTCCGCCATCGTCGGCTCGAGGACCGCCATCTGCTCCACGGTGATCCGATGCGAGCGCATAACCGGCGCGTACATCTCGGCGGCGAGACGTTCGCCGACCTCGTAATCCGATTCCGGTCCCTGCATCAACGCGCACACGATCGCCTGCTTGGCGGCGACGCCGCCGAACAAGTCGCTCTTCGCTTCCGGCGTCGTCTCGTCGTTGAATACCGGCGGATGGCACGGATGCGCCACGAAGTACGCGACGTCCTCGCGCGAGGGCAGCTTGCCCAGATAAGCGGCGGCCGGGTCCAGCACCATGAGCATGGCGCCGGACTTCATCTGGGGCACGATCCCAGCCGAGACATCGCCGATCGCGACGTCCGGGATGGCGAGCACGACGATATCCGCTTCGGCGACGGCCTCCTCGAGAGGCGTCGCGCGGAGTCCTCGCTCCGCCAGCCGGGCGATGCCCCGCTCCCCGATCTCCACGTAATGCACGAACCGATCGCCTTTCTTCAGGTTGTCCGCGATTCTGCAGCCCATCTTGCCGCCGGCGCCGATTAACGCAATGCATGGAGTAGCCATGGTTTCCTTCCCCCAATATTCCAAGTTGTAGTTTGAATGCGCGCCTCCGCCCTCATCGGCCTTCCAGCACGCGCACGAAATAATCCTCCCGCCCGACCTGGCCGCCCTTGAGCGCCAGCTCCTTGCCGTCGAAGCGCGGGTCGTCCGCATAGCTGAGACAGAGCGGACCGCCGGGCGCGATCGGCATGAGGCAGCTCAGCGCATAGATGCCCAGTTCGCGGGCGACGTACCCCGACGTATCGCCGCCGGCGGCGAGAAAGCGCGGAAGTCCCGTCCGCTCGATCACCTCGCGCGTCAGCTTGCCGAGCTGCTCCCCGATCATGCGGCCCGTATCGAGCGACGTTCGCCCCGCGGCCTCCATGCGGCGCTTCAGCGACTCCGTCTCGAGGCCGTCCGGCCCCAGCGCGGTATACAGCAGCGGGCTGCCGCCTTGCGCCAGCACCGCGAGCGAACGCCCGAGCAGCCGCCGCCGATACGCCTCGGCCTCGTCCGGCGCCGCGAAGCCGTTCGCGTCCACCGGAATGCCGACGAAGCCGTTTCGCAGCGCGTACCGAATCTGCGCCTCGGTAACGGGCGAGCAGCTGCCCGATACCGCGAACAGCTGCTTCGCCGGCCCGACGCGCCGGAACGGCGAGACGTCCGGGGAGATAAGCCCTTGTCTGCGCCAATGCGCCGTAAGCGCGTACTCCACGCCGGAGGAGCCGATCACGAACCGCCCTCCCTCAAGCGCGCCTCCCCAAATCAGGCCCCCCGCCCGCTCGAGGCGCGCCTCGTCGAGCACGTCGAACAGCACGAGATCGGGACGGTCCGAAAGCCGCACGCGCAGACGTTCCCGTACGCGTTCCTCCTCGCCGTCGAGATCGAGAAGGTCCATCAGCGCGATCGACATCGTCGTCTGCTTCCCGAGATGCAGCCGCAAATCCGCTTCGTTCATCGGCGTGACGGGATGGCGCGACATCGTCGGATGCCGGTCGAGCCGGAACGTATCGTCCCCTGCCGTCGCGAAGTGGTTCCCGAACACGGTATACCGCTTCAGCGCCGGTGCGCCGACGAGAATCGGGATCGGCCGATCCCCGCCGAACGCCGCCCGGCCGAGCTCCGCCGCCTTCCCGATGCTTCCGATGTCCGGGGAGGAATCGAACGTCGAGCACATCTTATAGTGCACGATCGGCGTGCCGGCGTCCCGCAGCGAGGCGAAGACGGGCGAGAGCTCCCGCTCCATCTCCGCCGGCGTCATCGAGCGGCTCACGCCGGCGACGCCGAAGCCTTGTATGTCCGGGAACCGCTCGTCGAGCAGCACCCGCGTCGGCGGCTCCAAGAAGAGCGCCGTCTTCACGCCGCCGAGCATCAGCGCTTCCATCGAATCCGTGGAACCGGTGAAGTCGTCCCCATAGAAGGAGATCAATCGCCTTACGGGCGATGTCGTCATGACCGGCACACCCCTTCCTATTTCGAAAATGCATCCAACGCCTGCCGCAGCTCCGCATGCTCCGCCGCGAACGCCTCGCGGTCGAGTCCCCCGATCGCCGCCTCCCAAGCGAGCTGCATGCTGCGGACGCCGCTCGCCGGTCCCCCCGGATGCGCCATGATGCCGCCGCCGGCGATATTCATCAGGTCGTACGTGCCGAGCCGCCGGTACGTCGTCTCCGCCGTGGCGGCCGACTGCCCGGAAGACAGCACCGGCATGCAGGCGTAGCCGCCGAAGAGCGGCGCGCGAATGCCTTCCACGGAACGAACGACGGACCCGTTCGATTCATAAAACTTGCTGTCCAGCGCATTCACGTGCAGATGGTCGGCGCCGGCCAGACGGCACAGCTTCTGATACGCCGCGAACTCCATCCCGAGCGCCGGGCAGCGGGTCATCATCCCCCACTGATTGCGATGGCCGTGTATCGGCACCTCGCTGAACGAGTTCAAGTACGCGAGGCCCGCGAGCCCGACGCTCTGAATGCTGACCATGACGCATGTGCCGCCGTGCCGCACGACCGTGTCGTGATTTCGCCGCAGCTCGTCGATGTCGCCCGTAATGTTGAACGCGTACATTGCCTTCTTGCCCGTCCTGTCCGCATGGCGCTCGATTTCTTCCATGACGACCCGCACCTTGTCTTCCAGCGGCGCGAACGTCGGATTCGCGTTCAATTCGTCGTCCTTAATGAAATCCAGCCCCGCCTCGACCAGCTCGCGCACGACGAGCCGCAGCTCCTCCACGGTCAGTCCGATGCTCGGCTTCACGATCGTGCCGATGATCGGCCGGCCGTAGACGCCGGCGAGCCGCCGCGTCCCCTCGACGCCGAATTTCGGCCCCGGGTACCGCTGCGCGAACGACGCAGGGAGCTCAACGTCGAGCAGCCGGAGGCCGGAAAACTCTCGCAGCTCGTAGAGATTGCCCGCGACCGTCGCCATCAGGTTCGGAATCGACGGTCCGAAGTTATGCAACGGAAATTCGAGCTCCACGATGCCCCGACGATACAAGCCGTCGGCGTTCTTCGGCGGCTGAGCCCCCGGCAGGCTGGGTGTCTTCGCCGGCTCCAGCTCCTCGATGCGGACGATATCCGCGCCGCTGCGCGCCTTCACCTCCGGCGTCTCGCCGGGCACGGGCACGAACGTGCCGGTCGACTGCTCGCCGGCCATCGTCTCGGCCGCCCGCCGCAGCTCGTGCGGCGTCTCGATCCAATACGTCGCCTTGACCGCCTCGCCTCTCGTCATACGGTTACCCCCTCTTGCGCGCGACGATCAACGCGTCGCCGTTGTAGCCGTGCACGCCGAACTCCGTGACGCCGTCCCGTATCGACGGCCGCGGCCGCGCGACGTTGCGGCCGCCGAACTCGATCATGTCGAACTCGTAGCCGCCGAAGTCGAAGTCGAGCTTCGCCCCCATGTTGTGGGGCATGTTGATCGCCGCCGTCCGGCGGTCCGGCGTCATCGCGAACGCAACGTCGTCGGCGTGCCGAATCACCAAGTCGGACGCCGGCTCGAGGTCGAACAGGTCGTACGTCTCGAAAGCGGAGATATTCCTCCCATTCCTCCTCGGTCGCGTTCGTGAATGCGTTCCAGACCGTATCCGCCAAATAGAAGAACGGTCTGCCGTCGAGCGCGAACCGGTCGTTCGTTTCGGCGATGCGCAATTGCGTCGTCATACGGTTCTCCCCCTAAAAATTCCGCCCCGATAGAGCTTTGGAGAAAGCATAGCATCGACCGAACCGGACGTATTTAGTAGAAATCGCAAACTTGCCCCCGGTTGTGAGGGCGCGGCTTCCTTGATAAGATTGGGGGGAAGATCGGCCATTTGCACAAAACTGAAATCGCCGTCATCTTTCGGGGGAGGGACCGGCTATGCGGATTCGAGAATACGGGACATTGAAGATGCAGCCTTCCGGCGCGGGGGGCGTTCATCCGTATCATGAGATTTTATATATCGAGTCCGGGGATTCCGAACTGCAGTGGATGGACCGGTGCTACCGACTGCCGGCGCCTTGCCTCGTGCTCATTCCGGAGAACACGCCGCATTGGCTGACGCCGCGAACGCCCGAGCTCCTCGGATGGTATCTGGAGACGGATATGGAATCGGCGCCGTTCCTCGAGTACGACGCCGTGCTGAGCTGGAATCAGAGACAGTCGCGGAACGACGCGGGTCGGTCGTGGCCGCAGCCGCTGTACGCGTGCATCGCCGCCGTCTCGTCGATCGTCGAGGCGTACGAACGCGGCGAGCTGCTCGCGCCGTCCGCGCATCGGCTGCTCGAATGGGACATTCAGAAGCTGCTGTTCCTCGTGAAGCTCATCGTCTCCGCGCCGGCGGACAACGTCCAACCGACGCCGGCGATCGACAAGCAGCTGTATACCGCGCTTCGCTATATGGAACGATCGTTCAAAAACAACATCACGATCGAGGAGCTCGCGGGTATTTGCCATCTGACGCCCTCCTACGTCATTCGGCTGTTCAAGCAGACGTTCGGCGCTACGCCGATCCAATATTTGCAGGAGCTTCGCTTGAAAGCCGCGATCAGTTACCTCGGGACGACCGATATGCCGATTCAAGATATCGCGGAGACGACCGGCTTCGCCAATCTTCATTATTTCAGCCGCATGTTTAAGCAGAAGGTCGGGGAGAGCCCTACGGCCTGGCGGAAAAGGCGGAGGGAGCCTTCGTCCGGTTCTTAGGGCGACATCCTAAGGGTTCGATCGTTTGGCAGATCCGGTACGCAAAGCGAAAAAGCCCGCGGAGTTCGCGGGCTGCATAGAGATTGCCGTGTCGTTCGAAATGAATCTAACGTTTCCGCTTATCTCTCGACAAGCTTGCGGATTTTCAACGCCGGCAGCGGATCGTTCACCGTCATGACGCGGATGCCGCATCCCAGCGAGTAAAACACTTGTTCGTCGTCGTCGGGACAATACGACCAAGCTTGCACGCCCATGTCTTCGAATCGCTTTGCAAGCTGCGGCGTAAGGAGCTTCATGCTGATCCCGGCCGCCCACATCTTGGAGTAGGTGCCGTTCTCGCCGGAGACGAAGTTATGCATAACCTCCTCCGGGAAGCCCTGCGTTTTCAACCCGTACGTATCATGAATATAACCTAACCATTCCGCGTCGAAGCAGGTGAACACGCATCGGGACAGATAGCCGTAAGCGTCTAAGGCGGCGATCGCCTGATCCGCCGTCGCTTTGGCGTCCGGACCCGATTTGATCTCCACGTTGAGCAGAACGTTCGGGTAGGCTTGAAGCAGCTCGCATAGCTCCTCGAGGGTCGGAATTTTCAGCCCTTCGAACGCGCGGCCGAACCAGCCTCCCGCATCGAGCCGCTTCAGCTCGGCGAGCGTGAGGTCCCTTACGTTTCCGGTACCGTCCGTCGTTCGGTCCACCGTCTCGTCGTGAATGACTACCACCGTCCGGTCCTTGGACATGCGCAAATCGAACTCCACCATATCCACCCCGAGCTCCATCGCTTCCTTGAAAGCCAAGAGCGTATTTTCCGGATATTCCGATTTCCAGCCCCTGTGCGCGGCAACCACGATCGATGCGTTGTCCTGAAGTCGCTTCATCGTGAACTCCTCCTTTTTCGAACGTTGGGTCACCCATGAAACTCTAGGATCAATTTAGAGATCGTATGGCGTTATGCCAATGAGCTCGGCTAAGATCGGCGTCAACCGGTCGGCGATCCGGGCAAACCCTTGATCCGTAGGATGAACGCCGTCGACGGTGCCGTCGGCGAAATCCGAACCGAATAACGCGCCGCCGTCCTGGAAAAAGATTCGCCGATCTCCGGCCAGGCGAAGCCGATCGACGATCTCCGCTTGCGCCTGCCGCTTGGCCAAGCATTTCTCCCGCAGCTCTTCATGGAATGCTTCTTCCGCATAACAGGGCTTCGACAACACCAGAATAGGTACGTCCGGATGCCGTCTTCGATACGTTCGAATGAATTCCGGCAAGGTTCGAGCCATCTCCTCCGCGCTAGGACAGTTCGCGTCGTAATCGACGACCAGACATGCGGGACGTTCGATCTCGGCGATCAAGCTCGCCATTTCCGGCTCTCCTCTTCCGTTGCCGGAAAACCCAAGATTGATGATTTCCAACGGAAATCTGCGGCTTAGAATGTTCGGATACGCCATCCCCGGACGGTTGGCGCATCCGCCTTGGGTGATGGACGTACCATAGAAAATTATCCTTCTTTCATCCGGAAACGATTGCGGAACCTGAACGCTTGCATCTGAATCGAGCCCGAGCACGATCTCCTTCACGCCTTGATAGAGCGGAAAATAGAGAACAATCTCCCGCATGCCGCCCGTCCACCCGTCGTAAAACCCGCATTCATACCGGTCTTGCCCGGGATCGAACCTCGCCGTCCGATAAAAGCGAAGCCGCCCCTCGCGTTCGATATAACAATCGAAGCCGCATTGCCCCGTAGCCGGCATATGGTCCATCGTCGCCGGGCCGGCCAGTCGAACCCTGATGCGGAGTCGGCTCGAATCGGTCCGAAACCGAAGCTGTCCCCCTGCCGTATGGTCGGCCAACTTGTCTACAGCGGCGGAGATCGGCTGCTCCGGCCGAACCGGCAATCGGCGGAACAACCGATCGCGTTCGAACCAGGCAAATCCGTCGACCCGGACCCGAGCCTCGTCCACAGGGGTCAGCCATCTCAGCCCGGCATCGCCGAGCGTTTCACCGTCGATGCTCATATTCCGATCCAGCTCGCCGATCGGCTCCTTGCGACGTTCCGTCATCTCGTCCATCCCCCGTCCCATAACTGCTAGATACAATTATATACGGATGCGACCTCTAATGGTCAAAACAAAGGAGTCATCATCCGATGACCCCGAAATATATACTATATTTATTTGAAAATGGCGTCCTTAAACCGCCTTCCAACATTTACGTTCGGCCGATTCCATTACGGCGTCCATGACGGACTGAACGTAGTAGCCGTCCAAGAACGTGGGTGCATCGGCATAAGTCGCTTCCCTCGTCGCCTTGCGATCGCGAATCCGGTCGATCCATTTCCAGACTTCATTGCGTTCCGTGACTCTCCATGGCCGGAAGAGCTCCTCCGTCGGGACGTTGGCTTCGTTCCACGTCTCGACCTCCGGCGACAAATCGATCGGTACGGCCGCTTGCTTCGCCTTCGCGAGCGACAAGCTTGCTCCGAGATGGCTGGCGGCGAATTCCAACTTCCCCAGATCGCCGGTCAACGTCATCCGGATCGTCTGCCCGTTCCGGCCTTGATGCTCTAGCCAGCTTGTACGGAACGTACCGATGGCTCCCCGCTCATGGCGTCCGAGGAACGCGACCTCGTCCGCCGCCCCATCCGGCCCGGTCGCGATGAACGAACCGCGCGTCGGCGGCCACCTCCGTCAGCCGTTCTCCCGTCACGAACCTGGCCAAGTCGATGAGATGCGAGCCTAAGTCGCCAAGCACGCCGCCGACTCCGCCTCTAGCGGCGGAGCCGCGCCATCCGGGCGGACCCTCGACGCCGTAATCGCCGCTGTATTCGTAATGCCCCGAGCGCAAGCGGCCGATGTCGCCGCGTTCCGCCATCGCCTTCATCTTGCGAACGCCGGGGTGTTCGCGATACGTGAAGTTCAATCCGTGAACGATGCCCGTCCGTTCCGCCGTGCGCAGCATCGCGGCCGCCTCTTCCAACGTCGCGGCCAGCGGCTTTTCGCTAATGACGTGGAGACCTCGCTCCATAGCGGCTGTCGCGATCGCGGCATGGACGTCGTTGGGGGTCACGATGCATACGCCGTCAAGGCCGGCTCGTTCGAACATGTCATCGTATGACTCGTATACCGAAAGGATTCCGTACGTTTCCGCCATCCGTCTCGCGCTGTCCCCGCTTCCGCTGCAGATCGCGGTTAACTCGGCGTGCGGGTGCTTCAATAAGACCGGGACATACCACAAGTCCGCAAACCAACTTGCCCCGACGAGGCCGATGTTGATCTTTTCCATTCCGCGCTCCTTACAGCAATCCCATTTCTTTTAAGTTCAAATAGCTGACCGTCGCCGTCTCGATGCCCGTAAGATGGCGGAGTTCGTCCTGCTCGACCGTCATCCATTCCGCGCCGATGTCCTTCGCCGCTTCGATCGATTCCTTAATTTTGACGACGCCCGTCCCGACCGCCGTCCATTTTCTCTCTTCGTCCAAGGTATAGACGTCCTTCAAGTGGATGGCCGGCACGCGGCCCGCCATCTTGCGAAGGATGTGCGCCGGATCGGCGCCGCCGATCGTGATCCAGGCGACGTCCATGCGGAAGTATAGATGCTTCGGGTCCGTATGCTCCGCCAAAATGTCCAACGAATACACGCCGTTGAAGGTATTGGTGAACTCATGGGCATGGTTGTGATAGCAAAACCGGAGCCCCTCCGACGCGAGTCGAGCGCCCGCTTTATCGTACAATTCAGCGTCTCGAAGCAATTGTTCCCGGTTGTCGACGACGTCCCACCAGAAGGTGACGTCCTTCGTCTGCAGCGCATGGGCTTCCCGAATGACTTGATCGAGCAGCTTCTCGTCGCGCAGCTGCTCCTTGTTCACGCTGTGCGTCGCGACTTGGAGTCCCAATCCGCGAAACCGCTCGACATTCGCCTTGACGTCTCCGTTCAGCAGTTCCCCTGCGCCTTCGATCCCTTCGTACCCGATCTCGGCGACGCGCTGCATCGTCCCCCAGAAGTCCTGCTTCGCTTCTTCTCGAACGATTCCGATCAAACCAAGCTTTGGTCTCGACATCGTATTGGTGCACGCTCCTTATTTCGTAAATTGGCCGTTCTCGAGCATGGAGATGAACGGGCTGTCCGTAAAGCCGGCGAGCGGCAGCTCCACGCGCGCGTTGCGGCGAACCGACTCATAGAAGGCGAAGATGATTTCGGAGGCGCGAAGCGCTTTCCGATGAGATACTTCCGGCTCTTCGCCGCTCGCCAAGCAATCGATCGCGTGCCGGACGTACCCTTTCATCTGATCTTGCATCGAGGACAGCTCCATCTCCGGCTTCCACGACGGATCCGCGTATTTGACGCCTCCGACGATCTGCCCGTCCCACATCGCTTCGATGAAGCCTTCGGTGCCGATCACGCGAACGCCGGCCCAAATTTTCGTCTTATCCTCCGTCGGTTCCCATGTATCGATCGAGCCCGAATACAGACTCGCGTGGACGCCGTTCGCGAACTCCAGATGCCCGTACGCGCCGCATTCCGACGGCACATTGAACCAATTATACGTTTCGGTCGTATCGACCCCGCCGAGCACCCATTTCGCCGGCGTCTCGCCCATATAGCTCATCGCCTGATCGAACGTGTGAATGCCGCAATCGAGCAAGTTCGGAGGAGAATACAAATCCATCCGAAGCACTTGTCCGATGTGCCCTTCCCCGATCAGGCGCCGTACGGTCCGATTGCCCGCAGCGAAACGGCGTTGCAGCGAGAACGTCAGCTGGCAGCCCGTCTCTTCGGCGATCCGGCCCATCTCTTGGCATTCTCCCCAGGTCGCCGACATCGGCTTCTCGCACAATACGGCTTTGACCCCGGCTTCCGCGCAATCGCGAAACACCGGCAGATGCAGCGGCGTCCATAAACAGATGAACACCGCATCGGGCTTCTCCTTCGCTAGCATATCCTTGTGGTCGGTATAGACGTTCGCTTGAAATCCGAATGCGACATTCAGCGCTTCGGCCGACGCCTCCGAAATATCGGACAAGCCGACGACTTCGCATCTGTCGTCGTCCTGCACGCCGATCGCGTGTTCATGCGCGCGTCTGCCGCAGCCGATAAAAGCGACCCGGAAGGTTGGTGCGTTCACGTAACATCTCTCCTTTTTCATAGATAAGGGAGCTATGAACATAGCTCCCTTCCCTTACTTATTTTATATTATTGTACCGGTTCGAAATCGGCCAGCTGCGCTTCCACTTCCGCGATCACCTTGTCGATGCCCGCCGCTTTCAGCTGCTCTCTGTATTCGGCGACCGCCGTTTTCGGATCTTTGCTCGTCTTGCCGAGCATCAGCTGCATGCCCAATTGGGAATTCACGTTGGAAATCGCGGCGATTTCCGTCGTCACGTTCTTCGGATCGAAGCTGAAGCCCATGTACGGATCGTTGATGGCGACTTTGTTCCATTCTTCATACAGGCTGCTGCGGATCGGGTTTTCCGTATCCATCGGCAAGTTATATTTATCGTTCCGCAAGGACCAAACCGCGAAGCCGCCGCCGTCCTTCTTATCGTCGAATCCGGCAGGCGTCTTCTTCATTCCGTCTTCGATGACATATTGACGGCCTTCGATACCGTACTGAATCAAGTTGTAATATTCCGGATCGGTCATGAACTTCTCGATCGCCATCAATGCGCGTTCCGGATTTTTCGAGTTCGCGCTGATGACCGTGGAGTTCTCTACGCCCATTTTCCGCTTAATTTTCTGGTTTGCTTCCGCGAACGTATAGAATCCAGTCTCCACGTCCGGCATCGCCTTCACATCCGAGCCGTACTTGCCGATCCAGTCCTGCGCATGCGTCAGGTAACCGGCCGAGTTCGCCGATCTGAAGTTCACGTCGCCAGCCACTTGCGAGGACAATACATCCTTCGGCCAGTAGCCCTTATCCGACCATTCGCGCATCTTCACGGCCCAGTCTTCGAATTGTTGCGTGAACGCCGGGTGGAATACCTTCTTATAGTCCTCCGGGCTGCTCGTGACGAGATTCAGCTCCGCGAACGAGATGCCCGGCGCGTTGATCCACTTCTCCGTCGTATCGACCAACATTCTGTACATGTTGAAGGCGTCGTTCGCATTGCCGTTGATCGGCGAGAAGGATTCATTCGCCACGACGTTGTCCATGTATTGTTCCATCTCTTCGATCGTGCTGATCTTCTCCATGCCGTATTTCTTCAGCAGGTCTGTACGGTATACGTATCCGGTCGGCGTGAACTCGCTGTACAAGGAAGGTACGCCGTAGATTTTGCCGTCGACCTTGTTCCCCGCCCAAACTTCCTCGGAAATTTCCGCCTTCAGCTTCGGAGCGACCTTATCCAGCATGTCCGTAATGTCGACGAGGGCATCTTGTTCGGCCAGCGTAAAGTACGATACCGCGGCGCCCGGCGACGCATGCGACATATCGAATTGCTCGCCGGAAGCGAACAACAGCGGATACTTCGTAGCGACGTCCGGCCAGTCGATGTACTTCACTTCAAGCGTCGCATTGATGTCGCGTTTCAGAAGCTTGTTGATTTCCGCCAAAATATCTTTGTTGGCGACGCCTTCGGAACCCCATAAATAATAAACCAAATTCACTTCTTTCGAGATGTCTACGCCGTTGTCGGTCGCAGGCGCCGACGGTTGCGCGGACGGCGCGCTTCCTTCGTTCGAACCGTTGCAGGCAGCCAGCAGGGTGGTCAACATCGTAACCGTCAATAAAGCGATCGAAAATTTCTTGCCTTTCATGTTTTTAGCCTCCCTTTTTCAGTTCCAAATCATTCTTCTATAATAGATACCCCTTGAACGAGGAGTATTTATTACCCTTTGACCGCACCGATCGTAAGACCCGTAATAAAATAGCGCTGTAAAAACGGATATAACAAGATGATCGGCCCCGTAGCCAGTACCGCGGTAGCCATCTTAATGGACTGCGTCGGCAGCTCGCCGGCGTCGATGACCACGCCTTGGTTGATCAGCGCTTGAACATTGGTTTGATTGATCATGCGCTGCAGGAAATATTGCAAAGGATATTTATCCGGCGTCTGGATGTAAAGCATGCCGTTATACCACTCGTTCCAAAAACCGAGCGCCGAAAACAGTCCGACGGTGGCGAGCGACGGAATCGCCAGAGGGATGAATATTCTCCAATAGATCATGAAATCGCCTGCGCCGTCGATCGTCGCCGACTCGTATAAGGAATCCGGAATCGCCTTCATGAAGTTCCGCATCAGGAAAATCGACCATGCGCCTACGACCCCGGGCAAGATCATCGCGAACAAGCTATCCTTCAGATGCAAATACTTGACCATCAAGATATAGCTTGGAATCAAGCCCCCGGCGAACAACGTCGTAAAATAAATCAGAAAGGCGAAGAAATTACGATACTTGAAATCCTTCCGGTTCAACACGAACCCGGCCATCGACATCATGAACAATCCTAATGCGGTGCCGACGACGGTAATAAAAATCGTTACGCCATAGGCTTTGTATAACGCGGTCGAGTTGTTGATCAGCATCTCGTAAGCTTTAAGCGAGAACTCGCTCGGGATCAGCTTGTATCCTTCGCGGATGATTTCCTGCTCGTTCATGAAGGAGGAGGAGATCATCAGCACGAAGGGAAAGAGGCAAGCCAAGGCGAAGCAGGCGATACAGAAATAACTAATGGCCTTTATGAAAATGCTGCCGAAGTCCTCTTTTTGATTATGGATTTGAACCATTCGACCGACCCTCCTTCCTTAAAATAAGGCGCTGTCCGGTTCGATCTTCCGCACGATCAGATTGACCGTTAACACGAGAAGAAGACCGAACAAAGATTGATAGAAACCTACTGCCGCACCCATGGAGAAATTGAATTGCCCCACCAGACTGCGGAAGACGTACGTATCGATGATGTCCGTATGCGGATAAAGCACCGAGTTCGTGCCGATCAGATTATAGAACAGATCGAACGAGCCCTTGAGAATTCCGCCAAGCCCGAACAGCAGCAGCAAGATAAAGGTCGGCTTCAGCATCGGCAGCGTCATGTAGCGAATTCTTTGCCAACGGCTCGCCCCATCCATATAAGCCGCTTCATAGAGGTCGTGATTAATGCCTGTAATCGTCGCCAGATAGACGATCATGCCGTATCCGGTTGCGCTCCATATTTTGAAAGCCACGATGATGTACACCCAAATCCCGGGATCGGAGTAAAATTCGTAGCGCTCCAGGCCTAATGAGGTAAGCATCGTATTAATGAAGCCGGTATTGTAATTGAACAAATTGTAGGCGAACACGCCGACGATAACCATGGAGATGAAATGCGGAAGCAAGAGAACGGATTGGGTAATCTTTTTGAACCATTTGGCGGCGATTTCGGAAAGCATGATGGCGAACACGATTTGAATGACGTTCCCCAGCGCGAGAAATACAAAATTATAAAGGAACGTATTTTTCGTAATGTTCCAGAGATCGCCGTTTTTAATCAGAAACTCGAAATTTTTCAAACCTATAAAATCGCTTCCGAAAATGCCTTTGCTGATGTTGTAGTCGACGAACGCGACGTACGCGCCCGGCATGACGAGGTAATGAAAGATAATAAAGTACAAAATCACGGGCGAAAGCATCAGAAACAAAACCTTATTTTTCAACACTTCCTGCACAATATTTCCACTATGAAGCTTAACCTTTGTTATGACATCCACGTGGCCCAACTCCTGTTAAGGTTCTTCTACTTGCCTATCGTTTAGCGCTTACATTTCAGGGATTTTTTTGCGAAACGTTTCGATTCTCAAAAAAATAAAAAGGTTCCGACTTTCTTCGACCCTTGTTGAAACGTTTCTCTTAACACGAATATTACATCATGGGCGCCGTAAAATCAACCATATTTTTGTTATGAATTCGTTTGCAAACAACTAATAATAAGCTTTTTTGTATAAAATATACAGTAAAAACCGTGAGTTCGAAACGTTTCGAACTTGCGCTCTATCATCCCTAGGTCGAGTTTAAAAAGAAACGTTTCGTACGGTTTGGATTTACTTCCCCGCGCCGACTGAATTTCCTTTCAGCAACGTTACATAGATCCGCTCATGGTCCACCGTATCGCCGTTAATCAGCTTGATCAACTGCTCGGCGGCGAACGCGCCCCACTTGCGCTTCGAATAATCGATCGTGGTTAGGCGCGGCTGCGTATACGAAGCCAGCTCTATATTATCGAACCCGACGATATGAATTTGTTCTCCGATCCGAACCTCCGGATGGTTCCCCGCCAAATAATTGAACATGCCGATCGCCATCTCGTCGTTGAAGCAAAACACGGCCGAAGAGACCGTGCCGCCGTTCGTGTCCGCCATAATGCTCGCGGCCGCCCTCTCTCCCGCCGATTTGTTGAAGTCGCCTTCGATGACGGTAAGCGTTACGCCGGATGTCCGCTCGACCACTTGCATGACGGCCTGCAGCCGTTGCTTCGAATCGTACGAGCCGCTTGGCCCCGTTACGGCGTAAAGCGTTCGGTGTCCTTGCTCGATCAAATATTCCGTCGCCAGCATCGCTCCCGCCTTATTGTCGAGCAATACCTGGTTGATGTTCGGATGCGAAAGCTCTCGGTCCAGCACAACGAGCTTATGCCCGCGATCGGCATAGCTGATCATCTCGTCGCTGCCGAACGTCTGGTCCAAAATAATGGCGCCGTCGATCATGCGCTCCGGCAGCATCCGATGCGACTGCTTCCCGCTGCATACGATAAGGTCATAGCCTTTTTGCGTCAACGTCTCCCTCGTTCCTTGCAGGAGATCGCCGTAGAACGCGCCGCTGAAGTCGGTTAGGAAGACGCCGATAATTTTCGTCTCTCTCGTCTTAAGCGATCTTGCCGCCGCGTTCGGTACATAATTCAATGCCTTGGCGATGGCAAGAATTCTCGACGTCGTCTCATAGGTTACCTTGGGGCTGCCGTTAAGAGCGTAAGATACCGTCGAGATCGATACCCCCGCTTGTTTAGCGATATCCTTAATACTAACCAAAGCGCTAGCCCCTCTCTATCGATTTGTATAACTCTATTATGATAGAAACTGGCGGCTTTTGGATACCGCCAGTTTATCCATTACATAAAAATTTCGATCCGGTTGGAGGCCGCATTCAAGCTCGCTTTCAATCGCTCGCCCGGAATTTGCATGCCGCCCGTACGATACGGGTTGGCCGACGGGATGAGCGGCATCTCCTCGCCGTTGATCGTGATTCTCGCGATCCGTTTCGCATCGCCGATGCGATAGACGAAGGTGATCGGCAAGCCGTCCCACATGAATTCGAAATGCATGCCGTTCAGCTTCTCGGGCAAAATCGGATCGATGACCATTCCGCCTTCCGATTGGCGAATGCCGAGCGCATTCGCGATCAGTTGGTTCATGTAAATCCCGGGGCCGCTAGAATAAATCCGCCAGCCGCCTTTCACCGGCACCGTACCTTCGCGAAGCTCGTCGAATCGCTCCAGCGCCTCGTAACGGGTATTGAACCTGCCGTCCGAGCTGCTGAAATACGCATTGCTTTGACGCAGCTCCGCATTCGGTACGACATCGCGCAGGCCGACCGGATTAATCGCGAGCAGGCCATGCCACACTTCATCGGTTTTGCCCAGCTTCGCCATCGCCTCTACATAGCGGATATGCGCATGCACGTATTGCAAACCGATCTCCCGGCCGAAGTTCGCCGCCTGCTCCGCTCGCTTGAAGTTCGCGCTTACGCCGCCCGTATATGGCGCGGGACGATCCATGAGTCGTACGCCGTCCGGACAATACAGACGTTCTTTAATAATGCGGTAATGCTCCTCTGCCTGTTCCGTTGTCAACAGTTCCGCGATCATGCTGCGCGTCATCGGAAGCAGTCGGTACCGAACGCCTGTCGTCGTATCCGTAGGGTGGAGCATCAGCTTCGCCTCGTCCGGCTTCTCCATATAGACGAAGCCCGGAATCACTTCATGTCGGAGCATATAGCGGTTGAAATCTTCTTTGATCGCGGCCGCGAGCTCCAACAGCGCCGATGACTGCCCTCTATCTACGGACTCCATCGCCCGGCCGAACTTCGCGATCGTCTGATACGTCAGCGCTACGGTCCAGCTGCTGATCATATACTGCTTCAACTGCGGATTCGCCGGTTGAAGCGTATCGTCCCAATCGCCGTCGCCATACGAGGACAAGTGCGTGTCATGCAGGAAGTGATCCTTAATATAAGCGATTTGCTTCAACGCATGCTCGAGCAGCGTCGCCGTTTCCGTCGTAAATTCGCCCTTATGGCGCACGGTGTATGGAACGCGTTCCTGCAAGATGCCGTAATCGTTCGTTGCGGACAAGTAATCGCCCAGCACCTTCAGCGGCCAGACGATAATGTCGCCGTGACTCTCCTCCTGCTGGATGAAGAAGTAGCGGTCGAACATGAACCATTGCGGCCAATTCCCGTCATCCTCGTATTGATGCGAGTAGACGATCTTCAGAATTTCCGCGACCCGCTCGTATTTGCGCATCGCCATGAAATATTCCGTCGGCCCTTGGCAGACGTCGCGCGTGCCCCACGCCGCGCCGCCGTATTGTTCCAATCCGTGCGGAACGGAGTAATGTACGAGCATGTTGTGCGTGTACCACCAAGCTAATGCGTTCACCTTTTCCAACTCGGCCGAAACTTCTGCAGTTCCATCCGCGGATAAGCGGAAGCCGTTCATCACGTTCCGGAAAAAGGCGCGGTAGCGTTCGATCTCGATATCCGATTTCCGTTCCGCGAGCGGCAAATCCTCGCCATGCAGCAGCCCTTGCACGGTCATCGTCCACTCCGCGCTCGCGCCGAGCGAAAGCACCGCCAGCGAAGCGGCCCCGGGGGCGACGCCTCGGACCAACAAGCTTTCGTCGCCTACCGTCATGTCCGCTCCGTCCACCGCCATCCGGTATTGCAGAGCGGGGAAGACCGAGGAACAAAGCGATTCGCGATCCGCTTTAAAAATAAGCATGCCGTTCGCTTTCTCTATATGGAAAGGAAGATCGTATTCGTTGTTGTTCATCGACACCTGGTTCGTCACGAGATACCGATAAGCGTTCCCGTTCGCCGAACGCAAGTGGAGGCGTACCTCGGGCGTATCGACTGTCGTATAATTCGTAATAATAAGCGTATCGTCCGCTACCTTGTAAAACCAACGGGCATAGTTGAACCCGATCTCGAACAGCGAAGGCATCGCGAGCAGCCGATACGTTCCTTCCAGTTCTACATAGATGCGCTGACCCGATGTCTTCAGCGTATTCAAAGCGTTGCGAGTATTCGTAAGCAGCTTATGGAAGTTCGTATTGCCGACTAGCAGTTGCGAGTTGAAAACGCCGTACATATACGAAGTCGTCGTCATGACGTTCTCTGTCATCTTGTCGTTGCCGCCGGACATGAGGATATGACCGTGCGGACGTTCCACTAGCAGCTCCTTCTCCTTCAACACGACATGCTCGTGGCTGTCGGTAAAGAAGGAGAGCAGCTTGCCGTCCTGCCATTCCTCGTGATGGCGATTCGGGAAATAGGCGTCGATCTCCTCCATCGTCATCGATGCCGTACGCACCGGGGAACCGATTGCGGCGGCGACTTCAACTTTATCTATAGGCTCGGAGGTTGCCGCAAGATCGGCTTCTTTGGTACGCTCGGCCTCATCCCATGCGTTCCGAACCTCCGCGCCGAACGCCAACGAATCGACGGCCGAAGGGTGATTCGCTTTGAATAAGCCGTAAAATACGAAGCGCGCCTTCCCCTCGAGGCGGGTACGCTCCGATTGCAGCGCCGCATATCCGAATTCGTACTGGTAGATTTCATTCGCCAATTCAGGCTTGCCAAGCGCTTCGGGCACATTCGTTTCCTTATAACCGAGGCCGAAAAATTGGAACCCGTCCGTCGAATAGCCGGCCGCGCCCGTAAGCGAGCCGTGCTGCATGTAAGGGAAGGCGCCGCCCTTCATCGGCTGATTCTGACGGAAGCACAGCACATACCCTAGCTTCTCGTCCTTAAACGCTTTATGATCGACATACTGCGACATGTAGGCTTCGTTCGTCCGAACCGCGCCGATGTCGGCGAGTCCGATATCTTGACCGTACACGACGTCGATCCATGCTTCGCTTCCTTGGGAATCCACCGTTATATCCCAGAACCAGACGCCATGCTCCGTCGCGGTGAACACGACGTCGTAGGCGATGCCGCCGAACGCCGTCCCCTCCCATCGCAAGCGTCCGTTTCTCGCCGACATGCGGCTCGCCGAACGAATGCCGACCAGCGGCTCATAAGTAATGCCTTCTGCATGATGCAGGCGTAAATAAAGGTTGTTCAACGATCCTTCCACGGAACTCGACACCACTTGGTTCAGCATCGTCTCTTGATGAACGGCTCTCGACAGATCCCCGCTGCTCAGAAAATCAAACGTCAGCTCTCCCGCTTTGATCCGGATCAAATCCATCGCCTTACGCGGATCGATTCCTGCTTCCATGCTTTTCACTGCCTTCCTGCTTGCTTAGTCTGAATGTAAGCGTCGTCATATCACGGCTATAAGGACCGATCGAATGATAAAATCGCTTGTTTGAATCCAACGACGAGATCAATCGAAACGTTTCTATTGATGTCTGGATTATAAACAATTCCAATACGATCGTCAATGGCCGATTCGACTCGGCGCCCCGCTTTAACCGATCGCGAGCCTAAAAAAAGAAGCATTACCGGCGGCAACGCCTCCCGGATGCTTCTCTTTTTGCTGCGTATCCATATCATTTTCTAACTGAACATGACTACTAATGGATGTACTCGTCCTGAACGTCTTCCATTAACCTTTCAAGCTGCTGCTTTAAATCTTCGATCGTATCCGAGTAATCCGGGTCGCCGTACACATTGTTCAACTCGAATGGATCCCGCTCCAGATCGAAGCATTCCCATTCGGGCGGACGGTCTTCGTCTCTCGAATGCGTCGTCCCCAACGCTTGGGCGTAATAATAAATGAGCTTATATCGATGCGTACGGATGCCGTAATGGGAATACACCTCATGGATGCCGTCCAGATGCATCCAATAGCGGTAATACATCGAGGTCCGCCAGCCTTCCGGCGTTACGCCGTTCAGCAAGGGCCGAATGCTGACGCCTTGCATGCGTTCGTGCATCGGCAATCCGGCATATTCCAAGAACGTAGGAGCGAAGTCTACGTTCAAGATCATCGCTTCGCTCACGCCCCCTGGCGCGATCTCCTTCGGGTAACGGATCAAGAACGGCATGCGAAGAGACTCCTCGTACATAAACCGCTTGTCGAACCAACCGTGATCGCCCAGGAAGAAACCCTGGTCGGACGTGTAGATGACGATCGTGTTTTCCGCCAGTCCGCTCTCGTCGAGGAAATCCAGCATTCGTCCCACGTTATCGTCGATGGAAGCGATGCAGCGCAAATAATCTTTGATATACCGTTGATATTTCCACTTCCGAACCTCCTCGGGGGACAACCCTTCCGGCGGCGGTCCTTTGGTGTCGAGGTCGTTAAGGTCGTCGATGCGCATCTTCGCTTGCACGGCCGCTTGCGAGCGGGTGGCGTAGTCGTCGTTAAACGTCTCCGGCTCCGGGATGTCGATATCCTCGTAGAGATGCTTGTGCTTCTCGTCCGGCTCCCAATGGCGATGCGGCGCCTTGTGATGGCACATCAACATGAACGGGCGCTCCGGGTCGCGGCGTTCGATCCAACCAAGAGATTTGTCGGTAATGATGTCCGTCACATAGCCGTTGAATTTCTTCTTCGTTCCCATCTCGATAAAATCCGGATCGCGATAATCGCCTTGATCGGGGAGGACGCTCCAGTAATCGAAGCCCGTCGGATCGTAGATGCCGCCATGCCCCAGATGCCACTTGCCGATCATCGCCGTCTGATAGCCGGCCGCTTGGAGGAGCTTCGGGAACGTGACCTGTCGACCGTCCAAGTCGTCGCCCAACGTCTTGACGCCGTTAATGTGGTTGTACGTCCCCGTTAGGATCGTCGCCCGGCTGGGAGCGCAGATCGAATTCGTGCAGAAGCAGTTGTCGAAGCGCATCCCCTCGCGCGCCAATCGGTCCAAATTCGGCGTCTCGTTGATGCGGCTGCCGTACGCGCCGATCGCATGCGAGGCATGATCGTCCGACATAATAAACAGGATGTTGGGACGTCTTGAAGTAGAGGACATATTCGTACCTTCTTTCTGCTGTCGAAATGAATGAAACCGTTTACCGGAATTATAGACCATATACCTATCATGTACAAGGAGAAACGTTTCGATTGCGACAAAAAAAGACCCCGAACCATTCGTCTCGGGGTCCGTTCCGCATTCACTTCAGGAATGTAGCCCGGAGCGTTCACCGCATGGGCGATTCCTTCCCTCGACGAATTCGGATCAGAGGATGATAAACAAAAATCAGAGTTGCAATACGGTAATGGACTCGTTGTTGAAGACTTCGCCGTTGTCGCGGAAGCCGAAGCTTTCGTAAAGCTTTTTCGCAGCGACGTCATGGCATCCCGACCGAAACCCCGATTCTGATATTGCTTATCAATCATCAGTCGCAGGATGCAATAGTTTCCTTCTGCGATCGACGGTTCTTCGTATCCGGTGATTCCATAAGTTAACATAACAAAACCGACCGGCTGCTCATCCGCATAGACGGCGAATGGAAATGGACGCCCCCCATTGGTTGCAAGGACATAACACGAAGCTACGCTTGACAAATTGGATGCAACGAAGCCCCGTTGATCTTCTGAAACCTCTAGGTTGAAAATGGAACGCCTGTTTTCCAGCGTGATTTTTTCGAGCGCAATCATAAGGAATTCTCCCTTCGTCCCTCATCCTATTGCGCCGCGGCCGCATAAATAACATACAATTCATATGATGTTTGCGATAAAAAGCCCCTCCGTTAGTAAAAGGCGAGGGGCTTACATGTCTTATACTTTTGTAGCGCGGTAAACGAATGTCTGATTGCCGCTAGTCGGTTTCTTGCCATCCTCGAAGTCCGCGCTAACGACAATGTCGGAAAAACCTATGCTTTCCAGGATGTACTTAAATTCCTCGACTCCGTACCAACGCAATGCAAAGCGCTGCAATTCCGTTTGGATCAATACCCCGTTGCGCCACTTTTCGTATTTTAAGAGACTGACGCGATATTGACTAAAGAATAAGTCGGCTTCCACTGTCTTGCTTTCCATCGTAATGATGTCGCCGTTAGGCAAATGATGGGTTGCCGATCCGCCCCATCGTCCGAATTCGGAACTGTTGTAGTTATTGTCCGGCAAAAACAGGTCAAGAATCAATTGTCCGCCTGGTTCCAAATGTTCATAAAGCCGATGGAGAACCTGCAGCGACTCTTCTCGTCGTTCGATCAACAAAAAAGACCCGCCGGGAATGATAATTGCTTCGTACTTATGAGGCAAAGAAAGTTCCTGCAAGTTTGCCTCATACAAGACGGGGGTTAAGCCGCGTTCCTCGCATCGTTTTCGGCAGGATGCCAACATTTGCGGGGAGTAATCCACTCCGTCCACGGTCAATCCCGATTCAAGAAGAGGAATGATGACGCGTCCGGAGCCAACCATGGCCTCCAGAATGCGTCCCTTACAAGGTTTCAGCTTTTCGCGATAATATTCAACGTCCCCGTTGAGGGATTGACCGATTTTCTTGGTTAGGTCATAGACCTCAGTGCAAAGTTTACCGTAATTACTAAAGGACATATAAATTTTCCCTCCGTGTTTTGGTTTTGCACGGAAGGGATCAGTGCACGCATTTATCCCTTCCGCACCTCGAAAATAGCTGCGCCGATTACGGGCGTAATGGTTCTCACGATAATCACTCGCTTTCTGTAAGATATATTCATAATACATGGCAGGAAAATTTTGGACAACAGGAATATCTTCATACCGGCAGCTTCGTCATGCGGCGTCTCAACTAAAATACCGACCGACATAATCGATAAAATTGCGAGCGGCCTTGGAAAGATAACGTTTGTTATGCCATGCGATTTTAAAATGCCGTCTGCAAACCGGGTATTCGATGGGAAGCAGCTGGAACGCAGCGTTAGGCCCGCCGCAATTGCCGACAAGCGCAACGCCCAATCCCGAGGAGACGAGCTTGGCGATGGAGGCCGCGTCGTCCACTCTGCAGATAAAGTTCGGCGCGATTCCCGCGGCACGCAGAAAATCTTCGTTCATGATTTGAAAATGGAACCCTTCTTTGTAGCCGATAAACGGTTCGTTAGCCGCTTCGTCCAAGCGGACGCTCGGACGCCCGGACAACCGGTGCCCGGGAGGAACGGCCAAATAAACATCCTCGTATAGGACGGATGTCGAGCTGAAATCCGGCCTGTCCATGGGCAAAGGGGTAAAACAAAGATCCACTTCTCCGGATTCAATGAGCCGCGCCATCTCCCCCATAGAAGCTTGCGTAATGCGAAAATGAACATTCGGGTGCAGCGCGACGAACGCGTTCAACGGTTCCGACAACCGATCCAGGGTCGGCGTCGCCAGATGTATGCTTCCGTGCTCCGCGCCCGCGAGGTCGGCGACTTCTCGTTGCCCCTCCTCCAGAAGGGTAAGCGCCGCCTCCACTTTATTCAAGAACGCCCTGCCGAACGCGTTGAGTCGAATTTTCCGACCTTCTCGATCGAAAAGCGGCACACCCAAATCCTTCTCCAGCCGGGAAATCGTCTTGCTCAGCGCAGGCTGCGCGATGCGCAAATCCTGCGCCGCTTTCGTCATATGCTCCCATTTGGCAACCGTGCGGAAATATTGCAGCTGCAGCAACTCCATTTCCACGCCTCCTTATACATTCAAGGGAATGAATATCATATAAAAAGATGTATTTTTATATATCGATTATCCGCTTTACAATAAACCTATGCAAGGGCATGCGAGCCTTCCCGGGAAGACGCACTTGTCCAATGCTGCTTAGAGTCTGAACTTCGGTTGACGAAAGCATGGTGAACGACGTGGAGCGCGGCGCCCGACAGAAAACAAGCAACCTCTTACTCCGAATCCTCGCATTCACGCTGATGGTCTCCGTGATGAGTGCGACAATGTTTACGATCGTACTGCCGGAAATTCGAGCTGAATATCAGCTGACTTTCGCTCAGGCGAGCTGGGTGACGACAGCCTACCTGCTCCTTTATGCCATTGGTACGGTCATTTACGGGAAGCTTGCCGACAGCTTCAAACTTAAAAATTTGCTGACATTCGGCTTGATCTTTTTTTCCTTGGGTTCCATGATCGGTCTGATGGCGCAAGCCTTTTGGATGGTTTTGCTGTCCAGAGTTTTGCAAGCGGCGGGAGCCGCGGTGATTCCGGCGGCGGCCGGCATGATTCCGGTTCGGTATTTCCCTCCGGAGCATAGAGGGAAGGCGCTGGGGGCGTCGATGACGGGCCTTGCCGTCGGCGCCGCAATCGGCCCGTTGATCGCCGCTTTGGTATTAAGTTTCTTCCATTGGAGATGGCTGTTTTGTATCCCGCTCCTGACGTTAATCGCAATCCCCTATTATCGCAAAAATCTAGACGACGAAGACAGAAAGGCCGGCCCGATCGATTGGTTAGGGGGCGGACTGCTCGCCGGAACGGCCGCGCTGCTCCTTCTGGCCATCACGAATCAGATGTGGCTTCCGGGTGTTGGGGGTATCCTCCTATTCATCTTGTTGGTCCTTCGCATCCGTTTATCGTCAAACCCGTTTATCCGCCTAGAGCTATTTCGGAACAAAAGCTATTCGCTCGTGCTCGGGATCGCACTTCTGACTTCAGGCATCGGATACTCGCTCGCGTTTCTGAGCCCGCTGCTGCTAACCCAGGTCCAGCGCTTAGGCCCGCATGCGGTCGGCTTCGCGATCGTCCCTGCCGCCGTCGCGACTGCCGTGCTGAGCCGAAAGGCGGGGAAGCTGGCGGATGAAAAAGGGAATCCATACGTCTTTTACATCGCCTCCTTCCTGCTGCAGACTTGCTTCCTTTTGTTGTCGTTTTTCGCGGGCGCATCCTCGGTCTACATCGCTTTGTTCCTGATCCTCGGCAATGTGGGCCAATCCTTCCTGATGATCGTCCTGTCCAATACGCTCTCCCAGGCGTTGCCGCAAGAGCAGACAGGGATCGGGATGGGCTTGCTGTCGATGCTGAACTTCATCTCCGGAGCGGTAGCTGCAAGCGTATATAGCGCAATCCTTGACCGAGGCGCAGTATCAAGCTGGAACGGAGTCGTTACGAACTCGGCCGCGTTCGCTTATAGCAATCTGTATCTGATCCTAGCCCTTATCCACGTAATCATTCTATCGTTCTATTATGTTCAATTCGGCAAGAACAACGTCGGAAGGAAACGGTACCGACACTAAGGAGGAACAATTCAATGAGAGCAGCCGTATTTACATCTTTCGGAGGACCGGAAGTGATGCAGGTAATGGAGGTTCCGGATCCGCACGCCGGCCCGGGCCAGATTCGGGTACGCGTTAAGGCGGCCGGCGTACAGCATTATGATTGCGCGATCCGCGGAGGCTGGACGCCTTCTTATGGCGTAACGGTGAACTTCCCGCAGATTCCAGGGAATGAGTTTGCAGGCGTGATCGACGAAGTGGGGGCCGGGGTAACCGGTTTTTCGATCGGCAGCGAAGTGCTTGGATTTGCAATCTTGAACTGTTATGCCGAATACGTCGTCGTCGGAGCCGATCAGATCGTGGAGAAGCCCAAGACAATGACCTGGGAGGAGGCCGGCGGGCTGACCGGCAACGGTCAGGGGGCTTCCATCGCTTTGACGGCGATCGGCGTGAAGCCGGGCGATACCGTATTCATCAACGGCGCGGCCGGCTCGCTTGGATCAATCGCCGTTCAGCTTGCGAAAGCGTCGGGCGCGAAGAAGGTGATCGGTACGGCGAGCGAAACCAATCACGACTTTATCCGTTCACTAGGCGCGATACCGGTAACGTACGAGCAAGGATTGGCGGATCGGCTCCGGAAGATTGCGCCGGAGGGAATCGATTGCGCATTCGATACCGCCGGAGGCGAGGGTCTGCACGCGGCAGTTGAACTCATAGCGGACAAGAAGCGAATTTGTACCTTCTTTGCCTATGACCTTATCGAGGAGCTTGGACTTCGCGTCGTCCGCGGCGAACGCTCGGCAGCGCGTCTGGCCGAGCTTGTGGACCTCCACACGCAAGGCAAGCTGCGGCTCCATATCAGGCAGATCTTCCCGCTGGACCGGGCCGGTGATGCGCACCGCGCGATCGAAAGCAGACACGGCCGCGGAAAAATCGTGCTGAAGATCGACTAGGTTACAACGGCTGCCCTTTCGGAGGCAACCGTTTCTGTCTGGATTCGGTTTTTGACCGCCGAAAAAAAAGAATTGGTTGTCTAAATCACTGACACAATGCCGTCAAACTTCACCCGATATGATGGAATCAATCCAATCGAAAGGGTGTAAAAACGATGGCAAGCAAAACGAACAAAACGGGATGGGTGATCGCAGGGTTGCTGCTCTCGATCCTGATGTCCTCGATGGACAACACCATTCTGGCCACGGCGATGGGGACGATCGTCGGGGAACTCGGCGGCATGGACCGATTCGTGTGGGTCATGTCCGCTTATATGATCGCGGAGATGGCGGGGATGCCGATCTTCGGCAAGCTGTCCGATATGTACGGGCGTAAACGTTTCTTCGTGTTCGGCATCGTGACGTTCATCATCGGCTCCGCGTTGTGCGGCACCGCCGATTCCATCGCGGAACTCAGCATGTACCGGGCGATTCAAGGAATCGGCGGAGGCGCGCTCATTCCGGTCTCGTTCACAATCATGTTCGACACGGTGTCGCCGGAGAACCGGGGCAAGCTGATGGGCCTGTTCGGCGCGGTATTCGGCATGTCGAGCATCTTCGGACCGCTGCTAGGCGCCTATATCACCGACTACATCAGCTGGCAGTGGGTATTTTACGTGAACATTCCGCTCGGCCTGCTCGCCTTCCTGTTCATAGCGACCTGCTACAAGGAAACGGTACGGCGCGAGAAGCAGCGCATCGATTGGCTGGGTGCCGCGACGCTCGTCGGGGCGGTCGTCTGCCTCATGTTCGCGCTCGAGTTCGGCGGCAAGCTGTATGCGTGGGATTCGACCGTCATCCTCGGCCTGTTCGGCGGTTTCGTCGTACTGGCGGCGGCGTTCGTCGCCGCGGAACGGCGCGCGTCCGAGCCGATCATCTCGTTCCGCATGTTCCAAGACCGGCTGTTCGCGTCCAGCAATCTGGTAGCCATCATGAGCGGCGCGGCGTTCATTACGGCTTCCGTCTACATTCCGATCTTCATGCAAGGCGTGCTCGGCGGCACGGCGACGAACTCCGGCCTCGTGCTGCTGCCGATGATGCTCGGCACGGTCGTCTCTGCGACGTCCAGCGGCTTCATCATGAATCGGTTCTCCTACCGGTCGATTCTTGTCGCGACGCTCACGCTGCTGGTTGCAGGCATCGCCTTGCTCACGACGATTCACGCCGAGACGCCGCGGCTTGCCATCACGCTGTACATGATCATGGTCGGACTCGGCATCGGCGCATCGTTCTCCATACTCACGAACGCCGCCATCCATTCGCTCCCCGCCGCGCAGCGAGGATCGGCCAACGCGACGCTGAACTTCCTTCGCTCGCTCGGCATGACGCTCGGCATTACGATCTTCGGCATCTTGCAGAGCCACGGCATGGCGAAGAAGCTGTCGGCATCGCTGGCGCAAGGCGGCACAGCCGTTCCGGAAGGACTCGACGTGAAGGATCCTTATCTGTTGATGGCGCCGGAGATGCGCGCGCTTATTCCGGACGAAGTGTTATCGCTCGTTACGACGGGGTTGGCCGATTCGATCGCGAACATCTTCGCATGGGGATTGATTCCCGCGGCGCTGGCCGTCGCGGCGGCATGGCGGATGACCGGCGCGAAGCACGATCCGAAGGCGGAGCTCGAAGCGCACGCCGCAGCGCATTCCCATTAACGGAAAGGGGAAGCTCGATGACAAGCGAATCAACGATGCGTCTGGACCGGCGCAGCCTTAACCGCGCAACGCTGGAGCGGCAGCTGCTGCTATGCCGCTCCAGCCTCCCGGCGGTCGATGCGGTCTCGCGTCTGGCCGGCATACAGGCGCAAATCCCGAACGCGCCGTACGTCGGATTATGGTCGAGGCTGACGGGGTTCAAGCCGGACGATCTCGTGCAGCCGCTCTTGCGGAAGCAGGTCGTTCGCATCGCCTTAATGCGGTCGACCGTTCATCTCGTCACGGCGAAAGACGCGGCGGCGCTGCGTCCGCTCGTGCAGCCGGCGCTGGATCGCGATCTATTCAAGAACGGCACGTACGGCCCCGGCGTCTCGGGGCTGCCCGTCGCGGAGACGACGGCCTGCGCCCGCAAGCTGCTGGCCGATCAGCCGCTTACCGCGCAGGAGCTGGGGCAGTTGCTGCACGAGCGGTGGCCCGACCGTCCCGCGGAGGCGCTCGCTTACGCGATGCGCAACCTGCTGCCGCTCGTCCAGCTGCCGCCGCGCGGCATCTGGGGCGTCGGCGGGCTGACGCGTTACGCAGTCGCCGACGATTGGCTCGGACGGCAGGAGAGCGTCGCGCTCACGCTCGAAGACATGGTCCTTCGTTACCTTGCCGCGTTCGGACCGGCAACCGTTCAAGATATGCAGATGTGGTCAGGGTTATCGCGTCTCGGGAGCGTCGTCGAGCGGCTCAAGCCGCGGCTGCGCGCGTACCGGGACGAGGCCGGCCGAACGCTGTACGACCTTGAAGAGGCCGTGCTGCCGCCGGTCGACGCGCCCGCGCCGCCGCGATTCCTGCCGGAATACGATAACTTGCTCTTCGGCTTCGCGGACCGGTCCCGCATCGTACGGGAAGACGATCGCAAGCTGCTGTTCCGGAGGAACGTCGTTATTAGGCCCGTTTTGTCGGACGGCTTCATCTGCGGCACTTGGAAGGTAATTCGCAAACGCAGCGCCGCCGCGCTCATGATTGCAACGTTCGAGAAACTGCCCGCGGCAAAACGGGAAGAACTGGCTGCGGAAGGGGAATCGTTACTGCGATTCGCCGCAGAGAATACCCGTTACGAAATCAGCTTTGAAATGGCGGAGTAAAGACGAATCTCGAACATACGAGGCGTTTAGGCGTATTTCGATAAAACGTTCTCGAGCTTTATCCGCATCCGGTTTCGCCATGTCTCCGGACTTTCAATCTCCGCTTCTTCGCCGAAGCTGAGGATGACCGGCAGCAGCCATTCGCCCTCGTCGGGCGGATGGAGCTGCAGGGTAACCGTCATCGATCCGTCGGCGTGATAGCTCTTCTCCTTCTCCCGGCCGTTGAAGAAATCAAGCGCTCTTGCCAGCGCGCGCGGCGAGAACCGAATCGTCACGTCGAACGCGGCGGCGTCCGGCCGTTCCGCCCGGTTATACGCGTCGCGCCGATGGTCGGGCATCTCGTGCCGCCCGTGGTACTGCTCCGGCAGAACTTGCACGTTATCCATACGGGAGAGCCGGAATTCGCGGGTGTCCTTCCGGGTGCGGCAGTAGCCGTACAAGTACCAGGTATGATTCTTATAGATGAGGCAGATCGGCTCGATCGTTCGGTACGTGCGCTCGTTCTTCATACTGATATACTCCATATAGACGACTTTACGCGACTTGATCGCCGACTTCAGTTGCCGCAGCGTCTCCTTCGACGACCAGCGGCTATCAAGCTCGAGCGCCATGCCTGCTTGCGACCCGTCCGGCCGAATCGTCTGCAATTTGCGAACCGTCTCCATCGTCTGCTCGTCGACGAACACATCGGACAGTCCCTTCAGCATCGTAAGGATCGTCTCGATGTCGAACGAATTCAGTAAACTTTTGTCCATCTTATACGTTTCCATAACGCCGTAGCCCCCATTGACCCCTTGATAAGAGACGACCGGAATGCCCGCGGCGCAGATCGTGTCAATGTCTCGGTAGATCGTTCGCTGCGATACTCGGTATTTCGCCGCCAACTCCGAAGCAGAGACGACTTCATGATTAAGTAGCATGTAGATCATGGAAATGAGTCGTTCGATCTTCATTCGTCATCCTCCGCTAGATGGTGTTTTCATGTAATACTTTTCTCCGTTTATCCGGAAATCCCTATCGGCGAAAAGGACGTATACACAAAATCGTGTATACGCCCTCATAGGAACTAACTAAGTTCAACCGCTCATCTAATGCTGCACGTGTTGCGTCCCAACAATGTATTGATGGCGCACTTTTGCGCCAAGCCGGTTATCAGAAGCGGCAAAGCGATCAAGCCCGACAGTTTCCAATAATCCGGAAGGATGAAAAACAAGGATAAAAGGCCGATTCCTAAAATAATTCGAACGGCGCGGTCCGCTCCCCCGACGTTTTTCATTTACAATTCTCCTTTCTAGTATTAAGGCGTTTCATACTTCTTACAGGTAAGATCATATCAGGACCGTTCATTACAAACCGTAACTTTATCACATAACGGGGACGAACCGTACGGGAAGTCAGGCGGTCCCGTTGAGCGCTATTCAACATAACGTTCGAGCGCTTTTCGATCCCTAATCGTGATTTTCCCCCTCGAGAGTGTAATGATTTCTTCCTTCTCAAGTTCCTTTAAACTTCTGCTGATCACTTCGCGGGCCGTACCAAGCTCAACGGACAAGCTTTCATGGGTAATATGCAGGGTATCGGAATTGCCGCAGTGTCCGACCCTTTGAATAAGAAATTCCGATATTCGTCCGCGAATGGATTTAAAGTTGATGCTGTCCAACAGGCTGGACATACTTATAATCCGTCGGGCTAGCGATGTAAGGATGAATTGACGGAATATCCGGTAACGGTCCGTCCAGTCGCGAAATATGTCGACGGGAATCGCCAGCGCCGAGCCGGCCGTTTCCACGTGGGCTGTAGCTTCATATTCGGTCTCGCCTAAAATACATGAGGTCATCAGAGGACAACATTCTCCGCTATGAATTCTGTACAGCGTAATTTCCCGACCGCCGGGACTTATTTTATACATTCTCACTGTGCCGTCCAAAATCAAAAACGCATACTCTAGAAACCGTCCTTCTTTAATCGTATAATTGGGCTCCAAATAAATCACTTTTATACCGTCTCGGCTCCAATCCTGCTCGGTCATGTCCGCAAGACTGGGAAATAATGAAATGATTCGCGGTATATGTTCGGATAAATGCGAATTCAAGGGTTCATCTCCCCGACTCATCCATTGTCCAATTCCTTCCAGCGGAATCCACGGACTTAAGGTGTACAAAATTTACCTGCCTTATGCCATGCTTCCAAGTCTGCCGCATGTATGTCGAACGAACCCCAATATCTATATTCGCTGAACGTTCCGGGAAAAACAAAAAAATGCCGGAATTTGCGCTCGTCCCGCAAACTTCCGGCGTGTATTCAATGCTTGAATGCTTTTACCAATAAATCTGGGGGGCGCCGCGCAAGCGAAGCGTCGCTTCGAGGAAGAAATAATCGCCCCAGATGCCGCTGCGGACGGTACCGTCCTGCTGACGCACAATGACGATAGATTCGTATGTCTCGTCCCACGAGCAAAATTCCGGTTGCGATACGGCACTTACCATGCGCTCGGCTGCCGAGCGATATCGCTCCCCCTTGGCGCCGACGTGCCGTGCGAGCTCAAGCAGCCCGCAAGCGACGACGACCGAAGCTGTCGGATCGGGATCATCCGGTGTGCCCTCGGGCAAACGGAAATCCCATATCGGCACGCCGGCGTTCCCGAGTTCCTCCAAATATCGATCCGCCACCCGTTCGGCCGTCTCGAGAAAGTCCGGCTGTCCGGTGTACCGATACGCCAGCGCATACCCGTAAATTTGCCACGACGTCCCGCGCGCCCAATACGATCCGACCGCAGCCCCGCAATCGTTCCGTTCGCCGAGCGGCTCGCCCGAGTCCGGGTCGAACGCGTACGCATGCGCAACCGTGCGATCCTCCCGAACGATATACTTCGAGTTCGTCTTCGCGTGCTCGTTCGCCACGTCCCGATAGAACGTATGCCCGGTTTCCTTCCAAGCCCAGTACAACAGCGGCAAATTCATCATGCAATCCGCGATCATCCACCCGCAGAAGTTTCCTTCGGATCGGGACATCTTGCCCCAAGCCTGGATGTAATTACCACGGACGTTGAACCGCTTGGCCAGCTCGTCGGCCGCCTTCAGCGCCGTCTCGCGGGCTCTGAGGTCGCCCGTCGTCTTATACATCGCTACAGAGTACAAGGAGTACAAGAAGCCGAGATCGTGCATCGTCTCGAGCGGCTTCTCGAAAACTTTGGCACGATACAGAGGTTCGTATCCTTGCAAGTATTTTAGATACTTTTTGTCCTTCGTTAACTCGTGGGCGTAAAACACCATGCCGGTAAAAAACGAATTCGTCCAATGGTACATTTCAAGGAAGGACTGCGTACTGTCGGAATACTTTCCGTCCTTCGCCGTCCCAGGAAAGATACGGCGATCGAATCGTTCCATGTTTCTTTCGATTTTGCGAAGGAACGGCGTCATGTCAACCTGCTTCGAAACATCGATCAATCGCTTTCTCCCCCTCGTAAACAAGTCCGTTGCCACGCCCGCGCCGGTTACTCGACGGCAACCTCCAGCTCGGACACGATCGACTCAGTCATTACATCCGACTGGGCGAAGACGCCTACGCCGGCCATCACTTCATGGCCCAGATCGACGTTGAAATCCCGCACCTTCACCCACTGATTCGCGGCCGGATCGAAGTAGGCTGCGGTCGCGACCGCATCCCGCAGCGTCAGTCGAATGTACCCTCCCTGAGGGAACTGGAACCTCGGCCCGGGGGCGTACGAGGAGCTGCCGTTCTCGCTCGTCCTGTACACTAGCACCGAGTTGCCGTTCGGCAGCAGACGGAAGTGAACATGCTTCGCGCCGTCGCCGTCGCCCGACCGAAGCATGACGCCGGACGACGCATTGGCGTTCGTGAAGACGACCGACTCGATGCGCGCCGTCACCGTCACGGCCTCTCCCTCCTGCAATGACGCGTTCTGATGCAAGTAGACGAAGTCGTCGGCCGTGCCCCACACGTCGTACCCGTTGCTCAGCACGCGGAACTTGCCGTCTTCGTACAGCGCCGTTCCGCTTGCGTTACCGTAATGCGACACCTGCCACGGCGCCGGGAGCGTCTCCTCCTCGAACACGACGATATACAGCCTTGTCGACTTGGTCACGCTGCGGAGCGTCGCGGTGACCGTGATCGTCGCCTGGCCGGCGCCGACCGCCGTCACGACGCCGTTCGCATCGACCGACACGATGTCCGGCCGATCGGATTCGTATGTCCACGAGGCTTCCGTCAAATCCGCCGGCGTTCCGTCGCTCATCGTGCCGGCGACGAGCAGATTCGACGATTGACCCGGATGCAAGCCTTTCGTCTCCAGCGTCGCCTTCAAACCGTTCAGCTTCGAAGACACGACGGCGATGTCGACGGCTTGCTCCAGGACTGCGCCGGTTTCGGGGTCGACCGCCGACACGGTGACGTCGGCGGCGCCGTACCCGACGCCGGTCGCCTTGCCGCTCGCATCCACCGCGACGATGCCGTCGTCCGAGCTGGAGTACGACACGTTCATGCCGGACAAGTCCTTCACCTGGCCGAACCGCGTCCGCCCGTACGCGGCCAGCTCCGTCGTCTCGCCGAGCGTCAGCGTCGGCTTCGGCGCCTGCACGACCAATTCGCTCATCCGGTCGTCGACGAAGACGTCTAGCGCGACGGATCGGACGAAGCCGCCGGAGGCGACGGTCGCCGTAATCCGGGCGACGCCCGACTTGTTCGCCTTGACGACGCCGTTGTCGTTCACCGATGCGACGCTCGGGTCGTCGCTCCGGAACTTGACGTCATTCCGCGAAGGCGCGACCGCGAATCCCCGGACGGTGCGTCCGCGAACGTCCAGCTGCGCCTGTTCCTTGGAGCCAAGCTCCAGCGCGGCGCCGGAGCCTGCAGCGTCCGTCAACAGGTAGATGCGCTCCAGCGGGTCGAGCGGGTCGGCGAAGGCGAACGCCGGAAGCAGCCCCATGCGCGAGACGTCGATATCCCGAATGCCCATTCCGCGCGCCGCGGAATCGGGAGCGAGCCGGTAATCTTGCTCCGGCGCATTCGCGAAGACGTGTCCGGTCGCGATGGAATGCTGATCGTACTTACCGTTCAGCGCGTCCTTCCAATCCGCCAGCGTAACGGCGGCGGACGTATTGTTCAGGACGTACTTGCCGCTCGGCTGATAAAATACATTGTAATCGCTCTGCCGCATGGCGGCCGCATGCCAGCTGTTATGCGCATAGACGCTCTGTCCGGCGTTATAAAGGATATTCCGAACGAAATCGTTGTCTCTCGTCGGACCGTGATTGTTCGATTGCGTAATCGTCGAGAAGCCCGATAACGCCCGCGGACTGTCGGCGATCAAGTTATTGACGATCCGGTTGCCGATCCCTTTCGTCACGATAGAGGCGTTCAGGTTGCCGTCGCCGGCGTTCTGCTGCCGCACGATCAAGTTGTCCTCGATCGTAAATCCGTTCGACTCGTCGTCCAGGTACACCGCATATCCGAACGAAAAATGAATGCCGCTGTCGTGCACGTAGTTCCGGGCGAACGTATTGTTCAACGTATAACCCCAGCTGTAGAACAACCCCGTGTCCTGGGAGTCCGTGTTGGCGTTCGAAAGATCGTTGTATTCGAAAAGGTTGTCGCGCGTCTGGACGAAGTCCTGCTTGTTCGCTTCGGTCACGGGTACGCCGTCGAGCGTCGTGCCGACATATTGATTGATCGGCGTAGCGGATAATCCGATCGAGAACCGCGGCGTATCCTCGACGCGGTTATACGCGACATAATTGGCGCCGCTGTTCGTAATGCCGATGCCGGACGAGTAGCCCATGATTCGTCCGGTACCGGCGACGCGGTTATTGACGATCTCGTTGTCTTTGTTCACGTATCGCCGCGTATTGTACGCCCCTGCCAGATGAATGCCGACGTGGCCGATGTCGCTGATGTCGTTGCCGATCGCGGCGAGTCCTTGCACCGGTCCGGCGGCCAGAATGCCGGTCAAGCCGACGTTCGAGATGCGTCCGTTCCGGATGACGATCGACCGCGCGTTCGTCATGTATATCGCGCCGTCGTCGATGTCCCGGCTCATCGAATCTGACTTCGAATCGCCGTACGCGACGTCGATCCCGTCCCAGACGATATGCTCGACCGGGTTCGCCTCGGAGGCGCCGACGAAGCCGAGCACCCGTCCGAGGCGCGGGACGACGATCGTCTGCTCCTCGATGGGCAATCGATACGGCCGGTAAAACAGTGTGCCGCTCGCCTTGTCCAAATAAAACTCCCCCGGCGCGTCCAACAGCGCGGGATGGTTTTGCACGTAATACCGGGAGCCCGGACCGATCTCGTACGACGTGTCGCTGTCCAGCGTCACGATCCGGTTCGCTTCGTCGATCGAGACGACCTTCTTCTCGTCGCGCTGCCAATTCGCTTCCCCCGACGGTCCCCCGGGCCAGACGACGGCTTCGAGCTGTCCGATGTCGGCCAGCGCCGGAATATCGCCCGCCTGGAAGCCGAATTTGCGCTTGGGCGACGACGTCTGGTACCCGATGGTACGCTGATAGCCTTCCCGGGGCAAGCCCTGGTTCGGGTACCGCGCCTTCACGCTCCGACGGTCGTTCTCGTACATCGTGTCGAACGGCCGATCGGTTCCGACGTTCGCGGCGTAGACGACGCCGTCCGTCGTCGACCATGCCGTGATCCGTTCCCCGGCGCTGAGCGCGGCGCGTTCGCCCGGCGCGCCGCGATAGATGACGTCGAAGCCGTCCCGGCCGGAATCGGCAGGCCCGAACGACAGCGTCTCATCCAGCGCGTAAGTGCCGCCGCGCACCTCGACGACGACGTCGGCCGTCATGCCGTCCGCGATCGCCTCGCGCACGGCCGACTGCGCCCGCTCCAGCGTCCGGAACGGACCGTCGGTGCCGCTTTCGTTCGGCTCGTTCGACGTGCCCGACCACGCGTCGTTCCCCTCGAGCGATACATAGAAATCCGCTCGCGGCGCCGACTCGCGGCTCCCGCGGTCCGCGGCTTCCGCGCCGCCTTCCGCCGCCGCGGCGGACAGTGCGCCCGTGAATGCGAGACAGACGGACAACGCAAACAACATGCTCTTCCACATCTTCCATCGACGCATAAGAAGTTCCTCTCCTCTGTCAGTTGTATACCTCGAATTCGTAAATCCGGGCCGCCGTGCTGAACGACTGACTCGGCGCCGTAATGTACAGCCTGACGTATCGCGACGTGAACGGCGTGACGTTCCGGTCCGTCACGTTCGCCGTATTGCCCGTCACGCTGTCGACGTCCGTCCATGCGACGCCGTCCGAGCTTCTCTGAAGCTTGAAGTCCTTCGTGTTGTAATGGACGCCTTCCCCTCCGGCAGCCGCATGCTTCACGACCCAACGGGTAATCGTGTGATTCGAGCCGAGGTCGACCGTCAGCTTCTTGTCCCCGGCCGTGTCGTCGCACCACTTCGTCGTCAACAAGCCGTCCACCGCCTTCGGTCCGGTTTCCGAGCTCGCGCACGACGCCGTCGCCGTCACCGTCTTGTTCAGCGCTACGTTCGTCGATGCGAGCGTCGTGACGCTCAGGGCGCTGCTGGCCGCCGACACGTTCGGCACTGCGTCTCTCGCCTTCACGGTAAAGCTGTAAGCGGTGTTCGGCGTCAAGTTCCCGCATGTATAGCTCGTCGTCGTGCTGGAGCCGCATAATACGCCGTTCCGGTAAATATCGTAGCCGACGACGGCGACGTTGTCCGTCGACGCCGTCCACGTCAGGCTGACGCTGGTCGTCGTCTTGGACGGGGACGAAAGGTTCGTCGGCGCCGTCGGCGCCGTCGCGTCGCCTCCGCCCCCGCCTCCGCTGTACACCTCGAGCTCGTAAATGCGCGCCGTGCTGTCGATCGTACTCGGGTACGTAATGTACAACCGGACGTACCGGGTCGTGAACGGCGTCACGTTCCGATCCGTGACATTCGCCGTATTGCCCGTCACGCTGTCGACGTCCGTCCACGCGACGCCGTCCGCGCTCTTCTGGAGCTTGAAGTCCCTCGTGTTGTAATAGGTGCCCTCCCCGCCGGCGCCCGCATGCTTCACGACCCAGCGGTGGATGGAATAGGACGAGCCGAGGTCGACCGCCAGCTTCTTGTCCCCCGCCGTGCCGTCGCACCACTTCGTCGTCGTTAAGCCGTCTACCGCCTTCGGAGGAGATTCCGAGTTGGCGCACGACGCCGTCGCCGTCACCGTCCTGTTCAGCGCCACGTTCGTCGACGACGAACCCGTCGTGACGGTAATCGTCTTCTCGATATGCGAAGCGCGGCCGAGATTGTCCCAGACGACCAGCGTCACCCGATACGTGCCCGGGTTCGCGAACGTATGCGTCGGATTCGCGGACGTCGACGGCAAGCCGTCGTTGAAGTCCCACAGGCTGACCGCGATCGACCCGCCCGGATCGGTCGACGTATTCGTGAACGACACCGGCGTTCCGGCCGTTACCGTCGTCGCGCTCGTGAAATTCGCCGTCGGCTTCGTATTGGCGAACCCGCGGGACGTCAGCTGCGTATTCGTGCCGTTCCCGCTGACCGTGTTGCCGCTCCATTCGAGGTCGGCCGCAGCGGCCGGATACTGATCGATCGACCGTCCGCCGTTCCCCGTAATCGTGTTGCCGACGACCGACAGCTGATCGACGCCGGCGGCGCCCGTGACGTTGATGCCGTGAGAGGCGTTGTTTTTGATTTCGTTCTGCAGCAGCGTCAGGTACGTCACGTTGCCGTTGATTCGGAACCCAAACCCGGCCGAGCCGGTGCTGTCGGCCGTATTCAAAAATTTATTTTTGAAAAAATAATGTCCTTTGGCTCCGCCGGTGCTGCCCTGGATTTGCGCGCCGTATAACGTCATGCCGTCGATCGTGTTATAGCCCCAGTAGATGTAGTCCTTCGGATCCGCATTGGACACCGTGACGCCCATCTCCTGGTTCCCGTCCACGACGTTGTCCGTCAAGATCGAATATGACGATGCCACGTTCTCCAGACCGTATTTTCCGACCGTCGCCGCGTTGCTTCCGACCGTGTTGCGCCGGACGGCCGAGCCGGGCGAGCTGTCCAGACTGATCCAGTGATCGACGACGTTGTCCTCGATCAGCGCCCGGTCGCTGTGCTCCCAAATTTCGATGCCGAGCTTCTCCGCCGTCAACCCGCTGCCGGAGATCGTGTTGTTCTTGATGACGTTGTCCGTCGAGCCGTTGTCGACGAAGATGCCGCCGCGTCCGGTGTTCGAAATCGTGTTGTTCGACACCCGATTCCGGGATGAGCCCCACGACAGGCGAACGCCGCCGCCCCAGATCGAAGCGACCCCGAGGTTGGCGAACGTATTGTTCTCGATAACGCTGTCCGTCACGCCGTCGGTGTAATCGTTGTCGCCGAAAAACCGGATGCCGAAGCCGCCGAACGAGGCGCCGGTCCAACCGATGTTCTTCACCGTGACGTGGTGAATATGATGGCCGCTGCCGGCGTATCCGGCGATTCCCCCCATCGTCGTCGCCACATTGTTGCCGTCCAACATCAAATTCGACACGACGACGTTGTTCGCGTTAAAGATCTTCACCATGTAATCGTTGCCCGTGCCGCTGCTCTTCACGATCGCCGTGCTTTGCCCTTGCCCCGTCAGCTTGACGCCCGACTTCATCGTCAGCGGTCCGTTGATGAAGTATGTACCGTTAGGAACGTATACCGCATCGCCGGAGGAAGCCGAATCGATCGCGTTTTGGATAGCCGACCGGTCGTCGGAAGTGTCGCTTCCGTTCGCCCCGTAAGCGGTTACATCGTAAGTCGCCGCATACCCGACCCGCGCCGGAACGGCGGCGACAGCGATACTGCAGCCGATCGCGACGGCCAGCGCGGTGCGAACCCCTCTACCGACCCAAGTTCCGTAATTCTTCCGAGTCATCTTTCCACGTCCTTTCGACAATGGTTAGAAACGGGGTCGGATGCTTCCGATCAGCCGCACCGAACCCCGCAACTCCCGAATTACTTCATACCCTTCTCTTTCAACCATGCGTCAAGCTGACGCTGCTGCTCCGCCAGAATGACGTCGATTCCCGCCTTCTTTCGGGCTTCGGTCCATTTCGGTATATACTCCTTAGGGTCCACTGTTCCCGTAAAGACGGCCGCCCTAAATTCCTTGGTCACGGCGGCGATATTCGCTTCCTCCGTCTTGACCGGATTCTTATCGTATTTAAAGCCGTACAGCGGCGGCACCTTCGCCGTCTCGTTCATCTCGATCGTCTTCTCCCACGTATCCGGCGCCTTCCCTTCCTGCAGGTAGCCGTTCGTCACGTTGCCGAACACCCAGTCAGCGTTCGGCGCGTACCCGCCTTCTTTGACGATGCGGATCGTCTTCTCGTCGAGCTTCTCGTAATGCTTGCCTTCCACGCCGTTCGCAAGCAAGTTGAACAGCGTCGGATCGGTGTTGACGAGGTTCAGGAACATCATGGCGCGCTCCGGGTTTTTCGAAGTCTTGCTGATGGCGGTCATCGTGGACGTAACGCCGGTAAATTCCACTTCCCACAGCGGCGCGAAGACGACATCGTTCCCGCCGTTTTTGAGCTTCTCCTCCACCTCGCCGCCCGGCTTCAGCGTCGGTTCGAAGCGAACGACGACTTTGCCGGTCTTGAGCGTATCCATCAGCGGCGTCGTTGCCGCGTCCTTGTTGATATACCCTTTGTTATACCAGCTGTGCAGCCGCTCGTAATGCTGCATGAATTCCGGCGTCTGCACGTAATCGACCACTGTGTACGTCGGATCGCCCGCCTTGACGTGGATTTCGCTCGGCCCCTTAAGATAGCCGTACATCGTCCCGCGGAAGTCGGTATCCGTCGTATACGGAATCAGGTCGGGTTCGTTCTGCTTAATCGTCTCGAGGAACGGCTCCAGATCCGCGAACGACTTGATTGCGCTCGTATCGAGGTTGTACTTCTCCGCGTACTGCTTCTGAATGGCGAAGCCGTATGTCGATGCGGCGATCTGGTAGTTCGGTACCCCGTAAATCTTCCCGTCCAGCTTAACGTCTTCCCAGGCGACATCGGGCAAGCTGTCCCGGAATTCCGCGCCGTACTCGTCCAGCAGCCCGTCAAGCTCGAGCAGCGCTCCCTTATTCGCGACGTCCTGATAGATGAACGACCAGTTCGCCACCCACAGCAGATCGAATGCTTCCCCTGCGGAGATAATCGTATTCATCTTCTCCGGGTACGAAGCGAAGATGATCGGCTTCAACTTCAAGGTCGCATTGATCTTCGGCTTGATGTACTCGTTAATCGCCTGTTCCACGGCGGCATAGTCCGTCTGCATCTCTCCCTGCGGCACGTACCACGTTAATTCGACCTCCGGCAGCGCTTCCTCGGCCGGCGCGGTCGGCTCGGGGGTCGCACCCGATTCCGTGCCGACGGAAGGGGACGCCCCGTCCTGCGGCTCGCTCGCCGGCGCGCCGGAGCAGGCGACGAGGACGAGCATCGCGACGATCGTCGCGATCCAACCGATGGAATACCAAAGCTTCTTCGTCTGATACATAGAAACCCTCCTTGTTGGATATAAGACTGCATATATGGCATGACGGCGTGCGCCCGATCGTTCCCGTCTCACCTCCTTCCCCGGACGGCGGCGCCGGAATGAAGAATCAACCCTTCAACGAACCGACCGTCAAGCCTTGCACGAAATACCGTTGGAAGAACGGAAACACGAACATCATCGGGCCGGCGGCCAGCACCGTCATCGCCATCCGGGCCGACAGGTTCGGAAACTCGGCAAGATCGACATTCAAGCGGCTTACGAATTCCGAATGCGTCGTCAAGAAATTGATCGTCTGCATCATCCGCACGAGCAGGAGTTGAATCGGCACGAGCTTTTCGTTGTCGATATAAAGCATGGCGGGAAACCACGAGTTCCAATAGTTGAACGAGATGAACAGGCCGAGCGTCGCCAGCGCCGGCGCGGACAACGGCAGGACGATGCGGACGAAGATCGTCCATTCCCTCGCGCCGTCGATTTTCGCGGATTCGATAATTTCGTGCGGCACCTTGGTCAGAAACCCCTTCATGACCATGATATAAAAGGGCGATAGCATGCCAGGCAAGATGAGCGCCCATATCGTGTCGCGGAGATGAAGATATTGGGTGATCAAGATGTACGTCGGCACCAGACCCCCGCTGAACATCATCGTAAAGAAGACGAAAAACGTAACCGGGCGATTATACCGATAATCCCGCCGCGAGATGCCGTACCCCATCATCGCGGTCAACAGCAGGCTGCCGAACGTGCCGAGCGCCGTAGACATGATCGTCACCCCATAGGCTCGGGACAGAATGACCGGCGACTCGAATATGTACCGGTACGCATCGAAGCTGATCTTCGGCGGGATCAGCCGGTAGCCGAGCTCGTTCAACATTCGCTCCTCCGTCAGCGAGATCGATACGACGAGCAGGAACGGAACGACCATGGCGATCGTCGTCGCGACGAAAATCAGATGAATCGCGAGCTCCGCGAGGGAAAACGATTTTCGCATACTCAACAACCTCCCCTCTACCATAAAGAATTATCCGGGTTGATTTTTCGAACGACCGCATTCGCCGAGACGACCAAGGCAAGCCCGACGAGCGATTGAACGAGACCGACCGCCGCGGCCATGCCCGGATCGCCGATCCCCATAAGCGCCCTGTAGACGTATGTGTCGATAATGTCCGTCGTCGGGTACGTCATGCCCGAATTGTTCGGGATGAAGAAATGGAGTCCGAAGTCGCCCGAGAACAGGCTGCCGATCGCAAGAATGATCAAAATCGCCACGAGCGGCATGATCATCGGAATCGTGATTCGAGTCGCCATTTGCAAGCGCGTGGCGCCATCGATTTTCGCCGCTTCGTAGTACTCCTGGTTGATCGCCATAATGCCGGCGTAGTAGACGAGCGCGGAAAATCCGATGCGCTTCCACAAGGCGACGATGTTCAGAATGTAAGGCCACGGCTCCGCCTCCATATACCAGTGGCGGGCCGTTCCGCCGAACTGTTCGATCAGTCGGTTCAACACCCCGTTGTTGATGTCCAGGAAGGCGAAGACGATATAAAATACGACAGCCCAGGACAAGAAGTACGGCAGAAACAGCGCTGTCTGGTACACCTTCAGGATCGTTCGTCCGATTTCATTCATCATGACCGCCAGCGCGAGGGCGCAAACCGTCGTAAGCGCCAAGTAGCCAAGCTCGTATAACACCGTATTACGCGTGATGCGCCATGCGTACTCGGACACGAAAAAAAACTCGAAGTTTTTCAGTCCGACCCACTCGCTGCCGAAGATCCCTAAGTCGTACCGGTAATTTTTGAACGCGACCACGACGCCGTACATCGGCAGGTACGAAAAAATGAAAATTTTGATCGCGGCGGGCAAAACGATCAACGTCAGCTCGTAATGTTTCTTAAATTGCCGCCATTCCTTGCGAACGAAGCCTCCCCCGTTTCGCTCTAAGGCTTCCTCCGCCCGATTCGCCGCCGTTTGAGCCATGCTCGTCACACCTTTTCCTCTCGAAGTGGGTTTGCGACTCTATCGTGGCAAAATCCGGCGGCCCCGCCTAGTGCACAATTCCGGAAAACGTCGGATTCCCCGGTGCGATATTCCGGAAAACATGCAAGTTTCTTGATACGTAAAAAAAAAGGAAGGGGCGGGGTTCCGCTTCCCTTCCTGTCCGTTCGCGCCACTACGGAGACAGCGACTTCTTGAGCCGATATTCCCGCGGCGTCGTGCCGAATTTCTTCTTGAATAATTTGAAAAAGTAGCTGTGGTTCGTAAATCCGACCTGCTCCATAATTTGCGAAACGCTGTAGTCCTTCGTCTCCAGCAAGATTCGCGCCTGTTCCAGACGAACCTCGTTAATGTAATCCGATATCGACATCGTCTCGTTCTTCTTGAACAATCGGCCCAAGTAATCGTAGGAAATGCGGACCATCGAGGAAAGGCCTTGCATATTCAAATTCGGATCCTTGTAATTTTCTTTAATGATGTCCTTCACCGTCTCCGTGACGATATCGTTGCGTTCCTCCTTGCCGGATTTGCCGTGTTCCGCGATGTCGCGGAACAGCCCGGACACGAGCTCGCGCAATTCGTCCAGCGATTGAATATTCAGCACGTCGCGGTTGAACGCGTTCACGTCGAGGGCGATCGACTGCAAGCGATTTTCGCCGATCTCCTTGATCGTATTTTTGATCAGCACGACGACCTGCATAACCGAAAACATGATGAAATCGGAATTCAGCTTCGATATATGAGCGATCGCCCGATCCAGCGCATCGTCCAACTGCTTCCGATCGGCCGCTTTCAGCCCCTCGACCAGCTTCTTCTCCACGTCCCCCGGCAGCTGATAGGCAATGTTCTCTATATTTTCGGCGACCGTGTGCGGTAAAATGACCCGCGACGGACCGTATACGATGCTGTACATCGAATATTGCAGCGTTCGGTCGTACTGTTTCGCGATCGACGGGTACGCCTCGAACGGCTCGCTCAACGCCACGACGATCGTCAGCCGGTAATATTCCCGAACGACTCGCTGCACGGACTCGAACGTCGGGACGAGATCGCCGACGTCGCCTCCGCGTTGGAGGAGAACGACGAGATGATCGTCACGCATGTCGATCGATATGCACTCGGAATCGGCGGACACGATTTCCTGCGCGATATTCGAGATGGCGAATCGGAATAACGGCCAATCGGCCTCCCGATCTTTCCGCCGGCCGTATTCGGCGATTCGCAGCACGGCGAGCGTATACGCGCCTTGACTGCGAATCGGCAGCCGGTGTTGCGCGATCAGCTGATCGAACTGTCCCTTCGTCATCGTTGCGCTGTCCGTAATCAGTCTGCGAAGGTCGTACTGCATCAACGTCTTCTGTTTATCCTTCGCATGTTCCCGGGCTCGGTTCAAGTTTTCCATCGCTTGTTCGTACGCCGTCGACGCGTACGACAGCTCGTCATAGTCCGGCTGTTGCCGTATCTGATGATCGTCCTCGTATTTCCGGATCCGGTTCATGAGCCTCGCCACCGGCTCGTACAGCTTGTGCGACACCCATAGGGAGACGATCACCGATGCGATTAGAAAGCCGATCGTAATCGCGACGGCGGCGGTTCGCATCCGCAGCAGGTCGCTCAACACGGCCGAATACGCCTGCACCGTCACGACCCGCAGATCGCTGATACCGGTGTCGCTATACGTGACGAGACTTTTCTCCCCGTCGACGTCGATCACGAAATCCCCGTATCCCTGCGCCGACAGCTCGGGCAATCGCCGGATCGATTCCCATTCGGCGATTGCCGCCGGCCGTAGGCCCGCCGAATCCAGCACGTTCCCCCGGCCGTCGACTAGGAAGATTGCGCTCGCCTGCTTCACGGCGAGGTCGTTGATCATTTTCACATTGTCGAACAGCCACTCCGGCTTCACATTCAAGATGAACACGCTGTCCTTCCCGTTATACGACCGGGATTCGTCGTACATCATAAACGACAAGACGTCGACCTTCGGCTCCTTAGAAAATAGATGAAGCGGAATGAGCCGCATCTTCACGACGCCGTCCGCCTCCTTCAAGAACGCCTTCAGCTTGGCTGCCGCAACGCTCTCCGGATGCCTGAAGACGGAGTCTCCCCCCGAGTACACCTGGTCGGAGAAGCCGTTGTAGACGACGATCGAATGCAGGAACGACGTCGCGTTCACGACGGAGTCGAGACGGTTTTGCTTCTTAATCAGATCCATGATATGGATGTTTTTCGTCGTCATAAGCGGAACGAGCTCCGGATCAAAGTATAGCGAGGCGGCCATATTGCTGATCACGTCGTTCATGTTGGCGATGTTGAAGTTGACTTGCGCCAATATTTTCTCGTTCGTGTCCCGTTGCATAAGCAGCACGGTTTTCTCGGACGTATAATAGATTGCAGCCGACGAGACGATCAGCAGCCCGACCAAAACCAACGTAATCGTCGTCAGGATGCGCTGCAAATATTTTTTGGAACGATACACGCCCACGACATTCATGTAATGTTTCGCCTCCGTGTCCGCGTCTTCCGAGCAGGGTACTGTTACATCCTCCATTGTTACAAATCCGGGCTAGGAACCGATACTGTAATTTCCCGTTATTCCTATCATTCGACGCGACCGCTTGTTTTACAGCCCGAATGAAACGCGTCTCTGCCGATCCCGCCTCTATAATATCACACGCGAAATTGCCGCGATCGAACAAAAACTGGAATCGGCCGGAGCCGATCCCAGGTGAGGAAACTTATTCAGAAAAACTAAGTCGCGGCACGGAAATCAGGCGATCAATGATGGTGATGCAGACCGGCCGCATGGATCCGGCGTTCCAGCTTCATCTTCGCGAGCGGCAGCGCGGCAAGTACGCCGATCATGAAAATGCCTGACGCGATCAGGTAAATCGCGCCGAGAGGCAATTGTTCCTTGATCACCCCCACGAAGCTCATGTTGAGGACCATCCCGCCCATAAAGAGCGGATTTAGAATGCCGTTCACTCTTCCGACGTAAGCTTCCTCTACTTGGTTAAGAATTAACGTATTGCATGCAATGTGAATAAAAGGAACCATGAGTCCGGAGAGGAACTGTGCGGCAAGCGCAATGCTCAAGACCGGAACCGTACCCAGCACGGACACGGCCAGCGCATTCGCAATAAATCCGGTCAATAGCAGCTTCTGCGGCGGGACATGCTTCGAGAGCCCCATCGCAATAATGCCGCCGAGAATCATGCCGATGCCGTTCAGCGAAGTAAACCATTGCAGACTTTCCGCCGATAACCCCAACTGCTCCGTAACCAAGAAAATCCCGAGCGGGCTAATTAATCCGAGGCCCATGCCGCCGGCCAAGAAGAATGCGCCCATATACATAAAAATCTTCTTAGAGGTTACATATTTAATCCCTAGTTTCATCTCGCGGGATATGTTCACCGACGAGGATTGCCCGCTATTCCGGTCTTTCCGGTCCGGAGGGAGCAACGTAAGCGCCGCCGCCGACAAGAGAAAACAAATCCCCATGATCGCGATGGCGACCTGAATGCCGAAACGGAAATAAATCAACGTGCCGAGAATCGGCCCGAAAACCATAAAGACGGACATCATCGTTTGGTACATCGACATCCCCATGCCCATCAGCGATTCCGGTACATGAAGCTTAAATAACTTCATCCCGGACGGTTGGGAAAATTGAGACAGAATCGATGAAACCAGCGTGGCGAAGAAGATCGCTTTCCACCCGCCGTAAACTAGCGCCAATAAGACGACGAAGATGGATAAAGCGCTAAGTAAATCGCAAATAATCATCGTTCGTTTGGGTCTCCACCGGTCGGCGAACGTACCGCCGATAAAGGAAAAAACAAAGATCGGCGCGAACTCCGCCACTGAGATCAGCGCGATGGCTACGGGGTCTTTATTCGTTTGCTCCGTTACAAAGAGCAGAATTGCAAAATTGCGAATCCAGATCCCCATCTGCAGCAGCAACCCCGACAATAAGACAGACTGAACGATTCGGTTACTAAATAGACTCCTTACACTGGGGGAATGGGCTTGATACGGAATCGACATCATACAACACCTCGCGAATTCGAATTTGGTTGGTCCGGTTCATATACCGCTTAGTGAATAGTAACCTAGACCGGGCAATGTACTTCCGCAAAAGTTGAAGCACGTCGCGCAAATATTTGCGTGCGAGGCGCAAGTCGATACCTGTACTACCCAAATCCTACGGAAAAAGAAAAAGCAAACTACAAGGATAGAGAGATCCCTTGTAGTTTGCTGATTCCTAGCTTGGATGACCGGATTCGGATTCGGCATTCACGTATTTCGCCGGAATGCGGACGGTGAACGCGGAGCCGACGCCAAGCTCGCTTTCGGCCCATACCGTTCCGTTGTGCGCGTCGACGAGCGCTTTGACGATGCTAAGCCCCAGCCCCACTCCCGAGTTAAAGCGGGACCTTGATTTGTCCGCGCGATACAAGCGGTTGAAGATGTACGGCAAATCCTCTTCGCCGATTCCGATTCCGGTGTCCTCGCAGATAATGTCCGTGTGCTCGGGCTCGCATTCGATTCTTAGTTTCACGGTACCGCCGGGCTGGTTGTATTTAATGGCATTGGACAACACATTGGAGACGACCCGAACGATCTTATCGCGGTCCACCTCGCAGAAGCAAGGAACGTTCGTGCTCTCGAACGTCAATTGAATGCCCTGCGAGCTCGCCAGCGTACGGAAATTTTCATGAACCTTCCGCGCCAAGCGAACCATATCCGTCTTTTCGATATGAATGGAGAAGCGGGCGCTCTCCGCTTCGGACAATCGTTCCAAATCGTTAATCAAACGGGAAAGCCGTTCCAACTCTTCGAAGATTTCCTGCATGCGCTGCTCGTCCGCCTCGTATACCCCGTCTTGGATCGCTTCGATTTGCGTGAGCATCGACGTCAACGGCGTTCGAAGCTCGTGGGTTAGATCCTCCATTAAGTGCTGCCGCCAATCTTCCTGCTTCTTTAGTTCCTTCACCATCTCGTCGAGCGTAACGGCCAGCATTCTAACTTCCTCCGGTCCCTTCGAGGAAATTCGCAATTCCCTGCGGCCCATCCGAATTTGATTCGTTTGCTCCTCCAACAGCTTGAGATGTCTCGACAAGACGCGAGCGATCCAGAAGCTTAACAGGAATGCAATGACGATGATGGAGGCATACAAGATCTTGGAACGAAACTCCAATTGTTCCTGGTATTCGATCATCGTAGGATTCAACTTGTTCCGTGCGGCCAGATTCGCCGCCTTGAGGGTGCCGACCGTACGGCCGTCGATAATATACGGATATTCGTTAGCTTCCTCCAAGTAGGCTTCATCGAAATCCCGAATCGTATCGATCCAGATCGTCCGTCCGTCCAACGACGTATATTGGATCAAGATGCCGTAAAGATTCGCTCTCCTCTTCACCCATGCGATCTCTTCCTCTTCCGGCGCGCTCGCTCGGATTTCGGCCTGACGCATATCGTCCATTAATCGATAGGCATTGCCATCCAGCAAGCTTCTTTGGTAGGTCGAGAACAAGCTGTCCCAATGGAACCGATGGGCGGAAGAAATGAGCAAAATGAATACGAGCGAAAAGAAGAAAAAGGCCGTGAATAACAAAACGTTCATCCGGCGTAAATAGCGGAGCAGCCCTTTCAAATCAGTCTCCCTCCGGCGCGGCGGCGAATTGATACCCCGCGCCGATCCGAGTCATAATATACCTTGGCTGCTGACTGTCTTCCTCGATCTTCTTGCGTAAATTTTTCACATGGGCGTCTATCGTCCGGCTATCCCCTTGGAATCTATAACCTTGGACAATATAGGAAAGCTCGCTGCGACTGAATACTTTCTTCTGATTTTCGCACAAGACGGTCAGGAGCTTGAATTCGGTTGCTGTTAACTGCACCGTCTTGCCGTCTACGAATACGCTTTTGTTGACCGGATTTACGACGAGCCGACCTCTGTCGTAAACCATCGGTCGGCCCTCTTCGTTCGCATCTTCGGTTTCGTGCAGATGGAGGCGACGCCTCAGCGCTTTGATTCTCGCCACGACTTCTTTCACCCGGAACGGCTTCGCGATATAATCGTCCGCTCCCAGATTCAATCCTCGGATCGTATCGTTCTCCCGATTTTTCGAAGTAATCATGATGATCGGCACATTCGACTTCTGCCGCACCCGGCGGCAAACGTCTTCGCCGCTTAACCCTTCCAGCTTAAGATCCAGTAAAATTAGATCATGCTGATGCAGGTCGAATTTGCTTACGGCCTCGTGCCCGTCGGAAGTAAAGTCGACCGCCCAGCCTTCCATCTCTAGATAAGCCTTCAACACATCTCTGATTTTCGGTTCGTCCTCTACGATCAATATGTGCATCGCGGCCTCACCCTTACGCAACGTATTTACAGGTATTATACCTGATATTCCGCTTTCCGGCTGTCTCGAATTTCCTCTTCTATTCGACCAGACCCGTACGCTCCACGCCTTCTACGAAATATCGTTGGGTGAACATGTACAGCACTAGAGGCGGCAGGATCATTAAGAAAGAGGTAGCCATCTTGATCGGCTCGTCGAATACCGTCGGTCCATTCTCCGCGATTCTTGCTTCGATCCCCGCCGAAATCTTGGACATGCCGAGCGAGAGAGGAACGTCCTGCGCGTTGATCAAATACATTCCGGGGTAATAGGAGTCGTTCCAATTCCACACGAACGAGAACAGGAACACAACGATGATCGCAGGCCGGGCCAGCGGAAGCATGACCTTATAAAACACCTTAAATACGTTCGCTCCGTCGATCCGCGCCGCTTCCTCCAGATCCTTCGGCTGCGTGCCGAAGAATTGCCTGAAAATAATGACGAACAACGCCCCTTTCAGCCCATGGCCGAATAGCGCCGGAAGCAATAGAGGATACAGCTTGTTGATCCAGCCCAGCTCGCTCGCGGCGAGCAGCATCGGCAATATCGTAAGCTGGGGCGGAACGATGAACGTTAAGAGCAAACAAAACATCCAGAACGTCTTGAGCGGAAATTCGAGTCGGGCGAAAGCATACCCCGCGACGGCGCACAGTAGCGTCTGAGACGCGGCGATGGCCAGCGTAAGGCCTGTGCTTAGAAAAAACGATTTCGCATAATCGAGCATGACCCAAGCTTCCTGCAACGTTCCTAGATAAATAACGCGCGGCACCCAATTGACGGCGGGATCGACCAGATCCGAGGCGTCCTTCACCATCGTCGAGATCATGAAAAACAATGGATTTAAATAAATATAAGCGGTGTCGATCAGAATGACGTAAATAAATAGCTTGAACAGAAGGCCTTGGTCCGCTTCTTTCCCTAATAAGGCATATTTCGTTTTCCGCAATACCGTTCCGTTTCGGTTCCATTTCCATTTTCTCCTGATGACTTTCTTATCCGTATGCGTCGCCGCATTCCCCACTCCCATTCCCCCCTCTACGAATTAACGACCCGGTAAGATCTTGTGATCCGATGGAAAACGAGAAGCGTTACGCCCAGAAACGCCAGAATAATCATGAAGTAAATCCACGCCAGCGCGCTGGATAGCCCGTAATTGCTCGAGTTCACCTTGGCGATGATCGGATTCGTAGGGAAGGTGAACAAGTCCACCACCGTATAGATCAAGTTAAGGAAAATGAAAGGAATCATACCCGGCAGCGTAATTTTCCAAAACGTCTCCCAAGGATTCGCCCCGTCGATGCGGGAAGCCTCGTAGATCGAGCTCGGGATCGTCTGCCGGCCGGCTAGGAAGAGCAAGATTTGGACCCCGGAATACCAAAGGATCAAAATGAACGATTCCAACACCGTGATGATGGCGTTCGCCCACAGCTCCGGGAGGCGGGTCGCGATGAACGAGTTCACGTTATACCGCGACAGGAAATCCAGCCCTCCTTCCCCTTGCGCGATAAATTCAAGAATGACCCTGCCCGTCGTAAAGATCACCGGCAAGAAGAAGATCATCCGAAACGCCAAGCGACCGGGAAACCGTTGGTTTAATATAATCGCGATCAGCAACGAGAAAATGATAATGATCGGCAGCATAATGACGGCTTCGCTCAAAAAAGGGATCAAGTCGTTGTATAGGACGCTTCCGTTTTCAAATAAGATAGATTTGTAGAGGTCGAAGCCGACGAAATTGGCCTCGATGCCCGTCGCCAACACTTGCACCCGATGGAAACTCATATACAGCGAATAAAAAATCGGAAACGCCATAAAGACGAAAAATCCGACGACCCAAGGAGCGATGAACAACGAGCCTTCGATATTCCGCACCGCCTTGGCGCTTAGACGCTTCATCGTTCGCTCCCCTTTACGATTAAATATCCTCTCGCCTCGACATGCCGGGTACCGACCGCATAAGGAGCGCTCCCATAATTCACGACGATCCGCGTACCGTTCTCGTAGGTCGTCTCGAACACATCGTTCGCCAACGACCGGTGGTTCACGATAAATCGATCCTGCAAGTCGCGCTGCGCCTCGTTATAGGCTTGATATTGCTGAACCGCCTTCTCCGCCCAATCCTCGTACTGGGTGCTGAACATTCTTAGGCTGTACGAATCGTTCATTCGATGCGTCGGCTCATGCGTGAAGGCGAAGGACGGAAGCGCTCCGTATTCCAAGTCCCGCAAGAATTGCTCTTGGTATTCCCCTCGATCGTTCACGTATCGGGAAGAATAGGTAAGCAGCCCGTGCAGCGCGATCTGCATGAACGGAACCGCCCGATTCGAAAACAAGTCGTAAGAGTAATCGTCAACCATCCCGAAAATATGGTCCGCATACGCGTTCACGTACTGCGCGGAATAGCTTGCATTAACGGTCGAGAATCGCTCCGCCGCCTGACGGTAGAACTGCGCTTGCAAAGCCATGGCCTCGCTTCGGCTGCTGCCGTACCGCGTATTGAAGTCGCTGATCAACCATTGCCCCAATCCCCCGCCGTAACCGTATCCATGGCCGAATGTCACTCCGTCGAACCCTAGCTTGGAAATCTCGCGCAAATCCTCGTCGAAATACCGTTCGACGAACCGTAGGCTCGCCATGGGCAAGTCGTTCTCGTACCAATCTTCGAAATTCATGATCGTGCCGGACATATCGCGCATCGCCGAATGTCGACTGGAGAAGCCGTGCGCCCCCGAGTTGTTCAAAACATAGTTAACGCCGTAGGAGACCGGAAACCCGAGCGAATGCGCGAAGTCGACGAAATGCCGGACGCCCTCGTTCCCTCCCAGTCGGGAATCGACCGGGAGAACGTCGCCGAAGCTCGTGAACCCGTCTTTCTGCCAACCAAGCAGGTTAATGCTCATCCGCTCCACCCCCATGCCGTACAGGGTGTTCACGATTTCCATCGCTTGGCTGGAGGTCGTCATCGGAACGTAGGCATCCATAAACAAGCCTTCTTCCCGATCGCCGCCGATGAGGGACACTTGAAGCGGAATCGAACGTTGCTCCGGCACGATACGCTCGTAACCTTGTTCTTCCATTAAATACTGACGATACCGGGAAGCCATCCCCGCATAAGTGCTCTGCTCGCCGGTCAATACGTAGTAGCGGACGACGCGGTCGGAGCCGAAACGGCGTTCCTCGTCATAAGCCAGATACGAGGTTTCGCGGTGGCGGTTCGTGACTTGCTCGAACGGGGAACGGTACCGCATCTCCGTGCCGATCCAATTATACAGACTGTATACGCCGGCCGGGGAGGCGACGATGTCGGCGTACTCTTCCCCCCCTTCCACGATCGACAGGAATCCGTTGTCGCCCGACTTCATTCCGAAGACAGGCATTCTTACCATATGTCGCGAAGACTCGTCGGTGCGGTAGGCGAAATCCGGCCCGTAGATCGGTTCTTTGTAAAGATTCATCTTATTTCGGCTGGATTTCGAAAAATTCATAATCGCCCCCGAGCCGTCGGGGATGAACAAATACCCGTCTTGACCGACGCTATGTTCGGCCCCGAAGAAGGGGAACAGGCGTACCGATAACAATCCGTTCTTGGCCTCTTGAATTCGTTCGTTCACGATCTTCGTCTCTATATAATCGTCCCGAATCCGAATTTCTACGGGAATGGATACTTGTACGTCGGTGAACGCGTACGTTAGGCGAACGCCGCCTTCGATCGGCTCGTAATCGCGGATCGCGCCGTTGGCGGAAATCCAGTTCGTTAATTCCGGACGCGCATTGTGTCTCGTAAAATCCAATGTCTGGATCATAACCGGGGATCGCAGATGGTCTTTCCAGATGCCTCCGATCGTCTCGTCCTTCCAATGCTCGGGGTTCGGGTAGGAATGCCACAAGTTCCCGCTCCGCTTATCCGTGACCATGAAGTGACCCGACCCCGGATCGACCCGCAAAACAAGCGTATCCGTCTCCGCCACTTGTTCGAATCGCCCCTCCGACGGCAGCTCCTCATGACCCGACATCGGGTTCTGCACGGCTTCGACCGTCGCCGCGGGAGGCGGAGCCGTTGCCCCTTCGGAGCTCCAACGGATGTCCGTCGTCATCGCCAGATAGATCAACGCAGCGAGGAAGAGCGACATAACGATCGTCTGCGGGATTCGCGCACGAATCGTACCAACGATTCGACTCATCGAAGCGTCACCTCCTGGTACACTTCATAAATAAACAATCTAAGCTCGTTCGACAAGCCGATCACGATAAAGGCGAGAACTCCCGTGACCACCATGGCGAAGACGGACAGCAAGATGTTGACGACGGTCTCTCCTACGCCGTAATTTTGCAACGACTGCACCTTCCAGAAGAACATGGCGCCGACCCAGACGACCAAGCCGTACAATAAATACTGATAGATGGCTTCCTCGGACAACGTCAAGGCATTGGAAATCAACGTTAACGGGATGGCGAAAAGCGCGAACGGGATCAGAGCGTATGCGCTGCCGACGAACACGTCCTTGAAGCGACCCTCCCCGCGGTAGATCGAGCTGATCAAATAATTGCAGACGACCCATACGAACCACACGAGTGAAAATTGAATGAATACGGTCAATGCATTGACCGAATGTTCCTCTGCCTTAAGGAAGGAGAAGCTCGTAAACATGCGATACGCGAGCAAGGCGGCATACATGCCGATCAAGATGAGAATAGCTCCCCGGTAGCCGCCTTTGTTTTCGAACCGCAGCGCCGTAAACCCGTCTATAGGATGCTTCAGCATGTAGAACGCATGCTTCAGCTGCTCCCATACCGGATGGGTACGGGGAGATCGCCTTGCGGCGAATCGAGCGGCCAGCTTCCGGACGAACCGTCCGCCGGCGAGATAGACGGCGCTAAGCGCAACGAATAACGTCGCAAAGAAGGAAAATCGTTCTTGGAACCATCTTAGCCGCAGCTGCCAGAACGAATCCGAATACCCCACTTGATCCCCTGCGCGTCGAAACAGTTCCTTCGCCGTGGCGTAGTCTTCCTTCTGGTAAGCCGTCTTGGCCAATCCAAGAATGGCCGGCGTATATTGCGCGTTCAACTCCAGCACCCGATGCCAATAAGGCTCGCTTTCCGCATAAAACCCTTTATTCGTCAAATCGTTCGCATGATAGACGAGTTGACCGAATTCCGACAGCCGGAACACTTGGAGCACATTCTCTTGATCGTCCAAGACGAACAACTCGTTTCGAGAATTGACCGCGACGGCCACAGGGTTTTTAATCAAGCCGAGCTGCGTCGAAGACGGGGCCGATCGGCCCCCCCAGAAAAACAGAAGATTGCCGTATGAATCGTATTGGTTGACGAACCGGTATTGTTGATCGATGGCGATGATGTTGCCGTACTGATCGACGGCAAGGTCCGCAATTTGCGGAAGCAGCTTCCGCCCTTCCTCGGAATACCGCGTCCACAACCGCTCTCCGAAAGAAAGCGACTTCGATTCTCCTTCAAGCAGTTCCGTCGAATTCACCAACAGGTTTTTCCCTTCGTAGTTTAACCGCTTCACCTGGCTGTTGCTGATATTTCCCGAAGTCGAGGTGTAGATGAATCCGTCCGGTCCGATCGCCACATTGCTGATCGCGCCTGGCAGCTTGCTGATTTCGTTCGCGTACATCTCTTCGGTATACAGCGCCCTCTTCACCGCGTCCAGCACGGAGAACTCCGTTTTATTAGCTCCATAGAAGCTTTGGAAATTCCCCTCTTGATCCATCTGCAGCAAGCCTCTATAGCCTCCGAGCGTTACGACGTACAGGTACCCCCGCCGATCCGCTACGACCTTGATAGGATCGTACTTGAAATCCTCGGGAATGAACCGCGAATTCGGACGCCCCATCTCCTGTACGAAATTTCCTTCCGAATCTAGGTGCACGACCCGTTTATTCCCCGTGTCGGCTACGTAGACGTCGCCCTCTTGGTCGACGAATACGCCTTCAGGCGCTTTGAACGGGGAAGATTTCGACTCAATGTATCGAAGAAACCGAAGGTTTTCGTCGAAGTGCACGATTCTGTTATTCCCGGTATCCGCGATATAGACATGATCTTTCGAATCGATGAACACGTCCTTCGGACCCGAAAGAGGCGAGGACTGTTCGGATGCCGGCTCCTCCGGGTCCGGAACGACGAGATCGTCGCCCAGCAATCGAATCGGCGTATATGCCGGTTGCGTGAAGATCACGTTGCCGTAACTGTCTTTCGTGAACGTCGGATACATCACATCGGCCCTGGCCGCCTGGTCCCCGATTCCCGATACAGTGGTCAGAAGCACGGCGACGATCGCGGAGAGCACGCCTTTACTCCAAAACTTCAATGGCTTCGCTCCTCCTTTCCGCGCGATTATTTGATGCCGGAGTGGGCCATCGTGGCGATCACCTTGCGTTGAAAGACCAAGAAGACCAGTAAGGTCGGTACGATCATCACCAGCGAAGCGGCGGCCGCGGCCCCTTGACGCGCTACGGAATTCGCCAAATTTTGGGTTAACGTCTGCAGAAAATAAGGGAACGTCTTCATCGAATCGTCCGTCGTAAACAGAATGGACGTCTCCGTATTTCCCCAGATGTTCTGAAATTGCAGGATGGCGACGGTGGCTACGGCCGGCATGCACACCGGCATCACGATGCGCAGAAAAATCATCGCTTCCCGAGCTCCATCGAGCTTCGCCGCTTCGATCAGTTCATTGGGCACTTGGTCCATGAATTGCTTCATGAGGAAGACGCTCACGGGTGCCGCGACATGCGGCAATATATGGGCCCAAAACGTATTCGTAATGCCCAGAGACGATACAACGACGTAACGGGGAATTTGCATCGTCTCCGGAACGAACATTAACGACACAATGATGACGAAGAACAGCGCGTTGGCGCCCGGAAACTTGTGCTTCGCCAGCGGGTACGCACAGAGAGCGCTGACGATCGTCACGGCTAACGTCGCGATCACGGCGATCGCGATGCTATTAAACATGTAACGAGACGCCGGGATCGCCGAATCTCGGGTCACGACGAACAACTCCGTAAAGTTAGCCCAAGTCGGATCCATCACAAGAATATTCGGCGGAAAAATGAACAGCTCCGAGTACGGCTTCAGCGCGTGGTTAAAAATATAGATCAGCGGGAGAAGCATGAAGATCCCCAGCAGAAGCAGCATCGCCGCGATCCATATTTGCCCGCGGTCCCATCCGAGAAGCAGGGACGCCCGGCGGCGCAGCGCAGCAGCTTCTCGCAAGTTCCATCCTAAGCGATTCATGCCTCATCCTCCTTCGCTCCGAACAACTTCCAGCTCAATCGATTGGCTAAGAATATAATAACCAACAAGACGACCGACACGGCGGAGGCATACCCCATCTCGAACCGGATCAACCCATAATCCTCCACATGGTTCACAAGCAGATGCCCCGCGTATTGCGGCGTCGGGTTTTGTCCGGAAAGCTCCACTCCGATATGCCCCGCTTTGAACGCGCCGACGATCGCCATGACGGCCGCGAACAGCATCTGGGGTTTCATCGACGGGATCGTAATCAACCATACCTCCTGAAGCCTGCTGCGGATTCCGTCCACCCGCCCTGCCTCGTGTAACGTCTTATCCACGTTGAGGATGCCCGCCAACATGGCAAGGAAGCCGATGCCCATCGAAGACCACAACGTCACCGAAATCATCGAATTCATTAAATACTTCTTATCCAACACCCATAATCGCGGTTCGTCGATGAACCCAATACCTAGTAGAAAGCTGTTTAAATATCCGATTCTGTCGCCCGACAACAACGGAATCCAGATGATCGACATCGCCACTCCCCCCGCCAAGGAGGGAGCGTAGAACGCTAACACATACCACAGCCTCGCTCGATCGGGAAGCTGCGCAAGGAGCCAAGCCAGCACGAAGGAGGCGATATAACCGCCCGGCCCTACGATGACGGCGAATTTCACCGTATTGGGCAGCGCATATTGCAAGAAGAGCGAATCCTGAGAGAACAAGTATTCGTAATGCTTCCAGCCCACCCAGCGCGGCGCCTCCATCCCGTTGAATGCGGTGAAGCTGAGTCCCATGGCCGCAAGCACCGGAATAAAGATAAAGATGCCGAAGGAAATTACGAATGGAGCTATGAAGAGGTAGGACAACCGGTATCGCCAAATTTCCTGCGCCGCCGCAAACAATCGCATCTTAATCGGCATATCGGTCAACCCCTTCCCATGGGCGGTTCACTTCGGGCAATCCGAACGTTTCGAGAATGTTGCCGCTGTCGTCGCGATACCCGAACTCGGTCTGCTTCCGGATCAACTCGCGGTCGATGTTCATCACCGCTCTCTCCAGCGAGCTGCGGTAATTCATACCGTCGACGACGGTCCGGTTCCAAGCGTTATTCAGCTCTCTCGGAATGAAATACGAGCCCGGTACATTCACCATCGATTTGTACCAACGCCACTGCTCCAACAGCGGATCCAGCTCATCCGGCGTCCAAGGCAGCTTGACGAACGCCTCCGCATTCGCCGTATTCCATCGGAATTCAGCTCCATAGAACCCTTCCAACTCGGAACCGAACTGCTCTTGAATTTGGGAAGACATCCACCATCGGATAAATTCCCAGCCCCATTCCGGATTCGAAGATTTCTTCATAATCATCGCGGAGCTCTGACCGGCGGCTCCCGAAGCCGGCGTCCCCGCTCCGAAACCTCCGAGACCTTGGGACAGCATGCCGATATTGCCGCCCGCCCAACGCTCCACCTCGCCTTGCTCGCCTTCGTACCCCGGGATCGGCGCCATTCCCCACCATCCGGTCAATTCGGGAGCAGCCACCGTTAATTGGAGATACGTATTCAAATCCGCGATTCCGATCGGCATATCGCCGTCGCGGAAATGCTGGTAGAAGCTCGGGACTTGCTGCTCGATGCCGTAGAGGCTAAACAGCTCCGTCGCTTGCTTGAACGATGTGAATCCTTCCGGCGTATCGAGCCCCGTCCGCATTCCGTCCTCCTCGTAGAAGTCGGCGCCGTTCTGATAGACGAACATTAGAAATTCCCCAGTAGGAATGTAGAAGTTGTATCCGTTCTGTTGCAAGGTCGGCAGCATCTCGTATACGTCATGCCACGTGTTCGGGATCCCGAGCCCTAATTGGTCTAAGATGTCCTTCCTGTAAAACAGCATCTTGAGTTGCAAGGTTTCCGGTACCGCATAATATCCGCCGTCGTAATAATACGGGAGCATCGACCCCGGCGCGAAATGTTCGATTAATTCCTCGAAACCCTCGAATGCGGACAAGTCCGCGGCGGAGTTACGGAACGCGAATTCCGACGGTTTGCCTTCGCTGATTCCGAGCGCCACGTCCGGAGCTTTGTTCGTCGCATTGGCCAGTACGAGCAGCTCCTCGCGCGGCAGCAAGTCGATCTTCACGGGAATGCCCGTCTCCGGCGTGAAATACTGATCGGCCAGCTCCTGAAGCAAATTCACATAGTCCCGCCCATAATTCATCCAGACGTTCAGTACGCCCTCCTCGTTATCGGACAACTGATTCTCCTCGTTGAAGGACCGGGCGAAGTTCATGACCCCGTTCGTTGCCTTCTCCCAGAGATTGGCCGTCATTCTCGGAAAGCCGCTCCCATGCGGGACGAGAACGATCTGGTCGAGCGCAAGCGGCTGTTTCGTTAACTGATTCGTAATCGAGGCTACCTTGGACTGAATGATCGCCAGCGTGTCCTTCTTGTTCGGAATCTGATTCGGGCGATCGACCAGATCTTGAATGTCCGATATCGCTGTACGCAGCGATTGATAGTTGTTATCCTTGCGCCCGTTATTCGCGATCCATAGCTCTGACATTCTGTGCAGCTTCTCTTGAATTTGCCGCAGCTGCTCCGGGATTTCCGGAAAATTGTCTTCGATGTCCCAGGTGCGGTTCGGATCGTCCTCGCCCCTCGTCAACATCTGCACATCGCTCGTCACGCTGCCGAGCTGCTGGATCGCTTGTTCGAGAAGCGCCTGCACTTCTTTATGCGGCGCATAAGTGACGCTCATGGATAACGTGTGTTCTCCCGCTTCCAAGTAAAATGCGTAGGGCTGCCGTTCCTCGTTACTAAGGATGTATCGCTGCCACTTGTTGTCGTAAGGGATACCGAAGGCGAGCATCTCTTGGAAAGGAACCTTCCCGTCGATCAAGAGCTTTCTGTAAGAAGTCACATTGGACTGTAGGTTGTTCAAGACCCGAAGACCGATATCGTACAGGCCGGCTTCCGAAACCGTGAACGCCCATGTGATCTGCTCTCCTCCGTCGTTCCACCGATTTCCCCCTACCCCGTTAAACAAGGTCGCTCCGTCGGACTTCGGCGTCATGAAAGCGTCTTTGTCGCTTAAGATCTGAATCGAAACTTCGTTTTTTTCGTGCATCCGTTCCGCCTCGATAACGATAGGCTCGCTGCCGGCCGCAGGATTCGCCGCCGGGTATCCGGCAAGTACCTCGTCGTAGGTCGGCAACGCCGCAGGCGGTCCGAACGCGATCGTGTCCAGCACGATCGAGGAGAAGCCCTGCAGCCGCAACGTGTGCGTCCCCTCCGTTAATTTCCACAACAGCGGAACGTCATAAGAATCCTCCCGATCGGTGACCGCCAAGTCTGCCCAACGTTCTACCTCGATGGGCTGCGGACGCATATGATCCCCGAAGCGATCGACTTTCAGCGGCATCGCGTCGCGGAAATATCGAGGGAACCGAATCGACCGAGCTTCTCGGAACGGAAATGCGCCGTCCACCGCGATAGAAAACGTCGCCGGACGATAGGTCCTCGACCCTGAAGCGCTTTCATCCCGGTAATGGTTGTAGCGTACCGTCATCTCGTATAGGCCGGTCTCCGGAACGTCCACTTCGTATTCGACCCAGTTGTCCCGGTCGTTGCGCCAGATGAGGACATCTCCGCTACCTTCGTAGCTCCCCTTCGCAAGTCCGGACTCATCCGATGCGGCGATGTAATCGGTCGCCTGAATACGGAACGATTCCGTCCCTGCGGACAACCCTTCCGCCTCCCATTGCCTTAGAACGTCATGGTACATGCGCCCGAACTGTTCTTGCATCGATTGGAGCCGATCCCGAGGTTCGTCCGCTGCAGCCGGCGATGGATGCCACACGGCGGAAGTCAGCGCGAGCGACAGCGAAAGGATCGCGCAAAGCGCGGATATCCATAACCTGACCGCGGGACGGGACCTCCGTGTATTCCTCGCTTGCATGTCGCTCCCCCTTCCCTTACTCCGTAATCCGTTCATGGCTATCCCGGTCGAAAAACACCGCTTTGCTCATGTCCATCGTCACCGTCAGCGGCTCGTCTATGTCGTACCGATACTTCGGATGTACACGCACGATGAGATCGTTATCCGTCCCGGCATCCAGGAAGAGGAATCGATCCGCCCCCATCAGTTCGCTGGATTTGTGCATCCCTTGAAACTCCGCACGAGGAGAGGAACCTGACTCGGATCGTTCGTTGCTAATATTTTCCGGTCGGATGCCAAGAATGACTGTCCGTTCGACGAGATTGCGAGCGCGCAAGGCAGCCGCTTTCCGCGCAGGGATTTCCAAGGCGAATCGGCGGGTATGAAACTCCAGCTTGTCCCCGTTCTCTAGCAGTTTACCGCTTATGAAATTCATAGGCGGCGATCCGATAAAACCGGCGACGAACATATTGTTCGGCAAGTTATAGATTCCTTCCGGCGTATCCACTTGTTGGATGACCCCGTCCTTCATCACCACGATTCTGTTGCCCATCGTCATCGCTTCCGTCTGATCGTGGGTGACATAAATCGTGGTCACGCCAAGCTGCTTGTGCAGCCGAATGATTTCCGTGCGCATCTGCACCCGCAGCTTCGCATCCAGGTTGGATAACGGTTCGTCCATGAGAAACACTTGCGGATTCCTTACGATCGCTCGGCCTAAGGCGACCCGCTGCCGTTGTCCCCCGGAAAGCTGCTTCGGCTTGCGGTCGAGAAATTGTTCGATCTCCAGCACTCTCGCCGCTCGCTTCACATGAAGGTCGATTTCGTGCTTCGGGAGCTTTCGCAGTCGAAGTCCGAACGCGATATTTTCGTATACGCTCATATTCGGGTATAGGGCATAGTTTTGGAATACCATCGCGATATCCCGATCCTTCGGAGGAAGATCGTTGATTAAACGATCGTTAATGTACATCTCCCCCTCGCTGATCTCTTCCAACCCCGCCACCATTCGCAGCGTCGTCGATTTCCCGCAGCCCGAGGGACCGACGAAGACGACGAATTCCTGATCCTGGATTTCCAAGTTGAAGTCTTTCACAGCGTAGGTCGAGTCTTTCGCGTACTTCTTATAGACGTGATTAAACAAAATTCGCGCCAAGCCGCAGCTCCCCTTTCCCTATCCGTCTCAATCCCTTATGTTCACTGTAATGGAACCGGCGTGAATTTCGTGTGAAGATTTCCTTTACAATAAAAAAACATGGAAGGCGCATGGAAAAAGAGGCCTTCTCCTATGTTCCATCGGACATAGAGAGAAGGCCTCTTTTCTTCTTACGTCAAGTCGCGATATTCGGTTAGGTAGACCCATCGTCCTTCTTCCATCGACCGATCAGCCGCGAACCCGACCAGATGACTCGTGATCGAATCTTCCAGACTCGTCGTGTTGGGCGACGGCTCGCCGCCTTGGATAATCCGGACGAAATCTTTAATCAGAATCGAATCCCCTCCTCCATGCATCCCCTTGGAGGCGTTCAACTCCACCCGTTCTTCCGTATATTCGCGGCCCTGACGCGCATCGTATTTCCGAATGACGAACGCGCCGTCTTCCAATGCGCCTTGAATTTCACCCTTCGTGCCATTGATATGAAGAGAGCGATGGTTCATCGGGGAATTGCCCACGAGATTGAATACCGCAGTGGAGCCGTCCTCGAATTCGATCGATACCGACTGATGGTCCGCTACGGTGTTGTCGCATCTCCACACGCACCGTCCGAACGGACTATCCGTCTTTAAGGACTCCCGCTTCTCTTCCTCCGTCATCGATTCATGCTTCCCCGGCCAAACGTATTTCGCCCATAGGTTCATCTCCACGTGATGCTTCTGAGCCGAGTACGGGCAGGAAGCTTCGATCCGACAATCGACCAGACACCGTTCGCCGGAGCCGGCAGGCGCTTGCTCCTTCGTAAAATGCGTTAACCCCCCGAAGCTGCTGACGCGCTTCGGCGCGATACCCGATTTCATCCATGCCAGAATATCGAGGTCGTGGCATGACTTCGCGATAAGCATAGAGGTCTTGCTATGCTGTTGATTGCTCCATTTTCCACGAATATACGACACGGCCATATGATGATACCGGATATGCTCGGAGGCGTACATGCTAATGATGTCGCCGATTTCCCCGTCGGCGATTCGCCTCCGGATTTCCGAGTAGAACGGAGCGTATCGAAGCACATGGCATATCATCACCTTGCGGCCATGCTTCTTGGCTTCCTCTTCCAAGGTCACGATTTCTTCCGCTGACGTCCCGATCGGCTTCTCCAGCAGGATATCGTATCCTGCCCGGAGCAAGGGAATCGAGGTCTGGACATGCAGGGGATCCATTGTCCCGTTGATCGCGGCATCGGCGAAACGAGGAACCCGTACGAACGCTTCCACCGAGTCGAAGCAGTTCTCTTCGGCGATTCCGTGAACCTCCGCCGCCCGTTGTCTACGCGCCGGATCGGGATCCACGACGCCGACGATTTTCATCTCGTCGGGATGACGCAACGCATGCGTAGCGTAACCCATCCCTCGGTCGCCGGCCCCCACCAACACAACCTTAATATGCTTAGAACCTTTACTCGGAGTAACGGTTTGTGTCTCTACGCTAACCATCGGATTCGGTACTCTCCTTTGCCCTCAATGTGGATCCCGCCGATTATGGATTTTCGGAGATCGCCTGGTTGACAGCCTCGTCGACTTCCCTCAAGACCGTATTGATGTCGACGTTCTCCGTTACGACGCGGGTCAAGCCCTCCGTCACCTTGGTGGCCGCAGCGGCGTCCCACTTCGACTTCGCATACGGGGCCGCGAATTGATTCTCGTAGAGGACGTTAACATCCACTAGGCTCGCCACTTCATTGCCCTCGTACAATTTGTTGCGAACGTCCGGATTGACCAGCGGCGTAGCCAAGCCAAGCGTCGCTAATTCCGATTGCACTTCATCGGATGTATAATACTTAATGATTTCCAGCGCCAGCTCCGGTTGCTTCGAGGTCGTGGAGATCGCCAATCCGCCTCCGAACAGCCCCGTACCGATGCCCGGCGCATCCTTGAACACCGGATACGTCGTTACCCCGATATCCATGCCCGCGTTAATCGCTTCTACCCAAGCCGAGCTGTGAACGGAAATCAGGTGCGGGAACATCGCGAGGTTCTGGTCTTTGATAAACGCGTTGTTGCCGTCGCCGAACGTTGCGCCTTCCGGGAAGTTCCCAGGTACGCCATAGATATCCTTGTAGGTTTGAAACAGCTTGCTCCAGCCCTCGTTGGAGCCGACGACCGACTTCCCCGAAGCCGCATCGACGTACGGCAGCGAAAGCTGCATTTGCAGTCGGTTCACGTTAATGCCGGCATGCAGCCCGCGGTAATTTACGCCGTCCTGCGTTCTAGAGAGCTCCTTGGACAATTCGATTAACTCTTCCCATGTGCTGTTCGGTTTCGGATAATCCACTCCGAACTTATCGAAGATCGCCTTGTTGTAATGCAACACGAACGGCTGAATCGTGTAGGGAATCAAATACAGCTCCCCATTCGCCGCGTACGACCGGATATCGTCGACGATGAAAGGATCGAAGCGGTTCAAATCGATATTTTGCTCCTTCACGAGCGGGTCCAGATCGAGCGCGAGATTCAGGTCGAGAATGCTCTTCAAGTTCGTAATGCCTTGGTCGATAATATCCATCTGCGTGTTGGATGCGACGACATCCGCGAAGGTGAAGTCTTTCGACGTGACGAGCTGTTTGACGGTCACGTTCGGAAATTGCTTGTTAATAATGTCGATATACCGCCTCTTGAAGTCCGCTTCGCTGAAGTTTACCGAGATGACGATTTCGCCCGTCGCCGAGGACGGATCGAACTCCGCCGGCGCCGGCGCGGGGTCCGGCGCGTTTTCCGTCGGCGTCGGCGTCTCGGCCGGCGGCGACTGCGCTTCTTCGCCGGCGCCGCCGGCCCCCGAGCACCCGACGATCATCGTTGCTGCGAACATCCCCATGACTACCGCTTTCATTTTGTTCTTCAATCGTAAAACCTCCCTTAGTCTATGTAAGAATCATTGCGATTCAACTGCTGACGTTAGACTTCAGCCGTTCTCTTACGTAGGAAGTTAAGACTTGAAGCTGCTCGATCTCAAGCTTCTGATTCGGTTTAAAACACGTCTCGTCGGATACGCGGCTTCGAAGCTGCAGAGGCACTCCGCTCAGCTGCAAATGATATTTGGCATTCACAGGATAGTATTGCAATTCTACTAAAGATACGACCCCGAGGAACGCCTGAATCGCGTCCGCGATCGCAGGGTCCGTACGCCAACGTTTCACCAAGTACGCATAGAGATCTAAATGAAAATTCGCCATAACGCCGCTGAAGCCGGCAGCCCCTAGTTTCAAGGATTCTAGTAAAGTAGAAGAATTGGCATTGAATAATTTCAACCGGCTGCCTCTCACCGCCTCGAGCTTCTCCCTCATTTGCTCGACATCGCAACAGGTATCTTTAAGGAAGGAAAATCTTCCGGTGTCCGCGCACCATCTGAGCAGCTCGGGACTTAACAGCCTCTTGTAAGGATAAGGGCATTCGTAAATGCCGAACTGCACTTCCGGCACCCGCTCTAAGATATACTCCGCATTTCGCTTCCAAACCTCGTCGTCCTCCTCGCGGGCGGCCAAGCGGTTACTGACGAGGACGACGGCGTCCACCCCCGTCGAGGCGATCCGGCCCAGCTCCTCGACCTGATCGTCCGCTCGGTCCGAAATATGCCCCGAAGCGATGACGGGGAGCCGACCGTCCGCTTTCTCGACGACGAACTTCGCTAGAGCGACTCTCTCCTCGAGGGATAGATAGAACATCTCGCTGGACTGGCAGACGGCGAACAACCCGTCGCTGCCATGGGCGATATACCATTCGATCAACATCTCTAATGCATCGTAATCGATGCTTCCCGAAGCCGTAAACGGCGTTACCATCGTCGGCCAAATTCCGTTAGGCACTTCTGGTTTCATGCGTGATTCTCACCCCTCTCTATATCTTCCTGAAATCTGTGATTCTATGGAAAGTGATGTAGTTCGCATTGTGATAATTGAACGCCCCGTTCAGCGCCGTGCGCGAGAGGAACACTAGATCGTCCCCGTGAATTTCCCAATCCACGTATTGAAAGCCCGCTTGCTTGTCGTCCTCCGGCCACCCGTTATCATGGTAGTTGAGAATGTCTCGGCATATCGTCCAACGCTCCAGATCGGGAGAAGAAACCAACGTCAGAATGTTACGTTGAAAGATATTCGACGAAGCGACTCTGTTTACAAGCGACCAGTAAAGTCCGCTTACAGAATCGAATTGGATCGTAAATTTCGAAAGATTTCCGTAGAAATCTATTACTTTCCCGAAGGACAATGGACGCTCCGGATGCCGATCGTCAATTTCGAGAATAACCGCGCGTCCGTGTTCCGGCTCCCCGCCCTTCGTATGATAACGCAGGATATTGACTAACTTCCCATCGGGCGTCACGACCACGTTCCCTTCAAGCACGCTCGGCGCAGCCCCTCCGCGTATCGCTCCCGGCCAACTCGGATCGTAGGGCAAGAACGGCGAACTGATCCAACTGGAAGGATCGAGCAAGTCGGCATCGACGCTCGCGGAGACGACCCCCGCATCGTGACCGCCTAACGACCAGGCGCCGTACTCGATCGCCGACCAGAGACGGCCGCGATGCTCGACGACCGGCATCGGCGCCTTATGAGGACCGCCGGAATCTCGATCCCCGCCGGGTAAAATCACGCTGGGTTCGGACCAGGTTTTCCCTTCGTCGTCGGAGCGACCGATGATCAAGTCCCCGTATTCCGTACGTGTCGCCAACATATAGACGCTCCCGCGGTGCTGGAACAACTTGCCCCAGAAGCATGGATATAAGTAGCATAAGAAGCTCCACGTTCGGCCGCCATCCAGGGATTCGAAAATCTTACTTAGATTCTGCCCCCCCTTCTGCCAGTAAACGTCATGCGAAACTAACATGCGGCCGTTCGGCAACGTCGTGATCGACGGACTCGCGGGCGATCTCCCCGAGAAATCGTATGTGTAATCTTCCGGATGGATGTAGTTCACGACAGTGCCGGGGACGACCCCGGGCCTTGCCAGTCTAACGGCGCTTTCCGAAACGACCCCTTCCGTTCCGTTCGCGCAGGCCGTCACCTTCAGCTCATAATCCTCGCCGTTGGTTAAGCCGCGAACGACGACCGTCGTCTCCCCTCCGGCCGCCGGATACGCGCCAACCCGTCCCGGACTGCCGCGGCGGAACAGTTCTACGCGAAACTCCAACCCCCGCAGGTCGCTTTCTTTCCCCTCATACGCGAAGTCTACTTCCAGCATGCCGTCCCCCGGGGCCAATCGGACGATATGGATGTCTTGGAGGGTATCGTAACCAACCGCCGTACCAAGCGCGCTTTGAGTTCGGAAACTCCACGTCGGTCGGATGTCCGTATTCCGCATCTCCCATTCCCCTTCCAATGACTTATTGTTCCTTAATGGAGAACATCGTTCTCGTAATGGCTCAAAAAAAAGAACCTAGTGAGTCGTCTATGCTTCCGATTCTCACGTGTTCTCGATTGAAGAACGACGTTCTTTGTATTTAGTATAACATGAGCACTTTACCGTCACAATACTTTCCGAGAAATTCCTTTCCAACAAATTCATCCGATCGTTCTACAACTTGTTTTCAATTTCGGTTACGGCCTGTTTCAGCAAAGAGGATAACTCCCGAATTTTCTCTTCGTCGAAGCGCAAGGAAGGTCCCGAGACGCTGATCGCCGCAATCAATTGCTTGCGCTTGTTTAGAATCGGCATTCCGATGCACTTGATCCCGTACTCATGTTCCATTCTATCGAGCGAATACCCTCTTTCCCGGGTCTCGGCGAGTTCTTGCAATAAGAGCTCCGGATTCGTGATTGTATTATCCGTGAATTTCTTCAATCCTCTCGAAATCACGTCCGACACCGTCTCTTCCGGCAAAACCGAAAGCATCGCCTTGCCGATGCCCGTGCAATGAAGCGGCGCCTTGACTCCAAGCATGGATCTCGTCGATAACTGGTTCTTCGGCAAGCAAGAATCCAAATAGATCACTTCGCCTTCGTAAGGGACGGCCAAATATACGATTTCATTCACTTTATCCGCGATTTCCTGCATGTAAGGGATCATCAGCTTCCGGAAGCTGATGTTGCTGGAGATAATGTTGCCGAGCTGCAAAATTTTGAATCCGAGGCGGTACTTCCCGTTGTCCTCGTTCTGTTCCAAATAGCCCGCCTTGACGAACGTCGTTACGATATTCGAAACATTGCTTTTATAGAAACCGAGGTGTTGGCTGAGCTCGGTAATTCCCCATTCGGGTTTTTCCAACGAAAAACAATCCATAATCTTCAATGCCCTGAATAAAGACTTGACTTTAACATCTTCCTCCACGAACGACACCTCGCATCATTTTAATAACACTGTTCTCAATGATTGTACTACAGCTCAGCCTATCATTCCACACCGCTCCATTGCACCTGAATTTTCAAAAAATATATGTTGCCCACCTTACATCCCATGAATTACAATTCATTTTAGGAGAACATCGTTCTTCTATAGGGAACAAACTAGGAGGATGATGGCTCTCTATTCAACGATCACTACGAAGGGAGAAGTTGAAATGAACGAGGATTCTAAGACGGACGACTTGCATGGGGATTCGCAACAATCGTGGGGGAAGGCGCCGATCAGCCGCCGGAAGCTGTTAGCCGCGCTTGGCGTATCCGGCGCAGCTTTCATCGCATCCGGGCTGCCCGGCGGATTATTGCCGAGGGCCCAAGGCGAGACCGTGTCCGAGAACGTATACGGCAACGGCAAAGACCAGAAGAAGGTCACCCAGTTGGAACTGCAGAGCATGAACGGCATCCAAGCAGGCACGTTGGCCGAATGGTTAAGTCAGCCTCCCGGGAATATCAATCAGATATACTATGTTACGGATGCCGGTAGAGAGGGGCATTTCTATTACGATGTCGCAGACCTTACCTCTCCGGCGGATGGCGGTACGATATACATAACCGGCGAGGGCGTAAGATTTAAGAGGATCTATGAGGGGAGCCTGAACGCCCGTTGGTTTGGCGCCGCGGCCGATGGCATTACCGACGATACGGACGCGCTTCGAAGAGCGCTCGAGGCTTCGCGCGGGAAATCGTTGTATCTTCCGCATGGCGTCTACTTGATTACGGACACGCTCACGATTCCGCGGAATACATTCGTTCGAGGCGTGGGTAATTCCTCGTGGTTTACCTTCGGCCAACGAAGAAACGAACTGCCCGATAGCATCTTAGACATGGAAAACGGAACGATCCTTAAATTTATCGGCAGCGGCGCCAGCCGCTTCTCCAGCAACCGATCCGAGTTCCAGAACTTCACCTGCGCCGTGAGGTTCGAGCGCGACGGAGACGGCATTCAACTATCCGACCTCAAGATATTGTCCCACTTCCGCATTCGCGACGAATTCGGCGCGATCACGACGCCGGATACAGACCAGCACGCGATGATCGATGTAGGGCTTTGGATCGACAACGCCGACCATATTAAGCTGAATCGAGTCTCTGTCGTGGGGTATTGGCAGAAGGCCGGTTTGTACATCGACGCATCGGGCCGTCTCTCCCAAGGCGGAGAGTTCGGAGCCGTCGAATATGCGACGATCGAGGATTGCTTGTTCCAGGGTAAAATCGGCGCAGCCATACTCGGCGGAGACGAAGGAAACCCTCCCGACGAATTCGGATTCTCCCCCCCTGCCGTCGGCTCGGATGAGATGTCGGAAGGTCAGTTCGGCATCTCCCATGTACTCGTATCCGACTGCTTCTTCTCCGGAACCGATCACCATTCCAATGGATTCGCTTCCGGTTGGCAGCAGCGAATCGCGCCGGACAGTACGCCTCTGATGATCGACGGCTTCATCGGCAGCGGCAGCCCCTATCGCGTGAACCATCAGCGATTCGTCAACTGTTCGTTCCAAACCCGGGAGAGCGCCTCCATCGTGTTGAACCGCGTGATTCGCCCTGCGTTCGTGAACTGCCGCGCGGAGAGCGGCCCGATCCGAGCGAGCAAATATACCTTGCTGCCCCGTCTCATCAATTGCGAATTTCCGTACAATCGAACCAACCCGGCTTACCAGGAAATAGAACACTGTCCCGGAGCTGTCATCATCCCGGAGTTCCGGAGACTCGGACATGTCCACCTGCGGTCGTTCGAGTTCAAGATCGAGCTTCGGAATAACAACGGCGTGATCGAGCATCGGATGGGCAAAGCCAACGGCATCCAGAGCAGCGCCGCGTCCAAGGACGTCGAAGCCCTGTTTCGTTACGCGATCCAGTCGGGCGGTTGGAATTACCAGACATGGTCTGCCACCCCCGTTCCGGGCAACGGAGCGAGCGACGATTATTCCAAGGGCTGCTTCCTCGGAGAGAAGTCGTTCCTGGCCAAGTACAATTTGTTTACGTGCGCGGCGATCGATAACCATCCCGATTATCAAGAAGCCGAGGTTTCCGTCGTCGAGTCGCGAGCGGCCGACCCGCAGTTATGGGTTAGGGCGGCGGTGTTTTCCACGCAAAACGTACCTTACCGCATGAACGGGTATTCCAGCGCATTAAAGCTCGAGCTGCGCAATGGCTCGGGCCCGGCCACGACGTTATCCCAGAACCTTCCCATGGAGAATAACGGCCCAGCCAGCTTAATTCTGAAAGTGAGAGGGAAGTTTTACGAGCAAATCTACGGGGTGTGAGGAGGAATCGGGTTGTTGAGCAGTATAGGAATTCCTGGACTTATCCTGATTTTTATTCTTGCGTTGATCTTGTTCGGACCGAGCAAGCTGCCGGAATTGGGAAGGGCCTTCGGCACCACTCTTAAGGAATTTAAGAACTCCGCAAGGGAATGGACCGAGGATTCGGAAAAGACGAAGGGATCGTAATGTAAACGGATCAAGAAAATGTCGTCCGACGAATTTTACGTCGGACGACATTTCTGGTTTTGTAACCATTCCATACTTCTTATCCTTTGACCGACCCGATCATGACGCCTTTGACGAAATACTTTTGCACGAACGGGTAGAAACATAGAATCGGCAGCGTGGACACGATAATGACCGCGTAGCGCATCGACTCCACCAAATAGATTTGCGCTGCGGCGTCCCCTCCCATACTGGCGGAATCGCTGGCCATGCTGAGGGCGGATTGGTTGACGATTAAATCCCGTAACACCATCTGAAGCGGCATCTGCTCTTCTTTCGTCAAATAAATCATCGCGGTGAACCAGGAATTCCACTGGGATACGGCCGCGAAGAGAACCAATACCGCGATCAAGGCCTTGGATACCGGCATGACGATGCGAAAGAAGAACGACGTATGCGAGCAACCGTCCATGCAGGCGGCTTCGTACAATTCATCGGGAATCGTCGATTTCATGAACGTTCGGCTAATGATGATATTCGTTACGTTGACCGCCCCCATAAGGACGATAATAGCCGGGCTGCCGTAAAGTCCTATTTCCTTCATCAGCAGGTACGTCGGAATGAGACCGCCGTTGAAAAACATCGTAAAGAGCAGAAAGGCGATAACGGCGGTTTTCCCGGGGAATGGCTTCCGCGAAAGCGCATATCCGGCCATAAGGCTGATCATCGCCGATAAGGAAGTAAACAAGACGGTATAGACCAACGTATTGCGGTATCCCGTCCAGATAGGAGAATATCGGACGACCTCCATATATCCGTCCAGGTTGAAGCTCTGCGGCCAAAGCAGAATACGTCCGGTGGCGACCAATTTCGGATCGCTGATCGAAGCGATGACGACGAAATACAGCGGATAAGCGACAATGAGCAGCAGCAGGATCAGAATCACATAGGTAACGGCATCATATAACCGATCCTGATTCGACCGCTTCAGCGCGTGTCGCATAGGCGATCCCTCCTACCACAGCGATTCTTGACCAAATCGTCTGCTGACCTGGTTCACCAGAAGAATCATAATGAAGTTGATGCCGGAATTAAACAAACCGATGGCGGCGGAGAGACTGTACTGCGCCTCCCGAATCCCAATCTTGTACACATACGTGTTGATGACTTCGCTCGTGCTTAGATTGAATGCGTTCTGCATCAAGAAGGTTTTCTCGAAGCCCACGTTCATGATCGTTCCGGATTCAAGAATCAACAGAATGACGATCGTAGGAACAATTAACGGCAGATCGATGCGCAACACCCTCTGGAACTTGGTCGCGCCGTCGATGATGGCGGCCTCATGCAGCGCAGGATCTACGCCGGACAAGGCGCCGAGATAGATGATGCTGCTCCATCCCAGCGTCTGCCACACGCCGCTCCATACATACAGATGCGGAAAGCTGGACGCGTTCATGAGCACGTCGATGTTGCCTTCTATCAGTCCTACGTTGTTGAGCAAATTTCGGACGATCCCCGTGGATGGGGAGAAGAAGATGTTAATCATCCCGACGATAATGACGATGGATATGAAGTGCGGAGCATACGTAATCGTCTGGACCAGCTTCTTCAGCTTCTGATTCGGTGCGCTGTTCAAGGCCAACGCCAAGATAATCGGAAGCGGAAACCCCGCGATCAACATGTAAAAGCTTAAAATCAGCGTGTTTTTAAGGATGACGCCGAACATCGGCATGGAGAAGAATCGCTCGAAATATGTAAACCCGGCCCATGCGCTGTCGAGTATGCCGAGGTGAGGCTTGTAGTCTTTAAACGCCACCAAGATGCCGTACATCGGCAAGTAGCTAAAGACAATAACCAGTAAGACGGCAGGCAGGAGGAAGAGATACAGCTCGCGACTTTGCCAGATTCGAAAGCGTAAGGGTTTCTCCTTTTCCCGCTGCTTGCTCAAGCCTGCTGTGACCACCCGATAGCCTCCCCTCTTCCGGTTACTTCGTCATGACATCGTACGCTTTCTGCCTTAACTCGATGAACGGTTCCAACCCAAGGTTGTTCATCTGCTCGACATAAGCATCCCAGTTGGCGTCGATCTCCTGTTTTCCGGTGATGAAATCCGCGAATACCGCTTTGCGATAGTTGGCCAAGTCCGTACGATATTGATTCAGCATTGCGACGTCGTCCGGCCCGAGCGCTCCTTCCACGTACACCATGTCGTTGGGCATGACGACGTCCTTGTATACATTTTCATAAGCCCATGCTCTGGAATTTACGGTATCGTAAGACGACTCTTTCCACACTTCTTCATAGAAGGTTTGATCCTTCAGCGCGACGAACGAGTTATGCAGTCCTAAATCCCCTGCATGCTCCGCCATCTTATCCGGAGATTCTTCCCAGAAGTGTTGGAATGCCTTGCCGTCATTGTCGGTATCCCAGACGATTCCCTTCGTTCCCCTGCTGACGGTCAGCCCCAATTCCGTGTCGGTCGCGATGGCCTCCAGCAAACGAACCGTGGCAACCGGATATTTGTTGTTCTTGGTTATGATAGCGGTATGAGCAGGGCCCGGAACATAGGCTTGACTTCTCATCAACGGCTTCCGTCCGTTTCCGCTGTCCAGAGGACCCATAGGCGCGCCAAGGTCGGGCTGCCGGTTTGCGTAGGAGTGATACGATCCGACGATGGGAGGAATGGAACTGATCTTCGAAGCATAGGTGTTGAAGTCGTCCGTAAACACCTCGGGCGGAATCAGACCTTCCGCATATAGATCTCTTAAATATTTCAACGGTTCCTTCATTGCCGGATTCGTGGACTGATCCTTCACGACGCCGTTCTCTACCACGACATAATCGGAACTCGTGACGTACACGCCGAAGCTGCCGTAGATGTCGAACTGCCCGCCGACGTAGCCGTCGAAGTAGAAGTAATATGGGATAACGTCGGCCGGTATCGTCCCCGTTCCCGCATTCGCCTTGATGGCCGACAACGTGTCTTTAAACTGCTCCGTCGTTTTGGGAACCGGCAGATTCAGCTCCTTCAACCACGAGTCCATAATGATCCATTGATCCCGCAGGTTTCGGTCGAACGGAGCGAAGTCGATATAAGGTAAACTGTACAGCTTCCCGTCCGTGGCCAGGGAAGCGTTGTACACCAGCTTATTCTCTTCCAGGAAACGGTTCCACGTCGGCGCATACTGTTCCAACAGCGGCTTCAGCTCGACGAAATTGCCGCCCTCCGCAGCGTTCGTCATCTGGTTGGCGTTGATTCCGACGTTCATCAGCAGATCGGGGAAGTCGCCGCTGGCGAACATCAAGTCCGCTTTATCCCGATCCTTCAACACTTCGATCTCCAAGTTGATGTTTGTCTTCTTGGCTACGTACTCCCATATGGCTGTCGTATCCATCTCTGGGCGTAAGGAGCTATACATGACTGCCGCTTTAATGGTGATCGGTTCCTTGGTAATCGGGTACCCCTCTAGGTGGGTCACCCCACCGTCCGCAAGCCCCGATGTATCCTCGTTCTGTTCCGCCGGCGGTGCGGATTCGCCGGTCGGCGGTTCGCTGGAGTCGTTCATACAGCCGGCGAGGACGCCGAAGGCTAACACGACGGACATACCTGACGAGACGGCGATACGATTTCTTTGCAGTTTCATACAACGATAACCTCCCTCATGATTTTTATTGAATGGTTCTTAACGGCCGGCGCCGGTGAGAGCTTCGCGGAGGTCCGCGTTAAGAACTCGGCTGCCAATCTCTATCGGGACACTATGTAGAGACAAGCTGTATTTGAGGGGCCATCTTCAAATTTGTTCTTAATTGGAGAACATCGTTCTTTAATTATTCGGATTTGCTTCCAATCTTAGCATAGGGTTATTTTGGTGTAAATACATTTCTCCCGCCAAATAAAAAGAGACGCGCTCGATGCGCGTCTCCAAAACAAGGTAAATCGCGTAGGATGCTCATATCCAACCGTTATATCAACCAGTTTCGATGCGAGCCGCTACTTTCGTTGAATTTCCGAAATATACAAGCAGTTCGTCCGCCGCAAACTCAAGAAATGGCGGATGGCTCCATTGAGCCAAATCCTCTTTTCCGGGTTGCCCGTACACGCCGGTCGCAAGCCAAGTCGTTCCCGGGACAAGCGTCGTCGCGACCGTCGGGATGACCGTTCGAGGATGGATCAGATTCGTGTTCGCGTTCGGATGAACGAGATGGACGGCGCCCCCTCCGAGAAGCCGGATCACGCCGCTCGCTCCCCAATAAGAAGAAGCAATAAGCTTGGACTCTTCAGGAACGGCCTGCCAGCGATCCCCTGCTTCGACGTCCCGGTTTTCGATGCCTAACGCAAACCCGCCCTCGGCCGCGACAAGGGATCGGTTCGAGCGAATGCAGTGCACGCGAACATGCCAAGGAGCGCCCGAAACGATCCATGTACGCACTTCGACGTCGCGCCAGGGCTTCCACTTCGTGTAGATAACGTTCTCTTGGATGGAATACTCCTCGGCGGTTCTTTTCACGCGAAACAGATTGTCTTCCTCGCTGAGCGCCAGCATCGAATCGAACGCCCCCTGCGCTAGACCCCATTCCGCCCGGGGCACGCTGAACCCGAACACGTTCGAGTAAGCGAACTTTTCGTATTTCGCGGACGTATGCGTGTGCTCGTTGGTCGCCTTATGACCCGCATTGAACGCTACTACGTGATTTCTTTCGTCCTGCCGATGAACGATCTGCCGAGGCTCCGCTTGAACGGCGGACTCGGCAAGCTTCGGGAGCGGTTGCTCCTCGGCTTGCCAGAACGGGTGATCCGCCTGCAAGGCCAACGGCAGGAACGTTTTCAACGCCCAATACGGAGAACCTGGAGCATTATAATTTTCCGCCATAATAAGATTCGGATAGGCATACCCGATCGTCAGGGTGCCGTCCGCTTGAAAGATCGGCTGCCGAAACCACCAGCGCAAATTCCGAAGAATGATCCCTTTCATCACGCCCATAGGGAATGCTTCGACGCCGGCGTACGCCATGGCGCTCCAGAACGCGGCTTGCGTAAATCGATAGGCAAGGCTTCGCCCGAACGGCAAGGCGCTCCCGTCGCCGGCGAACCAATGGATGAAGTCCTTCGCGAAGCCGGCCGCTCTCTCCTTATATAAGGCGGATCGTTCCGGATCCTCCTTCTCCATTAGGACGGCATAGATAAGACAGCAATAATGGATGGCGAAAGGACCGTAATAGTCGCAGTGTGCGTCGCGACCGTCGGAATACCACCCGTCGGACAAATAAAACGCATCGATTCTGTCCAAATTTCGGTGCATGAGCGCTTGATCGTACGGGAGACCGACCGCTCGAAAGCCCAAATTGACGACCACTTGAAAAAGGAGCCAGTTGCAATCATGAAGCTTCCGGTGATTGATTTGTTGAAGCCACTGGTACAGCCGTTGCCGTTCCGGCTCCTGCAGCGGCTCCCAAATGTGGTCGGGAGCTAACGCAAGCGCCAGCCCGATCGCCGCCATCTCCACCAGCTTCTGGTCATAATCGGCTGCGTCTCCCCAATATTCCCGATGCGCAGGGTCGGTCCCGTTCCGGACGCCTTCGCGAACCGTCTCCCACAGCTCGCTATTACCTCCTCCGGCAGCTAGCGGCGCGAGCCCCCATAACACCCTGGAGAAGCCCTCCAACTCGGCCGTCGCACCGGTGCAGCCCGAGGCCGTCGCTCCGAGCCGCAGGCGGGCTTTCCCTTCGCTGTAGTAAGGCAGCAACGGCAGACACAGTTGGTTCACCGCGGCTTGCAGATCTTCTCTTGTAGCTAGTGGATTACGTTGGATCGGTAATGCCAAGGAATGCATGAGCGAGATCCCCCTTTACCAAAATAGCTCGCCGTGCCCCAATAATTGAGAGAGGCCTTCCACGAAGTAGTAGTCGCCGTAGATCAGAGGGACGTCAATATTTCTACCTTCCGGGTAATGGCTCGTTCCATGCAGAATCAACCCTTCTTCGTCTTCCTTATCGAAGGTGCCGTAACGCTCATACAAGGAACGAAGGATGCGTTCGCCCGCCTGGCGGTAAAGTTCGGACTCTACGACGTCCACCTGCTTCGCAAGCAGCAGGAGGCCGCAAGCCGCGCACGCCCCGGCCGACGAATCGCGGTGCTTGGGAACCTCCGCGGGAAGACGGAAATCCCAGTGGGGGACATGATCCTCCGGGAGATTGGCGAGGAAGAAATGCGCCGCGCGCTTCGCCGCCTGTAAATAACGTTCATCCCCCGTATGTCGATAGCTGAGCGCCATGCCGTACAACGCCCATGCGGTGCCGCGCGACCAAGCCGACTCGGCCGAGTAGCCCTGTCCTCCGTTCACTCCGACCTTCTCGCCGGTCAGGGGATCGAAGATGACGATATGGTACGCCGAGCCGTCCGGTCGGATGAAATGCTCCAGCACCGTATCCGCATGCGCGACGGCGATATGCTTGAACCGCGGATCCCCGGTCGCCTCGGAAGCCCAATGCAATAACGGCAAATTCATCATACAATCGATGATCGCCCAGCCCGCGTTGTTTTCCCCGGGTTTCCAGGGATTCCAAGCCCGAATATACTTTCCTTGAATATTGAAGCGCGCCGCCAGAAGGTTGGCCGCCAGCAGCGCACGGCGCTTGGAGTCTTCGTTTCCGAGCAGCTTATAGCGAGCGACGCCGGTCAGCGTCCACATAAAGCCGATATCGTGATCCAGACGGTAATAATCGGCAATGACCTGATCCAGCTTCTCCTCGCACGCCTCGGCGATGTTCCGCAGCGCCTCGTCCTTCGTGTCTCGGTACAGCAGCCAGAGCAGACCGGGCCAGAAGCCCGCGGTCCACCAGTGGGCCGGTTCCAACGCATATGTGCCATTCACGCTGGCGTGAGGAAAGGCGGGGCCGATGCGGGCGCTCGTATGAGACACCTTTCCGATCACCTGGTTCCAAGCGCTCTGCGCCCAATCCGTTTGTACGTTCATCGGTAACATCCTTTCCGTATCAGGTAAGAGAATAGATTTCAAATCGGACCGTCATTAGCACTTCTTCGGCCGGACGCTCCGCCTCCAAATCGATCGCATACACCGGGATGAGCTTGGAGTCTTTGTTCATAAAATCGAATCTATGAATGACCGGCTTCGCCGCCCGTCGATCGTACACCGCTTCGACGCCGAACGCGGCCCCTTCGACCCGGACGCGTCCGTCCGCGGAAACCGCCGGTTCATACAAAGTTATGAATCTACTAATTACGGAAGAGGGCGGTTCGCGAAATACATACCTGTCCCTCAATTCAAGAACGCGTTGCTTGAACGTAAATTGCCGAACGAGCGACTGCAGATTCGCCGTTCCATATGCTTCCGTCAAGTCGAGAGTGTAGGATACTTGCTCTTCGCTTTCTTCGAATCGAAGCGCCTTCGCTCGATACGCTGCGCCGGCTTGTTGGTAGGAGCCTTCGACGATCGGCACGGAATGGCCCGCCGAGCTGTTACATACATACGAGTACCGCTCCGCCCCGAAGTAGCCCTTCGTATATTCGCCGGAACCGAGATCGGTCAGCAGCGTTTCGCCGCCGACGTGAAGCACGAAGCTCCCGAGATCGTTCTGGTTATGCGGTTCGTCGTTATGGCCGCCCTTCGCGGCGAACGCGTACCGTTCGCCGTCGATCGTCCGCCGGACGACCGCCCACTGCGCGTCCGGCAGGAAGTACGTACCGTCCGGCCACTCCTCGCCTATCCACTCGGCGCGGCTCCAGACGAAGTCCCGGATGAAGGGGCCCCATCTCCCGATCGGATCCTTCGCGATGCTCCACTTCTGTTCTATGTTCGGGACGTGGATCTCGGGGTAACGCCGTTTCAACGCGTGAATCAAGCCCATGGGAAACAGAGACGTCGGCTCGCAATCGGAGAACGGCACCGTGTAAGGACCGGTCAGGTAACACTTCTGATGAAACAACGCGATTTGCTTGATTTTCTCGCCTTCCAACAAATCGATCCGCCCCGCGGTTCTTTGCTTAAGCAACGAGGCGAAATACGAGTAAAAGCCGAAACCGTAACTCCAGTACCCTACGCCCTCCGTGGAGGCGCCGTCGTTTTCGAAGCCGGCAAGATAGCTCTCCATCGTTCCCAGCAACCGATGAACGATCGGCGCGAGCTCCTCTGCGCTTGGGATCAGATAAAGGGCGGCGGCGCCGACGGAGCCGCCGCACACGCTCGCCCAGTTGTTCCCCAACGTTTCCCATTCATAGGAGGAGCCCAGGCTGCAATAGGTTTCTAGAACTCTCTCTTTCACTTCCGCTTCCGCCCGGGACGCGACGATAGGATGTATTCTCTCCTTAAGAAGAGAGACGATTTCCGCAAGGGCGAATCCGGTCTCGGCAGCGAACAGATCGATGCTGTGCCGATTTCGCCGCAGATGCGACGGTTTCAGGGAGTTCCCGCCCAGATGGGCCGGCAGGCACCAAGTATACTCGTCGCAAATCGCCCAGATCGCGTCTTCCAACGCAGGAAGGTAAAGCTCGGAATTCCGATCGAGCAGAGACAAGAACGCTAAGATCGACAGACGCTTTCGCCTCGCGAAAAACGAACGTTCGAATTCGATTCTCGCCCCCGCGGTATCGAATAACTTGAAGGAGGAGAAAGGTAACGATACGATCGGCTCGGAGAGCAGCCGTTCCCCTTCTTCCCGGAGGTCCGCAACCATATCCCGATAGAAGGGGGACGTCCGGATCTCCTCCCATTTCCTAACATCCCGAGCCTCGTCAAACAACATCCTTCCTTGTTCCGAACGATCGCCGATCTGCAGGGCCCGTTTGATCGCAAGGTAATCCATAGTCATCCCCTCTTAAGCGCCCCGGTTCCGATAATCGATCGGGGTGACGCCGGTGTACCCCTTGAACAATTTAATGAAGTAGCTTTGATTGTCGTAGCCGAGCATCTCGCAAATTTTCGCTACGGGTTGGGCCGTTTGGTCGAGCAATTGCTTCGCGCGCTCCATCTTCGTCCGAATGACGTATTCGATGAACGTCTCGCCCGTCTCTTTCTTGAACAACCTGCTGAAGTAACTAGGGTTTAAGTGCAGATGCTCCGCGATGTCGTCCAGTCCTATTCTTTGGTCCAGATGTAAGGACACGTACTGGTAAGCGTCAAGCACTTCTTTCCGCTGCGTTCGGACGCGGGAATCCTCGGCCGCCGCAATCGCCGCGAGGAGATGTTCGGTCAGCCAATTCCCCAACTCGCGAAGGGAGCCGATCTCCGCGATGTCCTTATGCAAGCTCTCGGCGGACTTCGACGATCGGAAAGAATGCAAAGATTGATGTTTGAGGCGAATGTCGAGCAGCAGCTTCAACATCCAATCCTTCACGATTTCAGGCGCGTATTTGGCTTTCTTAAGGAACTCTATCCATTCCCCGACCTTCGCCTTCACCTCTGCCGGATCCCGCTTCGCGATGCTTTCGCGGAATCGCTCGCTCGCTTCGTCGTAGTAGGCGAATAAATCGCCCTCGGTCGGCTCGAAACGCGCGAACGACGCGATCTCTCCGCGCTCCATGTAGAATCTCTGGCCGGTTTCCGTCAACAGGGCGGTTAACCCAATCTTGGTTTGCTCCGGCGTGCGGCACATGTCCCCGATCACGAACGACATAGACAGCTTAAGCGAGCGGCCCAAAGACGACCGGATCCGTTCGGTCAGCTTCCGGGCTTCGTCGAAGCCGTTCACCGTCAGAGTCGGACGGAACGAATGTACAATCATCCATTCTCTCTCGCTATATGGGAACAGCACCGCTTCCGTCTCGGATTCGGCGATGATCTCTTCGATTACGTTCGTGACGGCGAACCGCAAAATATCGTCCGACATGAACCGTTGTTGGGCCTGAAGGTAATCGTCGATCGTTCCGATCGCCGGCAGCACCGTTCTTCCCTCGACCGGCAAGCCGAACGAAGCGAGCTCCTCGTTCCAAACCTTCGCTTGCAGCAGCGGCTGTTGGATCGCGTTCCGAATCCACTTCTCCTTCATCGCTTCGCGCGAGCGGTCCACCAGATGCCGCAGCTTGTGCCGTTCGAGATCGAGCTTGCGCTCTTCGTCGAGGCTGGCGGAAAACCGGACGAGAACTTGCTCTAAATCGGCAGGGTCCAGCGTATCCTTCACGAGGTAATCCTGTACCTGGAGCTTCATCGCGCGCTGGGCGTAATGGAATTCGCTATGGCAGGACAATATCGCGACTCGAAGGCCCGGCTTCCGTTCCTTCAGCCGTTGGATGAGCTCCAAGCCGTCCATCTTCGGCATCCCGATATCGGTAATGAGAATATCGGGCATGTCCGGATCGGCGGCCTCCAACGCTTCGAGACCATTTTCATATGCGCCTTCTAAGGTAAGACCGAGCCGCTCCCAATCGATCGCTTCGGACAACAGCTCCAGCACCGGATAATCGTCGTCGACCAACATGACTTTATACATACCTTCTCGCTCCTCCTAGAGCGGAACGAACATCGTCACCGTCGTCCCGCTTCCCTCTTCGCTGTCGATATGCATGACGAACGCGTCTCCGAATCTGATGCGCATTCGCTCGTTCACGTTGGTCAGTCCGATGCCGGAAAACCCGACACGATGATCTCCCTCGTCCGTCGGAACCGCTTCGCGCTTCAGCCGGTTTCGCAAATGCGTTACCGCCGCCGGACTCATACCCGTGCCGTCGTCCCGAATCGCGATCCGCAGCGTCTTCCCCTCTACCTCGGCCGACACGAGAATCGTCCCGGACCGCTGCTGGAAGCCGTGAATGAGCGCATTCTCGATGACGGGCTGCAGGAAGAAGCGCGGTACTTGCGCCAGCATCGCCTCCGACGAAATCGCAACCGACAGCGTTACGGTTTCCTTCTGGCGCATGTTCATCAGGTTCACGTAATCGATCGCCGTGCTGACCTCTTCGTGGAGGGTGATCGTCTCCTCGTCGCGGTCGATCGTCATCCGCAGCAGCCTGGACAGCGAGGAGAGCATCTCCGCGCTTTCCTTATCGCCCTTGCGCAGCACCTTCATCCGGATCGAATTCAGCACATTAAACAAGAAGTGCGGGTTGATTTGCGCCTGCAGCATCCTCAGCTCCGCCTTCCGCTTGCGCGATTGCTCTTCGGTAATTTCCGCGATCATCTGCTTGATCCGGTCCAACATCTGATCGAACTGTCGGCCGAGACGCCCGATTTCGTCGCGCCCCTTCATCCGCGAGCGCATCTCGAGATTGCCTCGTTCCACTGTCAACGCGAGCTTGCCCAGAGTGACGAGCGGCTTCGTGAACGCGCGAATCAGCAATACCAACACGACTAAAAACACGGCGAAGGCGATCACTTGAAATGCGAATACGGTTTGGAAAATGTGATTGATTTGATGCACCGCATCCTTATATGGGGTCAAAAGCACGAGCTTCCAATCCTTAATCCCCGCGGCATGCTGAGCGACCAGATATCGCTCTCCATCCAGCTCGACGATGGACGATCGTTCGGGTTCATCGGACAAATACGTCAGCCGTTCGCCGATCCGGCCGGCATCGAGATGCGACATGACCCGGTTCTCCCCGTCGACGAGCATGACCTCATGACCCGTGCCGAGGCGCTCGAAGATCGATTCGATCTGATTGTCCGGCACCGTAACGACGACGTAAGCGTACACCCTTTGGTTCGGGCGCCTCAGCGTTCTAGCGACCGAGATTTGTTGTCTTCCTGCGGCTTTCTCATATAAATAAGGCGAAGGTTCCGCTTCCACCCAATGCGCCGCCATGCCGGTCAATCCCTCAAGGTCCGGAAACCAAGGCTCCTCGAATAAAAGCCGCGGGTCGTATTCGTGGAGCAAATAATTGATGAAAAATCTGCCGTTCGGCAGCAAGATCGTCACATACGTTCTTTCGCCGATGATGGAGATGTTGTCGATCTTGCTCGTGATCTCGTAGCGATCCGCGAATTCCCGGTACTCCGCATTGTCCCCCGTATATTCCTTGCCGGCCGCCTGCTCCTTCAAGATCACGTTCATATCCGGATCCGCGATAATATAGTTCGAGATATTCAGCATGTTGTCGAACAATCCGGTCAGGTACCCTTCGATCAGCTTCAGCTGCTCTTGCGCGTTCTTCTCCGCTTGTTCCTGAACGGCATCCCGCGTCAACACGTTCGAGACGGACAACGTGATGAGCGTGGGGACCAGAAGGCAGGCGATCGAAGTCAAGATCAGCTTATGCCGGAACGAACCGATAAACGGCCGAAGCCAATGCTTTCCCTTCTCCAATCGCCCCGCCTCCCCTTGTTCTTACGACGAAAAGAGGCGCGATACCGCCGCCTCTTTCCCCCATCATATCGCTTACTATTTGTTGTTGTCGATAATTTCTTGCACGGCTGTTTTCATATTGGCAAGCGTCGTATCCAGGTCTTGAGAACCGAGAATCAACAGCTCGTATTGCTCGTTGAGCGCCTTATATACTTCCGCTTGGTACGTGACCGGAGGAATGATTTTGCCCGACTTGGAATTCGCCAACGCGTTGATGAGCGACGCTTTGTCGACGTTCTCCGGCTTCTGCGTTCCGCTGAGGATCGAATCGACGATCTTCTCGAGATCCGCGTCCGACACCTTGCTCCAAGAAGGAATGTTGCGTCCGTACTTCGCAAGACCTTCCGTCGTATACCAACGGATGAATTGGTACGCTTCTTTCTTATGCTGCGACTTCTCCGCTACGGCCATGAAGTCCGTCGTCACCGGCGTATATCCGATCGCGTCGGCGTCGCTGTTTTTCGGATAAGGGGCGATCGCGACGTTGAAGTTGAGCGGGTTTTGCTCCGTGCCGCCGAGCTCGCTGTTCATCCAGCTTCCGATCAGCACCATGCTGGCCGATTGGTTGAAGAACTGCGTCCGGTAATGCAGCTTCTGCGACAGCATATCCGCATACGGCGTGGACGATCCGTCTTCCCGCTCCATCTTCAGGCGCAGCTCCAGCGTCCGCTTGAACATCGGATCGTCTAAGTTCGACGAGCCGTCCGCCTTGAGGAAATCGGTATCTTCCACTTTGTTCGCGAGCGAGAGGCGCAAGAACTCCATCCAACCGCCGTTCTGCGGTCCGTGGAAGTACGTGCCGTACCGCTTCGTCGCGCCTTCGCCCGTCGTGAGCGTCTTCGCGTACTCCGCGAACTGGTCCCACGTCCAATCCGTCGGCACGGCAAGCCCCGCCGCATCCAGATGATCTTTATTAAGCATCACGTACCATGGGTTGAACTTGCCCGGCAATGCGTAGTATTGACCTTGCATCAGCGTGTCGACCTTGTACTCTTCCGACACCTTGAAGCCTTCTTCTTCGATGAAGGCGTTGATCGGCGCAACCATGCCGAGGCCTACGCGCTGCGCATAGGAGGCCGGGTCGCTGAACATGAGAACGTCCAGTTGCTCGCCGGAAGCGGCCGCCAAGTCGAGCTTCTGCGTCGCTTCGTTCGTATCGCCCTTCTCGCTCAGGGTAACGAGCTCCACCTTGATGTTCGGATACGCTTCTTCGAAAGCGACGAGCGTCGCTTCCCAGTTGTACTGCGCTTCCGTACCGTGCGTGTGGAATTTGATCGTCACCGGTTCGGCCGCAGGCGCTTCCGCCGCGGGCTGTTCGCCGGCAGGCGCCGAGCTCCCGCCCGTCTCCGGCGCCGGCGTCGTACCGCCGCCGCTGGAGCAGCCTGCTAATAAGCTAAGAATAAGACCGGTCGCGAACATGCTTTTTCCAAAATTCCTTTTCATGTATGACCCTCCGTGTAACCGTTTTATTTTGCTTTCCGTGATGATTGTATCAATGTAAGGCGATGGAACCATGCTCTTAAATTGACTATTCTTACAACTATTTTTACTTTTTTCTTATCCCTTCACTCCGCCCATCGCGATTCCGTCGATCACTCGCTTTTGTCCGATCACGAACATGAGCAGCAGCGGCAGGATCGCGGAGACGGCCGCCGCCATGATCAAGGAATAAAACTCGCCGTTGATCGACGTGAACTTCTGCATCGCCAATTGAATCGTGAACAGCGCGTCCGTTCGGAGAAAAATCAACGGATATTTGTAGTCGTTCCACGTCCAGATGAAGCGAAGAATCGCATACGTGGCGATCGCCGGTTTCACCAGCGGGAAAGCGATCTGCGCGAAGATGCGAAGATGTCCGGCGCCGTCGATCTTGGCCGATTCGATGAATTCGTTGTGCACGCCCATGAAAAATTGTCTCAGCATGAACGTGCCCAGTACGCTGAAGCTTCCTAGTAAAATTAAGCCCCAATGGTTGTCGAACAACCCGATCATCCGGAACAGAATGAACTGCGGCACAAGAATGCCTTCCTGCGGCACCATGAACGTGGCCAGGACGATGAAGAACAACCATTTCCCCGCCGGGAAGTGCACCTTCGAGAAGCCGTACGCCGCCATCGCGGATACCGTACAAGATACGACGGTCGTCACCACGGTGACAAAGATGCTGTTGAGATAATATTTCCAGAACGGGTGGTCCCCGAACCACACTTCCTTATAGTTCGAGAAGCCGATCCACTCTTTCGGAATCCATTGGATCGGATAGGTGAACACCTCTCCTTCCAGCTTGAAGGAGGCGGATAACATCCAAGCGAACGGAAGCACGAACAAGATGCCGACGAACGCCAAGACGACGGTGACGAGCAGCTTTTTAAGATCTAATGCAAGGTTCATCAGTAGTTCACCCACTTTTTCTGTCCGACCCACTGTACGAACGTGATGACGAGCACGCACAGGAACAGGAAGATCGCTTGCGAAGAGGCGTACCCGATTTTCAAATTGATGAACGCGGTTTCGTACAAGTAATAGACGATGACGTTCGTAGACCCCGCCGGTCCGCCAGCCGTCAGTACCGCGATGATGTCGAACACCTTGAACGTGTAGATGATTCCGGTAATGAGCAGAAAGAAGGTCGTAGGCGACAGCATCGGCAGCGTAATTCGGAAGAAGCGTACGAAGCCGTTCGCGCCGTCGATATCGGCGGCCTCGTACAAATCTCGAGGAATCGATTGCAGTCCGGCCATATATACGATCATGTTGTAGCCGATCGAGATCCACACCGAAATCATCATTACGGAGACGAGCGCATATTGCGGGTCGGCGATCCATTTGGGCGGATTGTCGATGCCGACGGACATTAGAAACTGGTTCACCGGCCCCATCGACGGATGGAACAGCACGCGCCATACCGTCGCCACCGCGACGACGCTCGAAATATACGGCAAGAAGTAGATGACTTTAAAGAAACCCTTCATATATACAAACTTATTAATCAGCACGGCAAGGATCAGCGAGATAGCCAAGTATACCGGAACGGTGAGAAGGAAGATGGCATTATTCCGCAATCCTTTCAGAAACTTCGTATCGTGAAACAGCTTATCGAAATTTTCCGTTCCGATCCACTTGATGCCTTCGATGCCCGTGATCATGCTCCACTCCGTGAAGCTAAGATAAAGCGCCGCCACAATCGGCAGCAGCACCATCACGGTCACCCCGAGAAGCATCGGGCTTACGAACAGGAAACCGGCGAGCGACTCCATCCGCTGCATTCGGCCGCCGCGCCGCTTCCTCTTCCGCGATACATTCGTCTGCACCTCCGTAACGGAATGCATATTACCACCTCGTCTATGTTCTATGTCAGTGTCTACATTGTAAAAAAAAATACCGTTACGACCGTAACGGTATTTTGATCAATATGCAATTATTTTGACTTTTTCGTTCGCTTGCGCTTTATCCTTCATGCTACAGTATAGAAACGATACATTAATGAACGCACAGGGAAAAGGAGCAAAACGGTCATGTCAACGGCTCAAGAGCGGCGGCGGCGGATCATCGATTTGATTGCGCGGCAAGCGTACGATCGCTCGCTGCTGGACAGCGGGTTGTGGTTTCACGACGATATTCGAAACAATTTCTATTTCGCTTCCTATCTATTCGCGGCTTCCGTCGACGAAACGGCGGAGATCGGCTTCGACAGACAAGAAGCGATGCGGAAAGCCGAATCGGTGCTGATGAACGCGCTGTCGCTGCAAGACAAAGATTCGAACCGGGCGACGTACGGGCACTGGCCGCTCGGTTTGCATCCCGACCCGAAGGCGGCGAAGCCGAACGTACTCCCGGCGGAGCTTATGGGGATTCTTGCGGTATGGTTTTACCGGAAATACTCCTCTCGGATGTCCGAGGGCTTGAAAGCGGCTTTCGAAGATGCGAGTCTACATCTGTACCGCAGCGGGTATTACCGAGTTCCATTACGCCGCTACCATCATCACGAAGCCAAATATACGGCTGCCAAGCTGATATACGGGACTCATTTTCAGGACGAGGCTCTGCTGCAGGAAGGGAAAGAAAGTCTGCGCCTCACGCTGAAGCGGCTGTCCGAGCAAGGGATGCCCGAATACGGCGCTTTGCCGTGGTTTTGGCACTGGGTTCAAGCGTTCACGTGCGCGCTGGAGTGCGCGACGGAGGAAGCGCTGATCGAGCCGCTGCGACGGATCCTCGATGGATTGTGGGACATTAGAGCTTCGTATTATTTGCCGGGCGCATGGGTCGGCGCGCATTCCCGCGGCTTGGCGCACGACCTTCCGAGAGACGGCAATGTCGGCTTCGACTATGTCCAGTTCGGCGACTTTCCTCTCCCGCCCTCGTTGCCTCGCGTCGAATATGCGGGATTGCTCTATTATGAGGCCCCGGAGTACGTAGTGCGGAAGGCCGTCCAAAGGGCGGAACCGAGGGAAGTGCGGCGCGCCGTCTATCCGATCGAGCCGCAGGGGGCGGAGGTGCTCCACAATTACGCATATATTACAGAACGTTATGCCGTCGGCGGCATGTGGGAGCGCGTCAAGGAGTTCGATAACGAACAGCATCGATGGGAAGCGACGCTGCCTCTAACCGACGGCCCGTCCGTCAATCGTTTATATTTCTTTCGACCGGGCGAAGGTTATCAACCCGGCGACCCGCGTCACCAACACGATAGCGGGGGCATGCTCTTTCACCGAAGCGCCGTCGTCGCTTATTATGCCGGCGAAGCCGAAATCGAACAACGCAATGTCCTTCATGGCGTGCTTCCGAAAGGACAATGGATTCAACGGCCTACTGCTTTGTACGGATATGCGCAAGGCGTGTATTTTGCCGTGTTCTTGTCTTCTTCCGGGTATCGACTGACGGAAGCGTCCGATCGTTACGAAGTAACGCATTGGGGCTTGCCTGCCGGCGTTGTCGTCGAGGCTCTCGACGACAGGGAAGCGAATCGGATGGGGATCTCCGATTTGGACGCGTTCGGATCGATCTTAGAGGAGCGAGCGCCGCTTTGGAATCCCTTGCCGGACGGCCTCTGCGGTATCGAATACCGTTCGCTCTCCGGCGACCTTCTGTCGCTGAAGACGGATGGACGAACATCGAACCTGCCTGCGTTGAACGGAAGTCCTATCGATTTTCGCGCATACCATCTTTAAATTAAGGAGTGCGTTCCCAATACTCATGAGCGCGGAGGGATCCTCGTGCAAGAGTCTGCTCTCGAGTTTATCGAAACCCGGTATTTTACCCCCGACGATTTCGCACGAGATTTCGGAATTTGGCCGATCGGCGTCGGCCGCAACATCGCTAAACCGAATTATTCGACCAAACCGCGCGCATTGGAGCATTGCAGCATCCATTTCGTCATCGAAGGCAAGGTAGAGGTAAACTACGGAACGAACCGCATCGTGTTATTCCCCGGGGACTCCTTCTGCATGTTTCCGGGGGTGGTGTACCAGTACCGGTATGTGCCTAGCGAAAAGCCGTTATCCATGTACTGGATTTCGTTCCACGGGCCGCTCTCCGAGGCGATGCTGACCCGAATCGGCTTTCGGGAGTCGACCTCCTATTTGAAGCAGGTTGCGACCAAAGAACTTCTGCTTACGATTAAAAACCTATTCCATCCCGCCTCCGACGGGCCGAAGGGCCGACTCCGGCTCCAATCGTCCTTATACGGCATCTTCAGCCACATGATGCCCGACGATTCGCGGCCTGCGAACAAACCGATTCCGCAGCGGATCGCAGGCAGCCTCAAGTTTATGGACGCCCACTATGCCGAGGGAATCACCGTCAAGGACGCGGCCGCGAGCGCAACGCTGCACCGGGCTTACTTTTCGAAAATATTTACCGAGCACGTCGGGATGTCCCCCAAAAAATACCTCGAAAATTTGAAAATGGCAAAGTCGCTCGACCTGCTGCGAAACACGTCGTATACGGTCAGCGTCATTTCTCACTCCTTGGGATATTCGGATCCTTACGCGTTCACGCATGCGTTCACACGCTATTTCGGCGTTTCCCCGGGCAAATGGCGTAAAGAGCATGCCGTCGACACCTGACAAACCGACAAACGGACGCGACGGATGAACATTGTTTCCTCTAAGGCGGCAAGTATAATGAGGGCAAGTTCCCCGGGCGAACGAGAAATTATTCCAGGTACGAGGCGAGGAGACGCCGCTTGAACGAACGATTGCGAACCGATGTGTTGGTGTTGGGCGGAGGTACCGCCGGCGTAATGGCCGCCATTGCGGCCGCGGAAGAAGGAGCCGACGTCGTCTTGGTCGAGCGGGACAGCGCGCTGGGCGGCGTCGGCGTACGGGCGGGCATCCAGAACTATTATTACGGTTTGACGGGCGGCATCCAGAATCGTCTGGACCAATCGACGCGTTCTCTGCAAAAACATTGGGAAAGCAAAGCGTCCGGACTGCTTCCGGAAGCGAAATCCGCGGCCATAGGCCGGCTGATCGAACGGCTCGGCATCCATGTCGTCTATGAAGCGACGGTCGCCGAGATGATCATGGAAGGCCGTACGGTCAAGGGCGCAGTCGTGGAGAGCGAACGGGACGCGATTCGCATCGAAGCGCGCGTGACCGTCGATGCGACCGGCGACGGCGACGCCGCCGATTTGGCGGGGGCGTCCTACACGCTGGGGCGGGAATGGGACGGGTGCCAGCACGCGTATTCGTTGATTCCCCGCTTCGTGGACGAGAACAACGTAGTGCGGAACATCAACTACGATGTCGGCTGGCTGGACGTAACGGACCCCGTCGACGTATCGCGGGCATACCGGGTCGGGCGCCGCGTCGTCTGGAGGGCGGGCGCAACGCCGGAGACCGCGCATTATTTCGTCGCCGGCCCTCAACTGGGCGTGCGGGAAGGCCGCAGAATCGTCGGCGATTACGTGCTTCGTCAGGACGATCTGCTGCTGGATCGACGATTCGACGACGTGGTCATGCGTTGTTTCGCCCACCTCGAAAATCACGCTTACGACTACGCCAACGAAAGCGATCTTGCGCAAATCTGGATCGGCGTGCTCGGCCAATGGAAGTTTTTGTTCGGCGGGGACGTTCCGTACCGCTGTCTCATTCCTCTCGGGATCGAAGGACTGCTGATCGGATGCCGCGCGTTGTCCCAGGACCATGATTGCGGTAATTTATTTCGCATGCAGCGGGATATGCAGAAGCTGGGCGAGGTCAGCGGCGTCGCCGCGGCGATGTGCGTCCGGACGAACGCGCTTCCCCGGCGGCTCGACGTGAAGGCGCTGCAGCGCACGCTTACGGCAAGGGGAGTGCTGCGCGAGTCGGATCTAACGAGGGAAAGCGCGCCCTGGCTTACCTTCTCCGGGGGGACGCCGGAGGATCGGCAGCGGGTCGTCCGAAACGGCGCGTCGCCGGAGGATATCCGCGAAATCATTCGGTATCTAGGCACCGACGAGGAACCTGCCGCATTGTGGTGGTTATGGCAGTTCGGCGAAGCTTCCGCGGCCCCGCTGCTGGAAGCGATGCGGGACGCGGAAGGCGGCCGGCTTCGCGGGATCGCGTTCGCGCTCGGTTTATTGAAGCGCGAGGAAAGCGTTCCCTATCTGGCTTCTTCGTTCCGGAACGGAGAAGCCGACAAGCCGAACGAACTCGACCGAACGATGGAACGCTGGCAATCGGCCCTAGTATTGCTTCGCCGCATGGGGAGCGACTGCGTGTTCGACGATGTGCTGGCACGAATCCGGTGCGAACGCAAGTGCACGACGCTCCTCTTGTACCTCCACTATCTGATCGCCGTATCCGGCCGGCTCGCGGACGCGCGGAAGGCGGGCGCGCGCGCAGCCGCGCAAGCCGTTCTTGCCGATGCCGAGCTGGGCGACGATTACGCGCTGCACGGATCGGGCGTATCGATTCCGGCCGCCGCGGATACCCGATCGATCAAGTGGAGCCTCGACGCGACGGCCGCCTATTTGCTTGAAGTGGCCGGGGGCGACGGCCGCGGTCTGTTGGAGCGATACGCGCGGGACGAGCGCGGGTACGTCCGCACGGCCGCCGGCATCCTGCTGGAACGGTTGAAGCGAGCGAAAAGGGGTGGATAACCGTGGGCAACCAACCTCTGGACATTGGCGCGAACGATTCGGCGGACGCTTACGACGCCGTGGTGTTCGGCGGCGGCATCGGCGGTACGGCGGCAGCGTATGTCTTGGCCCGAGAAGGCTTGCGCGTCCTCCTCTGCGAAACGACGGGAACGCTGGGGCGGGAAATCGTGCGAGGCCGCAACCAATTCGCCGACTTGCCCCGATATTCGGAAGCTTCCTCCGCGGTTCGGGAATTTTTCCGGTACCTTACGCTTCGCGGAGGCTGGTTCGACGGCGAGATGGATCCGGCCGCGGCGGCGGTCGCATTCGACAGCATGATGGAACAGGTCGGCGCGGACGTCCTGTTTCAGGTGTGGCCTTCGAAGGTTTGCGCGGAAGACGGGCGCATAACAGGGGCCGTCCTCGCGACGAAAACCGGGTATCGATCGATCCGGACGACGAAGGTCGTCGATGCGACCGGCCACGGCAAACTCGCCCGAAGCCGGTTCGAGGGGATCCCGAATCCGGACGCAAGGACGGTGCTGCATGTCCTCTTCAACGGATCGGAAGGAGATTGCGAAACGGAACGAAGCTGGACGGCGGACGGGCTCGGCGTCATCAGGGCGTCTTGCAGGGCGACCTACTGGCCCGGAGAGCGGCGCATCTCTCTGTGCGTGGACAAATTCGTATCCCGATCGGAGTGGATGCTTCGTCTTCCGTCCGTCGTTCCGGAACTCAAGCGCTTGTTCCCCTCGCTGAGCGGCAGCGCGTTCACGTACGTCGGCGACGATGTATGGCAGACCCCCTGCCTGCGTTACCGGACCGGTTCCGTTGACGCCCGGGCGGCGGGTCAGGTGGAAGATGCGGAAGGCCGTCCGTACGACATCCGACGCAATATGCTAGGCGATCCCTTGAGGTTGCAGGGATTCGCGATGGCGGGCTATTGGCTGGAAGGAATGCCGTTCGATCCCGCTCAGGAGGAAAGAGCGCTAATGAACGCTTTCCGGCTCGGAGAGCTTGCGGGACGATCCTTGCTGGCCGATTGACCGGGTCCTCGCGAACCATACGCCATGGAAAGAAGGCCGTCCCTCAGTCGTCTAGGACGACTGAGGGACGGCCCCTCTCATGCGCTCCGTTTTCCGGATTCGAGGGAAAATCAGCTCCCCTCGGCCGCCGGAATCGGCGCGACTTGGAAATTGTCGATCGCGCTTTCGCTGTTAAAGCTTCGGACCCCTGCCTTCCCGTGCGTGAAAGCCGTCTCGCTGTGATCGGTGTAGTCGATCAGCGGCGTGTCCATATCCCCGACGTACACCTGGATTCGATTTCCTTGCGCGACTACCTTCAGATGCTGCCATGTCCCGACCGTTCCCGACAGCGGCTTTCCGGCCAAGTGTTGGAAGCCGTAGTTGAATTTGCCCAATTGCACGCCGTCTGCGGTCAAGTAGGCCATATATCCCTGCAAGAAATCGTCTCGGTTCTGTCCGTATTCCGTTCCGTCGGCCGGGTTGTTGACGCGGAAGAGAATCCCCGCGTTACCTCCTCCTCGCGTATTTCGCCCCAACCGAATATCCGTCTCCACGATATAATCCGACCATCTGTCGTCGCCGATCACCGCTTTCGGATACCCATTCGGCTGGGATAGAAACTCGCCTTGTTTCGGGACGTCCGGGTCGTTATGGAAACGGAAGCTGTAAAAGTCGAATTCGCCTTTAACGATCTCCGCTTTGATGGTGTGCCGGCCTGCGGGAAGGACGACGCCTTCTTTCGTCATCGTCATCCACTCATGGAAATTGCCCGTGTTCGGAATGTCGATGATGCCCGTTAGGTCGGTCGTATCGTCGAGCCAGAACCGAACCTGGCTGCCGTTCATGGCCGTAGCGAATCTCAAATCGAGTTTGTAGGTGGTCTCCGTGACGCTAACGTCGTACTTCAACCATTCGCCGGTTTGGTTCCACCCCGTCGTGAAGCCTTCCGGGAGCAGCCGAATGTCGACATCGTCGGTCCGGTACAGACCGCGGATATTTCCCGGAGTATTGTCGTGATATCCGACCCCTTCCCCGCCGTTCATATAATCTACGGCGAGAACGGTTCCGGGAAGTCGGATCGGATCGTCCGACGTTCGGAAGGAGAGGCCGGCAAAATCATATTCGCCCTGTACGATTTCGACAGTAAGGGTATGATCGCCTTCCGGCAGCGCGATATCTCCCAGGTTGACGTTCGTCCATGCATTCCAACCTCCGGTATTGGGAACGTCGACCACGCCGGTCAGATCGACCGCGTCGTTCAACCATAACCGGATTTTCCCGCCGGCGAGCGCCGTTGCGATTCTAGCGCTGACGTCGTAGACCGCCGGCTCGGCGACGGCAACGTTATACTTCAACCACTCGCCGGTCTGGTTCCAGCCGACGTTCCAGCCTCCCTGAGGATGAACGCGAATGTCGACGCCGTCGTCGCGGTACTGCCCGCCGATATTCGCCGGAGTATTGTCATGATAACCGATCCCCTCGCCGCCCGTTCGATAATGGACCGCTTCTACAATGCCAGGGATCGATGCCGGTACGTCGTACGAGACGAATTTGAGCCTTGCAAAATCGTACTCGCCCTTCACCGTTTCGAAGGTGATCGTATGTCGGCCTTCCGGTAAATAGAAGCTTGGGGACAGCGTCGTCTTCCACGCGTTCCAATCCCCGGTCGCCTTGATGTCGATCGCGCCGGTCAAATCCGTCGTATCGTTCAACCAGAGTCGCGCCTCATTGTCCGCGAACGTGGTCGCCGCCGTCACCTCGACTCTGTACGTTCCTGCCCGCTTCACTTCCACATTGTATTTGAGCCATTCCCCGGCACGATTCCAGCCCACGTTCAAACCGTTGTAATTGGTGTTCGTTCGAATGTCGACGGAGTCGCCTCGATAAGCCCCCCCTATATTTTCAGGAGTCGTATCATGGTAACCGACGCCTTCGCCGCCCGTGTTGTAGAAAGGCGCTTCGACGATTCCCGGCACCGGCTTATATGCGTCGAACGCGGGTTCTTCGCCGGTATTGACCCTCCAGCCCTGTTCGAATTTCCTCCAACCCTGATCGTCGCCGTCGTTGAAATCGTCGAAGATCGGCGTCGTCGGAACCGTTCGGTTGAAGGTCATGGAAGAAAATTCGAACGACGCGTCTCCGACCGGTACGACCTTGAGCGTATGCAATCCTTGCGGAAGCTCGACGTTCCGAATCAGCGCATTGCTCCACTTCTCGGCGCCGCCGGTGGAAGGGAGTCGTACTTCGTCCGTCAGTGCGGTCGACTCGTCAAGCTCGAGCTTTACGCGAGCATCGGCATCCGCCGCATACCGGATCATCACATCGTAAGTACCCGCTTCGGAAACGTTGATGCGATACGGCAAATTCCCCTTCCGGAACGACGTGAGGTAATCGCTCCCGTCCGCGGCTTCGGCCGTTCGAACTCGGTTCGAAACGCGATCCGAATCGCCGTTCCCTCCCATATGATAATGGACGGCTTGGATTTTGCCGGGAATCGGCATGGATGCGGTATGAACGCTGTTCCCTCCGACTTTATCGCTGAACGCCACGAAGCCGAAATCCGCATGCGCATCCGTCGTCGCGTAACCGATACTGCCTTGGCCCAGCCCTTCGATCGTGCGGGTTTGTTTGAGCATATTGTCTACGTAGATTCGATATTCGGCACCCTCCTTCTCGATCCGGATCTGATGCCACTTCGTATAATCGTAACCTTCCGGAAGCGGGGTAACGACCCGTTCCGCATCTTCGCCGTCCACCCGGAAGAACGTCTCCAGACGGTTGCGATTACGGTTCAATACGGCAATCCCGTAATGATTCTCGTTCCTATAGGAAAATACGGCGCCCATCAACGGGCTTTCGCTGTCTCCCTGAGAAACCTGCTTCATGTTGAACTCCGCGGTGAACTGGTCGCCGGTCGCCTTCTTCGAAAGCAGCATGCGAGCTTGCTCCGGCTCTCCGGTCGCTTCTTGATACAATGTCTCGCCGTTCCGTATTCCCCAAGTTCCTCCGCCGACGGCGTTCCATTGGTCGCCTATTGCGCCTCTTTGAAACCTGTCGCTGAAATCCGGCATGGCCGGATCGGGCTGTTCGGTCGTCGTGGGGCCGAGAACGAGCATTTTATCTCCGTTCCATACGATTCGATCCAGGTTCAGATGCCGCCCGGGATTGGCATGGCTGTGGTATACGATATAATCGGAATCCAGGTCGGGACCGCGAACGATGGAGTTGTGTCCAAGTCCGACATGCTCTCCCTCCGAGTCGAGAAGAATCGGGTTCTGGGAGGCTGCCGGCTCGAAGCCCGAGACCGGATTCGAGCTCGTCGCATAATCCACCCGATAGGCATCGTTCCAAATATGGTTTCCGGTGTACGTCATGTAATATTTTCCATTCCGCTTGATGACCGTCGGACCTTCGGTCCATCCCCTCATCGCGGCGCCGGTATTCGAGGGCTCCCCGAACGTATAAGGATCGCTCATCGGCCGAACGTTGATATTTCCGCTTCCCGTACTATAGAAATACCATTTTCCGTCGTCGTCGATGAAGACGTGCCCGTCGATCCCGTCGACCGTATTCCCCGTCTGCGCCGTGAACGGACCGATCGGACTGGAGCTCTTCAACACCCGGTGTCCGCGCTGCGTCGTGCCGGGATCGTCTCTGAGCAGCGCCGTATACATGTAAAAATCCCCGTTCCAGTACACCACTTCAGGAGCGTAAGCCCCCTTCGTCACCGGCTCCTCCGCGCACAGTCCGCGGTATTCCCAGTGCACCAAATCCCCCGAAGACCATACCTTCACGCCGGGCTTATCGTCCACCGTGCTGGTGTATAAATAATAGACGCCGTTAAACTTCAGGATGTAAGGGTCGCCTTCGCCATAAAAGCCCCCATGATCCCAATGCCACGAGTCGGTCACCGGTTGGGGATTGCTATACGCTAAACTCGATGCGGGGAAAGATACAGTCAGGACGGCGGCAACGAGTCCCGTCAGCCATCTTTTCATGTCAGATCAGCTCCTCGGTTCAACAAATCATATCGGTCAGACGACAGGTCACTACCCGTTGGAAAACGGAACCGGATGCGTTGCGCCGACGACGGATCCGGACAGTCTACGCTGTTGAAAGTTTCATTGTGGTCCGCCGTTATTTCCCGCAGCCGCGCCGCGTCCGACTCCGCAAAGTATTAAGGAGTTCCAATGGCCGACGGCGTAAAACAACACCATCACCGCCAAGATCGGCTTGAAAAGCGGCGGTATGATCTATGCGTCGGCAACAATGCCAAGCATCGTAACCAAGGGAAACGCAACGAAAATTTTCCCTTGGATGCTTACCCGGGGGGAAATCAGCTTCTTGAACGAGAGGAAGATCATATTTCCTCGGGCTCGATGAGCAATCCATGTTCGTCTTCTTCGACTTTGAGCGCGACGATGCCGACGCGCGTCCGGAACGGAGCGGTGCGGTCGTTCCCGAACAAGGTCGACCGGAGTCTGCCTTCGCGATCGACGAACATCGTACCGTGTCCTCCGTGAGGCACCGCAAGCCGCCTCGGGGAGTAAGGTCCGTACACCTGATCGGATACGGCGTACAGTAAATCGTACGTGCCGTCCACCCGTTCGTCGCCGTTCCATTCCGCCGCCCCGAGAATGTACTTGTTCCGATATTTGACGAGGAACGCCCCCTCGTACCCGACGCGCTGACCGTCTTCGCACAACAGCTTGCGGGGTTCTTCCGCGAAGCCCGTCATATTTTCCTTCATGCGAGCGATCTTCCCGTCCTGCCATACGAAGTACACCTGACCGTGTTCATCCCGGAACAGACTGGAGTCGATATCCGTATTCGTCATCCGCCCCATGTCAATATAAGGTCCCTCCGGCTTTCCGGATACGCTTTTAATCAGCCCGGTGCCTCCGCCCTTCAGCGAATACGTAATCCAGAAGGTTCCGTACAAATAAATCGTCTCCGGCGCCCAAAGACATGGATTTTCATAAATGTTGTTCTCCCACGTCCCGTTTTCCGCGAGATCCCATACTTTCCCCACATGGCTCCATGCCGTAAGATCCTTCGAGCTCCATAAGTGAAGCTGGTTGTTCCCGTTCCAGAAATCTCGGTGGGGTCGGTCGGAGGTGCCCGTCAAATAATAGACGCCGTCCGGACCTAAGCAAATATGAGGGTCTCGAATCGGAAAATCCGCGGCGGGCGCAAGACTTCCGACGGCTCCCTTCTCAAGCACGACGTTCTCGTCCGGCCTTATAAATCCCGGTCCTGCCAGGGACATCGGCACGACGGCGGGGTAATGCTCGACCGGCGAATAGCTGCCGCAGCCGGAGAAGGAAGCATACAGCCGTCCGTCCGGTCCGGTAAATAAAGACGCTTGGCCGCCATGAGGCAGCGCCAAATATCTTCGACTATATGGCCCGTAGACGGATCGGCTGACCGCCGCGAACGTATCCACCGCGTCGCTTCCTAGCCGCTCGAACGGTTCCGCGCAAAACAGGAAGTAATAGCCGTCCCTCTTGCAGATGAACGCCCCGTATGCCCCTGCCTGATGATTCCCGGTGTACGCGGGCCGGTCTACCCGTCCGGCCGTGCGCCAAGGCTGCACTTCCACCCTCCGGGGTTGTTCCAGCAGTCCCGTCATCTCCTCGTTCATTCGGGCGATCCTGCCGTTGCCGTACACCCAATAGACCGTGCCGTCATCGTCCTCGAAGAGAGAGGCATCTCGTCCGTCGGCGGTCATTCTCCCCATATCTTGATATGGGCCCCGGACGTCTCCGGACGAGCTCCGAAGCAACCCGGTGCCGCCTTGTTGTACTCCGTAGGCAATCCAGTACGTTCCCCTCGCATAATGGATTCTCGGAGCGCAGATGCCGCAAGGGCCGTCGTTTTCCTGCTGCCGGGTCCCCTCTCGCTCCAAGCTCCATACCGTGACGGGCCCCGTCCAGGTTTGCAAGTCCGAGGACGTCCAAATCCGAATGCTCCGGCCGTCCGTCGTTCCGGTCAAAGCATACGTTCGGTCCGGGCCCGCGCAAATACTGGCATCCTTCAATGGCGTATGTAATATAGGCCGTACGACGGTTGCCGATGCCGAGAAGCCTGTGCAGGCGGCCCATTCCGTTTCGGGGTGAGGCGGTCGTTCGAGGAAATGATGCGTCATTTTATTTCCCTCCTTCGGTTTGCGATGGGAAAAGGCCACCTTCCTCCGCGGAAGACAGCCCATACTTTTATGCTTATCCCGGAGAATGGACCGCCGGTTTTTCCAATCTGGGCGCTTGTCCTTCCATCACTTGCTTGATGACGTCGAGCGGCAGCTTCGGCTCCCGATCGAACGTAAGCAAGCCGTTGATTTCCTGTTCCACGTCGGTTAGCTGCGTGTAACAGTACCCTTGAATCGCCTTCGACTGCATGATCGGCTGCACGACGTCGACGATGCGGCTGAGGAAATCTCCTTCGTCGGCGGCCGACGAGTACCCCCACCCCGCCGCGTCTCCTTTGCGAAACGAGATGCCCCCGAATTCCGACATATGGATCGGCTCGCCCTCGTACGGGAAGCCCGGCACGTAAATCCACCGGTTCTGCGCGATGCTCCGGATCGCGCGGTCGGCGGAAGCATATCGCTCGCGCAGCACTTCCCGTCTCGATTCGTAATCGTGAATCGTCGCGATGTCCGACTTGACATGCTCCCACCCGTCGTTGGACAGGACCAGGCGCGTGTCGTCCAGCGACTTCGTCAGATGGTACATCGTCAGCGCATGCTCTTGCTGCTTCTTGTCGATCAGCACGTTCGGCACGCCCCAACTCTCGTTAATCGGCACCCAGACGACGATGGAAGGATGGTTGTAGTCCCTCTCGACCGCTTCCTGCCATTCCTTCGTGATGCGTCGCACATACGTCGCCGAGTATTGATACGCGTTCGCCATTTCGCCCCAAACGAGAAGTCCCAGTTTATCGCACCAATACAAGTAACGCGGATCCTCGATCTTCTGGTGCTTTCGAGCGCCGTTAAATCCCATCGCCTTCGTCAGTTCGACGTCCCTGCGAAGCATCTCGTCCGAAGGCGCCGTTAAGACGCCGCCGGGGAAGTAGCCTTGGTCCAGGACGAGCTTCATATAATAAGGACGGTTATTGAGGCAAATCACGCCGTCCTCGACGGAAATTTTCCGCATGCCGAAGTAACTGTTCACGACATCGACGCTTGCGTCTCGATCGATGAGCTCGAACTCGATATCGTACAGATTCGGAGTTTCCGGCGACCACCAGCGACCCAAACCATGGTCGTTGAAGTCATGCAAGCGGATCGTTCGGCTTTCTTCCTCGGCATGCATCAGCCAGCGATCTCTCGCGACGGGCTCCCCCTGGAAAGAAATCGAAGCGGCCAGCTCCAATCCGGGCCGCCACCCTTCGACGAAGCCTTCGATCCGGATTTCGTTGCGGTCGATGTCCGGCGTCAGCTTCACGCTGCGTAAATACGAGTGCGACACGGCTTCCAGCCATACGGTCTGCCAGATCCCGGTCGTTCGGGTATAGAAGATGCCCTCGGACTTCTCCTTCCAATATTGTTTCCCCCGCGGCAGCGTAACGTCCAAGCTGTAATCCTTCGCCCGGACGACGATTTCGTTCGACCCGCGCTTCGCCGCGACCGTAATATCGGCCGTGAAAGGCGTATGCCCCCCCTCATGGCAGGCGACGAGCCGCCCGTTCACCCATACCTTCGATTCGTAATCGACCGCGCCGAAATGAAGCAGGATGCGACGGCCCTCGTAGTCGGACGGCAAATCGAATTCCCTTCGATACCATACCAAGTCGTGGAAGGCAGTGTCTCCGATCCCGCTAAGCTCGCTTTGATAACAGAAGGGGACTTGAATCCGCTTCGAGAAAGGACGGTTCGTATGCCAACCCGCTCCCTCGCCGGCTCCTTCGTCGTCGAACTCGAATTGCCACATCCCGTTCAGGTTCAGCCATTCGGTCCGCTCGAATTGCGGCCGCGGGTATTCCCCCCGCGAGTAAAGTTCTGTATGCGTCATCTCTCCACCGCTCCCATCCGTATTTTACTTTCTCTCTAAAGACGTAACCGTAAGATCGCCCAACGCGGTATGCTCCGCGAAGCTGGAGCGGATGCCGACTTTGCCGCGCAAGAACGCGCGGTCGTCGAAGTAAGAGAAGACAGGTTCCTTCCCCTGATCGAGATACGCTTCGATTCGGCCGCCGACCGCTTCGACGCGGAGTCGGTACGTCTTATTCGGCTCCAATGCGACGTCCGCCGATACGAGCAGCTCCGAATCGTAATTCAACTTATACAACTCGATCTCCCGATCGTTCACGGCGACATAATACCCCATTAGAGCATCGGTCACTTGGTCGGGGAAATGCGACTCGTTCGTGACGCGGACCAACACGCCGGCTTGACCGAATTCTTCCGAGTCGATCGTAATGTCCGTCTCTACGGCGTAATCGTCCCACAGCTCGCTCCCGCCGTACATCTTGGCGTCCTCGGTTCCTACGCTGCGGTAGGCGCCGTCTACAAGCTCCCACGAACCGTGGACGGCTTCCGAATCGGACCGTTCCAATACGTTGCGCTCCTCGAACGCTCCGGAGACGGACGGCGAAAATTCGATCGTTCGCCACTCTGCAGTCCCTTCCGTTAATTTGACGGCGAACGTGTGGTAGCCTTCCGCGAGCTCGACCTTCCCTACCCGCGTGCGAACCCAATCCGATGCATCGTCCTCGGAAGACGGGAAGGACGGGAGGCCGTACGAACCGACCCGTTCGTCATCGACCAGAAGTTCGATCTCCGCGGACGCCTCAACCTTCTTCATCAGGAAATCCACGCCGTAGATCCCGCTCTTGGACACGTTGACGGCATACCGGAGCCAATCCCCTTCGCCGGATAAAGCGGCCGAATAGCTCCCGTCCTCCGTCTCTCGGATCGCGATCCCGTCCCCCTTCCGCCGATCGGACGCCGCAGCCGCTTCGGAACGGCGGTACCCGCGCCCCTCGCCCTTCAAGTAATGGACGGCCTCGATCGAGCCGGGAATCGGCTTCGCCGTTTCATAATCGCTCGTCCCGCCGGCATCGTCGGCGAACGCCGTATAAGAGAACGTCGGCCGCGCCTTCTCGTATCGATACCCGATGCTTCCCGCGCCGATCTCCGATGCGCCCGACTCCAGCTTCAACATCGAATCGAGATACACCCTTACAAGCTCGTCCGTTCGCTCCACTCGAATTGAATGAAGCTTCGTGAAATCATAACCGTCCGGGATCGGCCGCTCCTGTACGACCGTCGTCGCCCCGCCTTCCGTCCGAACGAGAGAGATCGTTCCCTTCTCCGGTTGAATGACGGCTTCGCTGTAATGATCTTGATCCGTATAACCGAATATCGCGCCGATCCGAGTTTCCGGCGATGCCGCATGGTCGAGTCGGAAGTTGTATTCGGCCGTAAACACAGGCCCGGTTTGCGCCTGGCTGACGATCCGCCCGCCGTCGCCGACTCGCTCCTCCGTCCAACGCCGATCGTCGATCCCGGCATCCAACCGATCTTCGAAATCCGCCCGCTTCGGCGCCGGTTGGCGGAAGCTCGTGGGACCGAGCGCCGACATCTTCGCGCCGTTGAACGCCAGCCGATCGATGTTCATCTGCCGTACGGGCGGGCCTTCGGCCGAACGTCCGACCAAGTTGTGATACACGATGTAGTAAGAATCTAAATCCGGTCCCATCACGGTAGAGCTGTGACCGAGGCCGTTGAAATCCGGCTGCGTGCTGATGAGGATCGGGTTGTTATCCGGCACGCGGTACGGCCCTAACGGCGAATCCTCGGACACGGCGTAGTTAACGCGGTATCCTTCGCTAAACACGTGATTTCCGGTCAACGTCATATAATAACGTCCGTCTCGCTTGATAATCATCGAGCCTTCGGTCCAGTGCCCGAGGAAGGCGCCGAGGATCGGCTTCCCGTAATCGAACGTCGAGGGCGACGTCATCGGAACCCCGACGATCCCTTCCCGGCCGGCATGCGTGAACAGCATCGTGCCGTCGTCGTCGACGAATACGGACCCGTCGATGCTCATCCCTACATTTTCCGTAATTCTCTCGAACGGCCCGATCGGCGATTCGCTTCGGAAGACGTAATGCCCTTTCCCGGCGGGAGAGGTGTATAAATAGAAATACCCGTTCCAATAGATGACCTCCGGCGCGTAAGCGCCCGTCGAGACGGGATCCTCCGTAACCAATCCCGCGTACGTCCAATTCACGAGATCGTCGGAAACCCACGCTTTAATGCCGACTCGGAAATCTTTCGTGCTGACGTACAAGTAATAACGTCCGTCGTGACGCATGACGAACGGATCTCCGTTCCCGTAATCCGGCCACTCCTCCTCGAGGGATGGGAACGGATTCGCATAGGATCGCTCCTCGAACTTCTTCATATCGATCGCCTCCGGTGTACTGGAATCATCGCAGCCCGTCGCGGCGACGGCCGCGAACGCAAGACACCCCGCCAATACGGCTCTCGCGGATCTCAACGCCCCCGCCATGAGAATTAGCCCTTAATGCCGCTAATGGCGAGCGACTCGACGAAGTAACGTTGGCAGAAGAAGAACACGAGAATGACCGGCAGCATGGCGATCACCGCGGCGGCCATAATCATCGGGTAGTTCGATCCCGAGATATACATGGATTGCATGGAAGCGATCAACACCTGAATCGTCTGCTTTTCCGGCGTATGCAAATAAATGAGCGGTCCGAGGAAGTCGTTCCAGATGCCCATGAAGCCTAACGCCGCCTGCGCCGCAAGGGCCGGCTTCATGATCGGAAGCGCGATCGTCCAGAAAATCCGGAAAAATCCGCTGCCGTCGATTTTCGCCGCTTCGATCAAGTCGTTCGGCAGCGCTCCCGCTAAATATTGCTTCAAGAAAAAGATGACGACGATGTTGCCGAACAAGCCGGGCACGATGAGCGGCAGCAGCGTGTCGACCCATTGCAGCGCCGAAAATCCGATGTATTGCGGAATCATGACGACCGAGTACGGAATCATCATCGTTCCGAGGAGGCCCATAAACAGAACGCCCTTATAGGGGAACTCGAATTTGCCGAACGCGTAAGACGACATGGCCGAGACGAACAGCCCCACCGTCAACACGACGACTACGATCGTCATGCTGTTCAGAAAGCCGAACAACAACGGCGACTCTTCCCAGACGGCTTGGAAGTTGCCGAAGGTAGCCGGGCTCGGAATCCACTTCGGCGGCAAGTCGAATATATGTTGCTGATGCTTCAGCGACGTCGAGAGGGTCCAGATGAAAGGAGCGATCATGAAGACGGAGCCTAGGAGCAGAAGGAACATCGCCCAGGCGTCAGCCGTTTTTTTGTATTGCATTCCGTGTACCCCCTATTCTTGATACACCCATCGGTCGGAGAGCTTGAATTGAACCAGGGTGATCAGAAAGATGATGAGTCCGAGCACCCAAGCTCCGGCGCTGGCGTAGCCCATATTGAAGTAAGCGAAGGCGTTTTGGAAAATGTAGTACACGATCGTCGCCCCGCTGTATTCCGGACCTCCGTCGACGGCCAATACATAAATTTGGCTGAACGATTGGAACGTGCCGATCACGCCCATCACGACGACGAAGAAATGAATCGGCGTCAGCAGAGGAATCGTAATGGTTTTCAGCTTCTGCCAACCGCCCGCCCCGTCGATCTCCGCAGCTTCGTAATAAGTGGACGAGATCGATTGGAGTCCCGCGAGATACAGCACCATCGTCCCCCCGACGCCTCCCCAGAGACCGATAAGAATGAGGGAAGGCTTCACCCAATCGGCTTCGCCCAGCCAATTCGGACCTTCGATGCCGAACAGCTGCCAGAGGAAGTTGTTGAGCAACCCGTAGTCCTTGTTCAGAATCCACTGCCAGAGCAAGGACACCGCGATGATCGGCGAGATGACCGGCAAATAATAAATCGTTCGCATGACGGAAATTCCCTTAAGCTTGCGGTTCATAAGAATGGCAAGAAGGAGCGAGACGACCATGCCGATCGGAATGCCGAGCAGCAAGTAGAACGTATTGAAAATCGACTTATAAAATTTCTCGTCCTTCAGCAGGTCGACGTAGTTGGCCAAGCCGATCCATTCCGGAGGAGAAAGCATATCCCAATGATGGAAACTCATATAGATCGAGTACAGGATCGGCGCAAGTCCGAAGATCAGAAACCCCAACACCGGAGGCAGCACGAACGAGTAAATCCACCAAAGCTCTTTTTTTCGATATCCGGGTAGCTTATTTTTCATAGGGAGCCCACCTTACTTCCGTAGTTCGACTGGGGGAAAAGGAAGAGAACCGGCGGTACGCGGGACCGCCGGCCATCTCGAGAGCAATCGCGTGTCTTATTTGTTTCCCTTATCGTAGAGCTCTTGAAGCTTCGGCTGCATCATCGCCGTCCAATCCTTCGCGGACATCTCGCCGTTCCACACCTTGCTGGCTTCCTGCCAGAACGTATCGAGCCACTGATTATCCTTGGACCGAGCGGGAAGATCCGTCCTTCCGTAATCTTGGATAATGTCGAGGAACACTTGGCGATTGGCGGGCGCTTTCTCGTAAGCCAAGAACTCGCCGTTCGCCATATCGATCAAGTTCGGCACGGCCTGCCCGAGCTGATAATTTTGCCGTTGGCCTTCCTCGTCGAGCGACAGGAACGCCGCCAGGTTGAAAGCTTCTTCGACGTGCTTCGTCTTCGCCGACACGGCGAAGCCCATGGACCCGAGCCACGTCGCCGTCTTTCCCGTGTTCGGACTTGCAGGCCAGGCGGCGATATCCCATCCGAAGGGAAGATCCCAGAACGCCGGTTGATCCCAAGGCCCCATGGCGAACATGCCCATTTGACCGTTCACGAAGCGCGTATACGCATTCATCGCTTGCTCGGCTTCTTGATTCGGACTTACCTTATGCACAAGATTCAAGTCCGCCGCAAACTGCATCGCTTCGTAAAACTCCGGCTTGTCGATCGTGACGGTGCCCGTCGTCGAGTCGAGGAAGTCGCCCCCGTTGCCCCATACCGCGGATTCCAGGTTGTATGCCCCGACGCCGAACACATCCGTTTTTCCGTCGCCGTTATTGTCCGCGGTAATCGCCTTCGCCGCTTCCAACATGTCGTCCCACGTCCACTCGCCCGCTCGGGCCGGGGGAGGCGCGATGCCGGCTTTGTCGAAGAGGTCCTTGTTGTAGACGAACGCCCATGGACCCACGTCCTTCGGAAGCCCGTAAATATCGCCCGTTCCGACCGTCGAACCGTCGTAGCGATAACGATCCAGCGCCTGCTTCCACACATTGTCCGGATTGAACAGATCGGTCTGGTCGAGCTGCGCTTGCAGGTTCATGAGAATGCCGGATTCCGCGAATCGGTAAAACTCCGAACCGCCGACGTAGAATACGTCCGGCGCTTTCCCGGAGCTGACGAGCGTCGTGAGCTTCTGCCCGTATTCGCCAGGGGGGACGGAAGTATACTTCACTTTGACATGCGTGTATTTCTTCTCGAAGGAAGCGATCAGCTGCTCGAAAATTTTCTTTTCGTTCGGATTGCCGTGACCCATGAATTCGATCGTGACCGGTTCTTTCTTCGGTTGTTCCGCAGTCTCCCCGCCGCCGCTCGGTTCGTTCGACGGAGTCGGTTCGGCGCTTCCGCCCGCGCTGCCGCTTCCGCCCGAGCAAGCGGACAAAACCAACATAGAACTCATAAGGACTAGCGATAACCATTTCAAATTGTTATTCATCTGCTTCCCTTCCTTCTCATTCGATTGACGACCCGTCTTCCACTCTGTAAGCGCTTTACGAAACCAATTATATTAGATATTGATATATGTTTATATACCTTATTTAGTATAAATTTATCGCCCCGGCATTGGATTGCACCAACTTCACGGGAACGACGACTCTTTGCGGTTCGAGCTTCCCTCGAATTTGCTCCAGCAACAGCTCCATCGTGATTCGGCACATCTCTTCTTCGTTCTGGCGAATATACGAGACGTCCGGAATGCCCGGCGGGTCGAACGTAATCAGCTCCATCCCTTCCGGGATCGGCTTCCCGACGGTTGTCGCGGCCCCGTACACATACCGGCAAAGCTCCGTATTCACGGTAATCGCGGCCGTCACTTCCGGGTGCCCTTGCAGAAACTCCTTTACCGCTTCGTACGCGCGTCCGCCGGAGATCACGTCGAGCGGGAGCAGACACCATAAGCTCTTGTCGATGGAAATCCGCCGATGGAGGTAAGCCCTTTCAAAACCTTGCGCGCGTTCGTCGGTCACCGTGTTCGTAATTTCCGGCGAGATGAAGGCGATCGAGGTATGTCCTTTATCCATCAAATATTCGACGGCCTCGCACGTTCCGGCGATATTGTCGGAGCTTACGCTGTAGGTCTTTATTTCTTTAAGAAAGCGATCGATAAGCACCAACGGGAATCGTTCCAACGATAATCTCAGAATCGAATCGTTGTAGTTTTCGTTCTCCACCGGAAAAATAATGATTCCTTCTACCCCATGCTTCAGAAAGGAATCGATAATCTTCGTTTCCTCTTCCTGCGATTCTCGGGTAATGCGCAGCATGAGATCGAACCCCGCCGCGGAGGCGTATTTCTCGATCGCGTCCACGAAGCTTTGATCCACCTTCGTCTTCATCGTCGGAACGATCAAGCCGATCGTTCCGCCCGTTCCCGGCTTGTTTCCGGCGTCGGCGACGCGATCCAGCGCGGAGGCGTATTCGGGACGGGTCAGCACGAACGTCCCTTTGCCCTGGACGCGGACGAGCAGTCCTTCCTCGACCAATCCGTTCAAGGCGTTTTTGCTCGTAATTTGACTGACGTGATATTTGTCGGCCAGTTCCTTCTCGGACGGGATCCGGTCGCCCTCTCTCAACACGCCGCTCCCGATCAGTTGTTTGATTTCCAGTTGAATTTTCTTGTAGAGAGGCATGGACTTCATAGCTTAGATCACAACCTTCGGAACTTAATATATGTTAGTATATTATTATAAGTTAAATAGTATATTACATTGGGTTTGAAGTCTAGGCATATTTTGTTAGCGACAACAAAAAAGACTGCCCCGGTCCGGAGACCCTAGGCAGTCCATACCATCTGTCATCTATACTTTCCGATAATCTACAGGCACCATGAGTCTTCGCGGTCGAAAGGTCCCCTGCAGCTGTTCGGCCAGCAATTCCACCGTCATCCGGCTCATCTCGTCTTCCCTTTGCGCCAGAACCGATACGCCGTCCAATTCGTATGCGTCGAACGCGACGAGCTCGACGTCCGTCGGTACCCGCTTCCGCAAGCTGCGCAGCGCAGCATACGCGTAACGCGCCAACTCGGAGTTCACCGCGAATACGGCCGTCGCTTCCGGCCTTCCTTCTAGAAAGCGCAAAATTTCGTCATACGCCTGCTGTTTGGCGATGGTCTCCAGCGATAACATGCACCAAAGCTGTTTATCGATCGGCAAGCCGCTGTCGACAAGCGCCTGTTCGAATCCCTTCGCCCTCTCGTCGGTTACGGAGTTCGTGATTTCCGGAGACAAGTATACGATGGAACGATGCCCTCTCCCGATCAGATCCGTTACCGCGGCGCAAGTTCCCTCCAGGTTCGCCGAGCTGACGCTGTAAGTCTTTATTTCTCTCAGGAAACGGTCGATGAGGACCAGCGGCACCCGATCGAGCGACAATCGAAGAATCGCATCGTTATAGCTTTCATTTTCTACCGGGAAAATGATAAAGCCGTCTACGCCTCGTTCCCGGAACCGTTCGATCGCCTTCGCTTCTTCTTCCTGAGACTCCCTTGTAATGCGCACCAGCAGCTCGTACCCCGCTTCCGAGCAGTACCGTTCGATGCCGTCGAGAAGACGCTGATCCACCTTGGTCTTCATCGTCGGCAAGATCAGCGCGATGGTACTCCGTACGTCGTCCGACGCCGTCGCCTGCTCCGCCTCCCCCTCCGACATTCGAACGAAGGTCCCCTTGCCTTGGAAGCGTACCAGCAAACCCTCCTCCACCAGTCCGAGCAAGGCGTTCTTGGAAGTAATTTGGCTGACCCCGTATTGGGCGGCCAATTCCTTCTCCGACGGGACGCGATCTCCCGGGCGCAGCGCGCCGTCGCGAATTTGCCGTTTAATCTCTTGTTGGATGCGTTGATATAACGGTTCTATACGACGCTCACCTGCCTATCTCTTACAAGCGGATATGTCGAAAAATAACATAAATTTAGTATATCGATTTCACCTGACATTAGCTAGAAGGAAAGCATGAGGGCCTCTTGCGGTCGTGCAATGGGCTTGGGAGACAGCAAGGATTTGGAGAATACCGTATCGAATTATTAGACTATGCTTGATTACGACTATTAAAAGATAAAGGAGATAAAGCGATGACTGAATTTTGGGAAACAAGTTTTATCGAAAATCAAATGATGTGGGGATTCGAACCTTCGGACTCGGCCATCTTAGTAAAGGATTTTTTCCTTGAAAAGAAAGTTAACGATATATTGATACCTGGTATCGGCTACGGGAGAAACGCAAAGATTTTTATCGACAACGGAATCCATGTAACGGGTATCGAGATTTCAAAAACGGCGATTGACTTGGCAAGGCAAAAAGGGCTTGATGTTCCTATTTTCCATGGTTCCGTAACGGATATGCCCTTCGATAACAAACTTTATGACGGTATATTTTCTTATGCGCTGATCCACTTATTGAATCATCAGGAGAGAGCGAAGTTTATTAAAGATTGCTACGATCAGTTAAAGCCGAACGGTTATATGATTTTTACGACGATTTCCAAAGAAGCCCCGATGTACGGAAAGGGCAAACGACTGGGGAAAGACTATTTCGAGATTATGGAAGGGGTAAAGATGTTTTTTTACGATTCCGACTCGATCAAACAAGAATTCGGAACATATGGGTTGATTGAAGTTTCGGAGATTGTCGAACCCCATAAAAATATGGAAAATAAACCTCCATTCAAATTCACTATGGTAAAGTGTCAAAAAGCCCTTCCCCTGCTACAATAAGGAAACATGCTTTACCCGAACGGGGGGTTCGTCTTTGGCTAAAGAAAGCTTCGATAAGGAGATCCAATTCCTTCGCATGCTCGCGTTGACCAGCGGGGCGTTCAATCGGCAGCAGTTCGCGGAGCGGTTGGGCATTTCCGTCCATACCTTCGACAAGACGATCCGCCGGCTCAAAGAAATCGCAAGCTCCGTCCATCCGCAGACGAACGAAGAGCAAAGCACCCCTTTGGCAGACGCGCTGCGTTACAGCTATTACGACTCCTCCGATCCGATGCTGTTGTTCCTGTTCCGCGCGAAGTCCGTGAAAGAAACCGAAAGCGAACGGATCTCGCTGCTGCTGGGGGCGATGAACGGGCAAGCGCTGACCGCGATGGAGCTGCTGGATCTATGCTGCGGCAGCTTGTCCTCCGACCTTCCGATGCCGGACGAGAAGACCGTCCGCTCGGATCTCAAATATTTGGAAGAGGTCGGCGTCATCCAGCGGGAACCGGGCCCCCGCCCCTATCGCTATCGGATACGGAACGATCTCGTTCGGGACCTGACGGACGAGGAATTGATCGACCTGTATGATTTCGTGGATGTCATGGCCAACACGCAGATCCCTTCCGTTCAAGGGTATCTGCTGCGCGACGGACTGAAGAAGTATCTCCTTCGAAATCAATCCGAGTCGCTCATCGTCGAGCCCTTTCTATATAAGTATCACTATTACTCGCGGATTTTGGATGAGGCGCATCTGTTCACGCTGCTGCATGCCATCCGCGGCCGCCGGAAAGTGAAGTTCGTCTACTTCTCTCCCAAATCCGAACAAAGCTACGCTTCCAAGAATACCAACCCTCTGTTCCTAAAGGATAAACAGGGCAAAACGGAAAAGACCCTTCCGCTGAAGATCGTCTACGATCATCAGTATGGGCGTTGGTATTTGTTGGCCTACGGCCGGGAGGGCATTCGAATGTATCGGATGGAAGGCATCACGCAGATCGAAGAGGATGAATCCGCAGCGAAGGAGTTGTTCGAGGAAAAGACCCGTCAGCTGCTCGAAAGCATACGGTACAGCTGGCTTATCGACACCAGCCCGCCGGTGACGGTGCGTGCGCGCTTCTATAAACCTGAGGGCCCCGAACCGGATTTCATCAAGGACCGGGTATTGCTTCAAGGGCAATGGGGGCGCATCGTGGAGGAAGACGAGGCGTCGTTTATCTACGAAATCGTCGTCAACGGAACGACGGAAATTAAGCCGTGGCTTCGGAGCTTCGGGTCCAGCTGCGAGATTCTCGAGCCGCTCCGCTTCCGTCGCGAAATGATCGCCGAATGGAAGGAGATCCAGACCTACTATGCATCTGTTCGAGAAAATCTTTAATCATCAGATCCTGTCCCGTCTGGAGGACTCCGGCACGTTCATGGTTACTTCGCACGAGCGGGCTTGGCTTAAGACGATGCTCGAGCATCCCGCGGCGGTCGAAGCTTTCACGGCGGACGCCTTAGGGAAGCTGCGCTCGATGCTTGAGACCGATGAGGCGATGGATGTCTACGGCCATCTGATCGAGAAAGCGCGTTGCATCGAAAAGCAGGTGTACCACCCGCTCCTCCGCACCTTGCGCCGGCTCGTCATGAATAAGAGCGCGGTCAGGTTGACCTACGAGGTGAAAGGCGGCCGCCTCAACGCGGATCATTCCGGACTTCCGTACAAGCTCGAATACTCCATGGTCAAGCGGGAATGGTACCTGCTCTGGTACCACCTCCGTCATCACGCCTTCATGAGCACGAGACTGAAGAAGATCCGCGCGATCGAAGCCGAACCCATTGAAGCGGCCAAAGCGGATGAGATCATTCGAAGAGTAGACCGGCTCCTCGAATCGCGCAAAAGCGAAGCCGTGATCGAAGTCGTCCGGCAGTACAACGGAGAGCTGTCCCGCATTCTTTACGCCTTCTCCAGCTTCGAGAAAGATGTGGAGTACGATGCGGAATGCGATACATACAGAGTGAAGGTTACTCTTCTCGGAGATGAATTCGAGTATCTGCTTTCGAAGATCCGTTTTCTAGGTAAACGGGTACGAGTGGTCGAAGGCGATTATTTGAAACGGCGCATGCTGGAGTCGTCGACCAAGGCATTGGAACGGTATGGGGTTACCGAGGAGGAGATGAGCTCGTAAAGCGCCGGACAGGGAAGCCCGGCGCTTGCGTTTCGTTCGTCTCCGCGAAGGTTAATGTACCGGTACATCCTTCGCTTCCGCCTGCAATCGGGACAGCTCCTCCTTCAGCTCTCTCACGATTTGGGCGTATGCCGGCGAATCGTACACATTGTTCAGCTCTCTCGGGTCCCGCTCCAGATCGAACAGCTCCCATTCGGGCGGCGTCGCCTCGTACGACGTCATGCCGAGCGACTGGCCGTAATAATAGATCAGCTTATAGCGCTGCGTGCGAATCCCGTAATGCGAAGCGACGCGATGAGGCTGGCTCATATGCTCCCAATAGCGATAATACATCGAGGTACGCCAGCCGTCGGGAATTCGGCCCTGCAAGAGCGGCCGCAGACTGCTTCCCTGCATCTCCGAAGGAATGTCCACGCCGGCGAGGTCCAGGAACGTTGGGGCGAAGTCCACATTGAGCGCCATCGCGTCCATCGCCGAGCCGGGGCGTACCTCGCGCGGATAGCGGACGAGGAACGGCATGCGCAGCGATTCCTCGTACATGAAGCGCTTGTCGTACCAGCCGTGATCGCCAAGGAAGAAGCCTTGATCCGAAGTATAGACGACCAGCGTCTCCTCGGCGATCCCTTCGCGATCGAGATAGTCGAGCAAGCGTCCGACGTTGTCGTCGACGGAAGCGATGCAGCGCAGGTAGTCTTTCATATAGCGCTGATATTTCCAACGTTTCAATTGCTGCGGAGTCAGATTCGGCGGCGGCTCCCGCTTCAGATCGATCGGGTCCAGATCGCGCTCCACGCGCATCGTAGCTCGTCGCGCCGCTTCCGAACGGTTCTCGTAATCGTCGTCGAACGTATCCGGCTCCGGGATGTCCTCGTCTTCGTACAGCGACATATGCTTGTCGTCGGGCTCCCATGGGCGGTGCGGCGCTTTATGATGGCACATCAGCAGGAACGGTCGATTCGGATCGCGCCGCTGAAGCCATTCCAGCGAGATGTCGGTAACAATATCGCTGACGTAGCCCGGAAAGACGCGCTCCCGGCCCATCTCGTACATCAGCGGGTTATGATAGTCTCCCTGTCCGGGCAGCACGCACCAATAATCGAACCCGGTCGGGTCATGGTCGCCGCCATGGCCAAGATGCCACTTGCCGATCAGGCCCGTCTGGTAGCCGGAAGCCTGCAGCAGCTTCGGGAAGGTCGTCTGCCGGCCGTCGAACTTATGGCCCAACGTTTCCACGCCGTTCAGATGATTGTACAGGCCGGTCAAGATCGCGGCGCGGCTCGGGGCGCAGATCGAATTGGTGCAGTAACAGCGGTCGAATCGCATCCCTTCTTGAGCGATGCGATCGATATTCGGCGTCCGGTTGACCTTGCTGCCATAGCTTCCGATCGCGTGGGCCGCATGGTCGTCGCTCATAATAAAGACGATATTGGGTTGCTTCTTCTCGGTAGACATGGCTATCTTCCTCCCTCCTCGCGTCCCCTAGCGATGCATTCGGGCATTCTCCGCCCATTCCCGTTCCCAGCGCGTCTCGATGCCGGCCCGCCAGCGTTCGGCGGCGGCTTGCAGCTCGGCCGCCAGCTCGGGATGCCGGTCCCGTTCATTGCTCCGTTCGCCAGGGTCGTTCGCGACATTGGCTAGATGCACGTCGTCCGCGGAAGGCGCGCCCTCTTCCAGTTGGCCATGCAGCACAAGCTTCCAGTCTCCGCGGCGTACGGCCGTCTGTCCGCCGAGCTCCCAATATAAATCGCGTTCGGGTAACGTTTCGCCTCGGCTCAGCAGCGGCAACAGATCGATGCCGTCGCGCTCCAGATGCTCCGCCGTCCCGCCGGCCGCGCCGACGATCGTGGGCAGAACATCGACCGCGCAGCAGGGGCTGGAGATCGTCTGACCCGCGGGGATGACCGCAGGCCAGCTCCAGATTCCGGGGACGCGAATTCCGCCCTCGTACAGACTGAACTTATGGCCCTTCAGCTGGCCGGCGGAGCCTCCGTAATACGGGTCCTCCTTGCCGTCGAGCCAGTTGCGCGATTCGCGCGACGGGCCGTTGTCGCTCTGGTAGAAGATGCAAGTATCGTCGCGTATGCCTTGCCGTTCCAGCTCGGCGACGATGTCGCCGACTCCGTCGTCTACGGCGCTCAGCATGGCCGCCATGATCTGGCGGTCCCAAGGCAGATGCGCGAACCGATCGGTATATTTGCGCGGCGCATGCATCGGATAATGCGGGGCGTTGTAGGCGACATATAGGAAGAACGGCTGTTCCCGGTCGTCGCGGACGATGGAACGGATATGCTCCACCGCGCGCCGCGTCACCAGATCGGTGAAATATTCGCCGTCTTCGTACACTTCTTTGCCGTTATGCCACAAGTCGTGCAGCGGATTGCCCGGGCTTCCCCAATAGAAGATGTGGGAGTAATAGTCGATGCAGCCGGCCATAAATCCGAACGCTTCGTCGAAGCCATGACGTTCGGGACGGCAGTCCTCTCGCACGCCGAGATGCCACTTGCCGAACATCGCGGTCCGATAACCTAGCGCTTTCAGTTCCGAGGACAACGTCGGGACGCTCGGCAGCAAGCCGCTCGTCTGTCTTCGTCCGGCGAGGATCGAGCGCACGCCGGCGTTGCCCGGGTACCTGCCGGTCAGCAGCGCGGCCCGGGACGGCGAGCACACGGCGCTGGCGGCGTACCAGTCGGTGAAGCGAGCGCCGGAAGCGGCCAACCGGTCGATATGAGGCGTTCTCACCTCGGTCGAACCCATGCAGGACAAATCCCCGTACCCCTGATCGTCCGTCATGAAGACGATGACGTTCGGACGTCGGCCCGTCGGCGCGGACAGGCGCTCCGCAGCATTTTCAACCATAGTAAAACCCCTTCCTGTTATTGCATATATCGATCATATGCTTGGCGGTACGTCTGCATATACTGCTCCAGCCCCATGCGTTTCAATGTGTCCGTATAGGCGCCCCACTCGGTGAAGGGAGCCGCGCCGGTAATAAATTTCACCGTCATTTCGTTCACATAGGTCGTCAAATCGTTGCCGACCGAGGCCATCACATCCGATTCGTCGCTCGTATAGGTGAAGGCGGCCCATACCTCCTTCGGGAAGTGCGCATTGACTTTCGCCGTCGCTTCCAGCGCCGACGGGTAGCTTGCGCCGCCCTTGGAGAACTTCTCGGTTTGCACCGTCGGCTGGCCCGCTCCCGGCCAGGCCAAATGCTGACCTACGGCCTCGTCCAAAGTAAGCCCGCTTGGATTGTGCGTAATGTCTTCCACGTACTCGTACCGGTCCTCTCCGAGCGAGCGGAACGTCCCGCCTTCCACGCCCATGAAGAACAGCTTCATCCCTTCTTCCGAATACCAGTAATCGACCCACTTCATCGTTTCCTCCGGATGAGCGTTTCGGTGCGTTATGACGAATGCGCCGGAAGCGCGAATCTTCGGATTGATGCTGGATACCATCCGATCGCCGCGCGGGCCGACCAGCGCGTTCATCCCGATGTAATCGTCTTTGGTGGTCTGTCCGATCGGCACCGGATTGACGAACACGAAGCTGCCGACCGTGTCGGCCTCGCCCTTAGCCGTCATCTTCGGATTGTTCATGGTGAAGATTTCTTCATCCAACAGCTTCTCGTTATACAGCCGCGCGATGTATTCCAGCAATTCCCGGTATCTCTCGTCGGCCGGAATAAAGCGCAGCTCTCCCTTCTCTTCGTCCATGTCGACCATGGCATGCGCGCTCCCGCGATTGCCGAGACCCCAGAAGCCGCGAAGGGCGTTGATCACCGCATCGATGTTGGGCGCGGTCAACGGCACCTCATCCATCGCTCCGTTGCCGTTGGCATCCCCCTCCTTGAACCCCTTAAGCAGAGCGTAATACTCTTCCGTCGTCGTCGGTTCTTTCGCTCCGATCCGCCCCATCCATTTCTCGTTCAAGAACAGCTTGGAGCCGTAATTGGCCGATTGAAAATCGCTGACGAACGGCAGGGAATAGATGTTCCCGTCCGGCTGGGTAATGCCCTTCTCGACCTCCGGGTACAGCTCGAAGATGCGTTTCAAATTCGGCGCATGCCGCTCGATCAGGTCGTTCAGCGGAATGAAGACGCCGTCCGCGCCGTATTTCATGATATCGGAATTTTGCAGCTGCGCGCGGAATATGGCGTCCGGCACATCGCCGCTGGCCAGCAGAATGTTTCGCTTCTCGGCGAAGTTCGCGTCCGGCACCTGCTCCCACTCCACATGAACCCCGGACAACGCCTCATACTCCCGCCATACGAGCATATTGCCGAAATCGCCGTGCACCGGCGCCCGCGACGTCAGCATCTTCAACGTAATCGGTTCGCCGCCGGACGTTTCTCCGCCTTCGGTCGACTGCTGAGACGGGCCGTTCGCGCAAGCCGCGGTAACGAACGCCATGGCTGCGATTGTCGAAATCGAAGCGAGTCGCTTGATCTTATCCATTGTACGCCTCCCGGATCCTTCAGATTGATTGCTACGCATGCACGGCTCTACCCCTTGATCGCTCCGATCATAATGCCCTGCACGAAATATCGCTGCAAGAGCGGGTACAGCAGCAGCACAGGCAAGCTCGTGACGACGATCAACGCATATTTAATGCTTTCGCCCATCAATTGCTGCTGAGCGGCCGATTCGTCGGCCAGCTCCATCATTTCTTGCATTTGGCTCTGGATGAGAATTTCCCTGATGATCAGCTGCAAGGGGTACTTCTCGCGATCGGACAAATAAATTAAACCGTTAAAAAAGGAATTCCAATGAGCGACGCCGTAGAACAACGTCATGACCGCCAAGATCGGCACCGACAACGGCAGTACGATGCGAAGCAAGGTGCGAATCTGCGAGCTGCCGTCGATCATCGCGGCTTCGTGCAGCTCGCCGGGAATATTTTCAAAAAAAGTGCGCATCACGATCAGGTTGAATACCGACACCGCGCCGGGCAACACCATCGCCCAGTATGTATTGATGATTCCAAGCGATTTGACCACCATATAGGTGGGAATCAGCCCGCCGCTGAAGAACATCGTCATCAAAATCGCGAGCATGACGATTTTCCGCCCGGGCAAGTTCGGCCGGGATAACGGATAGGCTCCCATCGTCGTCATCGCCAGGTTGATCATCGTACCGGTCGAAGCGTAGACCAAGGTGTTGAGAAAGCCGGTAAGCACGGCGCTGTCCCGAAATACGCGGGTATAGGCTTGGAAGGTGATTTCCTTGGGAAACAGCAGCACTTCTCCGCGAATCACCAGATACGGATTGCTGATCGAAGCGCTGAGCACAAAGACCAGCGGGTACAGCACCACGATCAAAATCAGGCTCAGCGCGATTACGTTGATCGTCTCGAAAACTTTGTCATGAATCCCCTTATGCGTCATCGTTCCATCCCTTCTTTCCTCCCGTCGCCGCAATCCGCCCGTTACCACAGGCTGTTCCCGCTAACCCTGCGCGCGGCGAGGTTGACGGCTACGAGCAGCGCCAGATTGACGATCGAATTGAACAGACCGACCGCCGCGGCGAAGCTGTATTGAGCGCCCAGAATCCCGCTCCGATACACATACGTGGCGAACACGTCCGATGCCGACATATTCAAGTCGTTCTGCATTAAGAAGATCTTCTCGAACCCTACGTTCATGATGGATCCGATATTCAGAATGAACAAAATGACGATCGTGGGCATAATGCCGGGAAGATTGATGTGCCATATTCTTTGCAGCCGACTCGCCCCGTCGATCGCCGCCGCTTCATGCATTTGCGGATCGATATTGGTCAACGCCGCAATGTAGATGATGGAGCTCCATCCCGCGTTCTGCCATACATGCGAGCCTACGAACAACGTCTTGAACCATCCCGGCTCGGTCATGAACGAGATCGACTCCAACCCGAACCAGCCGATCAGATGGTTGACGATCCCCGTCGTCGGCGACAGGAACGTCATCAGCATGCCGACCATGACGACGACCGAGAGGAAGTGGGGAGCATAAGTGACCGTTTGCACCGTTCGCTTGAACTTCTTGCTGCTCACCTCGTGGATCATCAAGGCCAACAAAATCGGCACCGGGAAGGACACGGCTAACTCATACAAACTGATGCCCACCGTATTGATCAGCAGCCGCATGAAATAATAGGAGTTGAAAAAGCGCTCGAAATGATCGAACCCGACCCATTCGCTACCGATAATGCCTTTCATCGGAGTGAACCGTTTGAACGCGATCTGCACGCCGTACATCGGCCAATAATGAAATACGGCAAAATAAATCAGCACCGGGATCAACAGCAGATAGAGCTGGTAGTTATGGGCTAACCTTCTTACCAAATTCGCACCCTCCTTTCTTCGCTTGCCGCTAGCCCTTCATACGGCAATATTGGATCAAGCGAACGGCAGCGCGATCGTGCACCGCCGTCTGCTTGTGTCCTCTACCCTATCCGCTGTCGTCCGAACTGTAAACGAGCAGTTCTGCCCTCCCGTGCATATCTTTACATCCGTCGAAAACGAGGCGCCGGCCGATGCCGTGCAAATCTGTCGGAGCCGTGCACATCTTGACATCCCGCGTTTTCCCGCCTGAACCCGGGTTATTCCATCCTGCTGATCGCGCGGTATTTGATCGGCGATACCCCTTCCTGCTTGAGGAATTTGCGGCGGAAATTGGCTTCGTCTACGTAACCCGAGCGCTCGATGACCTCGCCGATCTTCCAATCGGTCGTTCGCAACAGTTCTTTCGCTTTGTCCATTCGCAGCTTATCGATATATTGAATCAACGAAAACCCGGTATGATCCTTAAAGAAGCGGGTGGCATAGGAGGGCGAGAGCCCTACTTCCTCCGCGATCACATCGAGCGAAATCGTATTGTCCGTATAACGTTGATGGAGCAGCTGCATGAGCCGGTCAAGCAACGCCGTATTTTTACTCTCTTTGCCGCTTTCCACCGCTTCGCACAAATTCGCGCAGATGTTCGTCAACCGCCGCTCCGTCTCCGTCAATTGTTCGCTCGTCTCTTCGTAAAACTGCTCCAGCGCCTGTCTTTCCTGTTGAATCCACATTCCGTTCATATCCCCGAGACTGCGCACGATTTCCCCGCCTAGACGCTTCCACACTTCTCTGGCGGTGCCCGGATGGACGAGCTGTCTGCGCATATCGGCGGCGATGTCGCCGATCGTCTGCGCGGCCTCCGCCTGGTTCCCTTGCTTCAACGCCAGCATCAGACGATGCTCGTTTTGCGGTTGGTATTGATACGGGTTGTCCAACAGTTGCCGGACGTCCTCATAGGCAATGGCGTTTCCGGGTCCCTGGTAATAGCGGTACCTGGCGGCCGTCTCCGCTTCCTTCAGCGACGGCCCGAGGCGCTTGTAATCTTCATACACCGAGCTGATCCCTGCGGTAAGCGAATAGCGGAAATATTGGGAGTAGACGCGGATCGCTTGCTTCGCAAGCTGCGTCAGATTTTCGTTGTTCGCCGCCGTTCGCTTCAGATTAAGCACCAACGCCACCGAGCTCGTGTCGGGAAGCCGCAGCGCATACCGCTCGCCTGACTCCTCCGCCAGTTCTTCGGCGATATTCATCAGCGCGAACATCAACGCTTCCCGCTGCTGCGGCGAATTCAAGCGATTGAAATCGGATGCGTTGTCGATCATGAACAACATCACGGCATAGGCAGGATGCGTAAGTAAAAACCGCGGACGATCCAGCATGGCGGCCGCCTCCTTCCTTCTCTCCTCCTCCCCTCGGATCATCCAGATCACATATTGTTCCTTGAGCAGCCGGCTGCCCGTCTTCATCTGAGAATACAGCGAGCTGTTTTTCCGCGTTAACTCGTCGAACGCTTGCGTCACGAGCGAATATTCATCATTCGTCGCTTGCGTTCCATTCGAATGGGCGGCCATCCACTCCTTGGCGCTTCCGGAGTTTACGGTACTGGCAAGCTGTTTCCATGGCCTGTAGTTTTGTTTGGCGAACAAGTAAGACAGCAGCAGACCGAGCAAGAAGATCCCGAACACGGCCAGATAGTAAATTCTCCTCATCGCCGTCGTCTCGTCCTGGAACTGTTCCTTGGGCATGACCAGCACATACGTCCACCCGTTCGTTTCCGACTGGAAGCGGATGAACGACATGGAAGGATCGTCCTCGTTACGGGGCAGGCCGCCCCCAGGTTCCTCCATCGCCGATGGCAGCCATCTCTCCCGCTCGCCGCGAATATTGCCGAAGCGAGTAGAAGTAATCAGCTTCTTGGTATCATCCAAAATGTAGAAGTATCCGTCGTATCCCTGCAGCACCCGATTGATCATCGACGTGAACTGCCTCTCGCTGATGACGAAATTGACGAATCGCAGCTCCTCGCCGCGCGATCCGGGCAGCGGGTACACATATAGCAGGCTGTCGCCCTCCACGGGATAGGGATGGGAATAAGGGGAGATCAACAAGGGTTTCTTGCTTGCCGTCACATGCTCCGCGATCAACTCATCGTATGGAGCGGTGAAAGCATATAACTTGAGGAACGATGGGAAATCGTAGCTGCCGCTGGTGCTGAGCGTTTGAATCGTCTCGTCCGAGCCGTAGCCGACGGCGATGTCGTAAATAAACGAAGAACCGGCCGCATACATGCGAATTTGATTCAACGCCGCATAGCTTTCATAGCCTCCGTTCGCGAGCGCATACGGGCTAAGCATCGGATTCAGGGGGATCTGCAAGGCAATGCGCTCCAAGTCCTGCAGGCGGACCTCCGTCATCAGCTTCACCTCGGCCAGTACGGTGGAGCTGACATGCTCCACGTTGTCCTGCAGCAGCTCGGACATACGCCCGTAGACAAGGCTGCCGACCGCCAGCAAGAGAATCAGCGTCAACGAAATATAGGAAACGAAGTACTTATAGAACCGCACGGACAGCCTAGTCTTCGTAGATGTCATCCCTTTTAGCCCCCTTTATTGTTAGCGCTTACTTTTTTGTGTTGGAATTCGCCTCAGGCCGAGCCGGCAAAACACTTTAAACATGATACCACAGAATCTGGTACTCATAATCACATAAATCAATATCGATGCGGGAGGTAATTGCTCCAATCCACAAGAAATTCGCAATTTCTTCCTTCGGATTTTTGTGGTTTAGTTAAAGGAGAAAATGGGAGGCGGTCATCCATATGAGTTCGAACGAAATATTCGAGTTATTATCGGAGAGCGGAGCGCGGCGGCTGCCGGATCCGTTGAGGAAGCTCGGGGGAAAGGCGGTCGCAAGCTCCGAGGAATGGGAGCAAGGAAGAAGGGAAGAAGTGCTGCGCCTGTTCGAGGAGCGAGTGTTTGGCGCGGGGCCGGTCGGGCGTCCGCGACGAATCGCCTTCGAGGTCAAGCCGACGGAGGGGTGGATGGGCGGCTCGGCGGTTCGGAAGCAGGTGCGCATTCGGTCGGAAGGGCCGGGAGGCGAGAACGTCGTTCGGCTGCTTCTGTTCGTGCCGGTAAGTGCCAAGGAACGCCCGGTTCCTGCATTCCTACTGATCAATAACCGCGGAAGCGAGCATATGGATGCCGCGCGGGAGAAGCGCTCCCCCTTCTGGCCAGCCGAGGCGATCGTCGCCCGCGGGTTCGCGGCCGCCGTATTCGACAATGCGGATGCGGATCCCGATCATCACGACGGGTTCCGCGACGGCGTTCACGGCGTATTCGATCCTCCGGGGGAGCGTCCGGGGCATGCCTGGGGAACGATCGCCGCATGGGCGTGGGCCGCGAGCCGGGCGATGGACTATTTGGAGACGGACCACCATATCGACGCGTCGAAAGCGGCTGTCGTCGGTCATTCCCGGGGAGGCAAGACGGCCTTATGGGCTGGGGCGGCGGACCGGCGGTTCGCTTTGGTCGTCAGTAACAATTCCGGCTGCACCGGAGCCGCCGTAAGCCGGGGCAAGGGCGGGGAGACGATCCGGCAGATCAACGACAGATTCCCGCATTGGTTTTGTGAAAATTATAAAGCGTATAACGATAACGAGTATGCCCTGCCGGTCGACCAACATATGCTGATCGGGCTGATCGCGCCGCGGCATGTCTATGTTGCCAGCGCTACCGAAGACCTCTGGGCCGATCCGGAATCGGAATTCCTGGGGCTGACGTTTGCTTCGCCGGTGTATCGACTATACGGAATGGACGGCATCGCGGGGCTGCCGATGCCGACGGCGGAACAACCGCTTCATACGAACGGCATGGGCTACCATCTTCGCGCCGGCGGCCACGACATGACCGAGTACGACTGGCAGAGGTTCATGGATTACGCAGAGAGGTTTCTATGCGACTAGAATCTTCTTCCCCGCGTTACTTCTTATGAAAAGAAAAGAAACCCAACCCGTTGTTTGACGTTGGTTGGGTTGGGTTTCAAATGTTTTTAGAAAATCTCGATTTCCGACAATCCGACGTTACTGCCCGCTCCGCCGGTCACCTCGAATTTGACCCACTCGACGGTTTTCCGATCGAATACGATTTCTTTAACGGTTCCGTCCTCCGGGATTCCTTCAACCGTTATGCTGCTGCCGTCGCTGAATCGGAGGACGCCGGACAATGCGTTGTCCGCCAAATTGATGCGGTCGTACAACCGGATCCGGTCGATCGTTACAGCCTCATCCCATTGCAATTGAATCCAAGGATTCGATTCTCCGCTCGACGCCCACTCCCCGTTATCGTGAAATCCGACCACGCCGTCGGCCGCTCTCGTAACGCCGTAATGATCGTTGAACTGCGAGGAACCTGTAATCGTCGCTTCTCTGGCCCGGTTGACCGCCTCGATCATCCGAAGCTCCGACAATCCGACGTGCGTTCCGCTTCCTTCGGTCACCTGAAACTTCATCCAGGACACCGCCTTGCTCGGGAACGCGACCGACTTGCCTTGGCCGTCGTTCGGGATGTCCGACACGTCGATCGCCGATCCGTCGCCGAACGTTATCGTCCCTTCGCTTGCGTGATCCTGCAGGTTGACCCGGTCGTATATAACGACCTCATTGATAAGCTTCAGACCCGGCCATTCCAGACGGATCCACGGAAGACGCTCGCCGTTCGACGCCCATTCGCCGCGGCCGTGAACGCCGATGACGCCGTCCGCCGCTTTGGCCGCGCCGTAGTCCTCGTTAAATTCCGACGAGGCCGTTACGAACGCCCCCGTATTTCCTCCTTCCTGAAAGACTTCGATTTCGGAGAGCCCTACATTGGCGCCGGAACCGCCGGTGACCTGCACTTTCAACCAACGCACCGTCTTCGTATCGAAGTCGATCTCCTTGAAGGCCCCGTCCGCAGGAATGCCCTCGACCGGGATATGGGTTCCGTCGCTGAAGTAGACGGACGCCGTCACGGAATTGTCCTGCAAGTTTTGCCGGTCGTACAACTTGATCGAACGGATGGTTACGTCCGACTCCCAATCCAGTTGAATCCAAGGATTCAATTCGCCGTTGGACGCCCATTCGCCGGCTCCGTGCACGCCGGCCACGCCGTCGATCGTCTTGGCCGCCCCGTATTCCGCGTTATATTCGGAAGAGGCGGTCGCGACGGCCAGCGGAGCGACGTTGCCTCCCGAAATTTCAAGCGGGAACGTGCGCACGTTTACCGCATCGCCGGACGCGGATTCGTTGCCGAACCCGTCATAGGCTGCGACCGCATAAGTATACGTCCGCCCTCCTTGGAGACCGGTGTCCAAGTAACTCGTGAAATTCGCTTTCAGATCGGCGATCGGTTCCCCGTTACGATAAATTTTGTAACCCTGCAGGCGTACATTATCTGAGGAAGGGAGCCAGGACAACGATACTCTCGAATGATTTTGCGCGAACGCATGCAGCGCTGCGGGAACCGAAGGCGACTCTGTGTCCGTAATGACGCCTTCCCGCGCCTCGGCTGCATCCGAGTAACCGCCCTTCGCTCCGCTCTTGACCGCGCGCACCCGGTAATAATAGTCGTGTTCCATATCGGAGGCGACTTGATGGTCGTAGTAGCCGTTCGACGTCACCGAGGCGACATAATCGCCCGGACCGGGGACGAAGTCGGCGCTCGTGCCCCGGAACACCTCGTAATGCGACAACCGTTCGTCGGCAAGATCGTTCCAAGTCACATGCGTCCCGTTTGCGCTCGACACTGCGGATACGCCCTGCACCTGTTCCGGCGGCCGTCCGTGAACGACCCGCATCGTCACCCAGTCGTGACCTTCGATCTCGAACGTGACGAACCGCCCTTCCACAAGGTCGATAGGCTCGATATCGTTCTCCACCATGTCGGTTCGAATCACCTGCGCCGGGGCTAACGCGTTCAAATCGACGGTAACCATCGTGTCTTCGCCTAACGTTTCGTTGAAACGGAGAATGACCCCTTCGCCGTTCGCCTCCGCCAGCTTCGCTGTCGTAAGGACGACATTGTCCCGGTCGATCGACATAAATTGCCCCGCGGACGCGCGAAGCGTACCTTCCGGCTGGGCGTCGTCGATCATGACGCCGCGCAGCGCATGGTTCGCCTGCATGCCGAATCGATCCGCGCGCCCCGACTCCCAGTCCCCTCCCGCATGGGAAGCGATCGAATAGCGCAAGGTTACAGGTCCCGGCTGCGTCTTCTGGAAATTGACGTGCCACTTGTTGTTGAAAACAAAGCTGTAGATCCACGGATTCTCCGTATTATAATCCCAAGGCCCGAGAGCCGACCTTCTCTCGCCGTACTGCACGATCGGGTTGGAGATCGGCGAGAGGGTGATGCCATACCCCTCCTGATCGGATGCGTCGATCCAGCGGTTGACCGTGTAGTACGCCGTGCTGGAAGATAGAAACTGCTCGTTATCCGGATGGGTAATATCCGTACGTACATACGGCCTCATGTCCCCGCTCGGCATTTCATGGCGAAGCATAAAGTTCGGCACGCGCAGCGGGAACGTAAAGAACCCTTCTTCGTCCTGCGTCGCATACGACGGCGCGTCCTCCTTCACGACGTCGTTCACGATATCGATCCGAGGCAAATCCTCGTACAGAATCACCTGACGGCGCATCTCCTTCACGCCGACGGAAACGCCGTCGGCGGTCATCGTACCGAGCACGGGACCGGCATCACCGGACAACTCCGCCTTCGGCACCGTATGCTCGGTGTACACATCGTGGCTCATCTTCTTCGTCGTGAAATAGACGAACTCATTCAATCGATACGGCGAAGCGGGGTCCACCATCTCGCGGTTGCCGTGCTGCTTGTCGACGATGCTGGATATGGCCCCCGTGTCGTCGAATGTAATTTTATAAAAGCGGTTTTCCAGCGTGTCGTCGGTCGCAACGATGCTGCTCTCGAACTGCGGCTCGCTCGCGCTCTCTTCGATCGCGAACGTCTTATAACCGAGTCCCGGCACGCCGGAAGCGACGAAAACAATCGAACCGTCGTCCGTCTTCCGGTATTTCACCGGCTGTCCCGTTTCTTGATCGACGAGTTGAAACCGGTCCGGGAAGCCGTCGCCAGACATTGTGACCACATCCGATCGTTCCCAGCTAAGCGCGTTATAGACGGCTACGGATTTTCCCGAAGCTGCGATCTGGGTGCTTATGGACTCCAGCGACCGATCCAACACGCGATTCGCCAACGTATCGCTCGCGATCGCGGTATTCCGCTTCCATCTCCATTGATCGTCCGGCTGCGGAATTTCATTGCCCCACGTATGTTCGTCATACAAAATCATGTTTCGGTACGCGTCGGCCAGCTCCCGATACGGGTACTTGGCGCCGTCCACGAGGGCGTTCGCCAGCGTTGCGTAGAGCTCGGCGGCCGGCAGCTTGTCGTGGTTTTGTTTATTCAGCGCCGTCTCGTAAGCGGTCGAGGAGACGCCGTAGTTCCACCAATCCTCCATCGTCCCTTGGAAAACGGGAATGTCGTCGCTGTATCGCTCCGACATATAGGAGAAGAAATCGTCGACCGTCGAACTGACGAATTGCGGGTATACGTATTTTCTACCTTGCGCATCCGTCTTCGAATTCAGGAACGCGATATTGTCTTTCACGGCCGCCGTAATCCCTTGATTATCGTAAGGCGTCGTGAAATCCGCGATGACCGCGTCGTACGGATAGTCGCCCCTGTGGTAACGCATCAAGTTATCCGTAATGTTCGCGGCGGGAACGAGCGGATCCGGGTTCCGGAAATCGAATTCGTCGGTGGCGTAATGACCGTAATTGTACGTTAAAATCCTGTTGTCCGGGTTGAGTCCCTCATAGTAGAACAACTCGGGATACGGCTCGAGCGGATAAGGATTTTGCCGCAGCATCGCATAGCGGACGCCCGACGCGGCGAAGGCGTCGATCGCCGCCCACGACATGCCCGGGCTGTCGGACATATACAACACCTTGTTCGAGGCGACGCCCAGCCGATCTTTCAGATGCCTCTCCGAATAATATTGCATGCGGGCAAGCTCTTCCGTACCGAGCCCCCCGTACACGGTGTTCACATAGTTGGACGGATAGGTCAGCGTTCCTTCTCGCAATCTCGCTTTTACCGTCTCGAACCAGTCGGCGTCCCGCGCGTTCCAGGCCGAATCGTAGAGCATATAAGACGCTTCGATCGGGTATCTGAACCGATCGTTCGGCTCTCGGCCCTCGGTTTCTTCGACATACCCTAACGCATCGTCGAGGTACCCCGGCCATACGTCTTCCAAGAGCTCTTCCTGACCGTGAGTATACCCGATGTCCAAGTGCATATCGTGCGCGACGTACACTTTCCAATGCCGAATTTTTTTCTGTTCGACCGTAAGCGAGGCGTGCGGCGCTCCCTGACCGTGCCTATTAAAATACAGCTCGAACGTGACCTCGTCGCCGTCCTGCTCCAGCTCGGCGACGTAGACGCTTACCTCGTTCCTTCCTTCCGTAAGCGCCGGGATCTCTTGCATATAAGGCGCCTTGCCTTCGACTGCGATTTTCACCCAAGCGTCGGCTCTAGCGTCATTGCCATTCTCGATGAAGAGCTTCGTTTCCGATTTCAGAACGCCGCCGTCGTCGACGATCCAAGGGGTTTGCACGACGTCGACGATGGAGACTTTCGATGCGAGCGCTTTCGGCGGAGCCAAGGGGAGCATAGAGAAGACTACTAGAAGCGGTAATACGAATCGGATTTTTTTGACCATACATAAATAACCTCCTTCGATTCTGCAACCTACCATTGCAATCTTGTAATTCATGGTAAGTTTCCGAACGTCGGAGGTAAATCTCAATATTTTTCGATAAGTATCAGATTTCTATGCAATCCTTGGGGATCGTGACGCTAACTCGCGTCCAGCAACCGGGCTCGCTTGCGATGGTAATGCCGTATGGGTTCCCGTATTGAATGCGGATCCGCTCCTGGACGTTGCGGAGACCGTACCCTCTCGACTGCTTGATCAGTACCTCTTCGGCGATGTCGGGCTGGATTCCCGGTCCATTATCCTCGACGACGAAGACAAGCGTATTCTTGTCCTCGCCCATCTGTCCGCTAATCCGCAGCGCCCCTCTTCCGGTTCGCTTCTGATCGATGCCGTGTTCGATCGCATTCTCCACGATAGGCTGCAAGACGAGCTTAATCATTCGCTGCTCGACGATTTCCTCGTCAATCTCGTACGCGACATCGAAATTGTAATCGTGCATAATCAATTGCATCTCGAGGTAGGACTTCGTGTTCAGCAATTCGTCTTTGACGAGAATATGGTCCTTGCCCTGATTGAGCGTAGTCCGATAGAACGCGGACAGGATCCCGGCCACCCGGCTGATCTCGTCCGCCCCTACCTCGATGGCCTTCCAATTAATGACGGATAAAGAATTATAGAGAAAATGGGGATTGATTTGAGCTTGGAGCGCTCTCAGCTCGGCTTCCCGTTGGGTAATCTTGCTTTTGTATCCTTCCTCGATCAACAGGTTGATGCTCGTCAGCATTTTGCCGAAGCGGGACTCCAGCTCTCCGATCTCGTCGCCCGCATGAACCTTCAAATTGATCGTAAGCGTGCCTTCCTCGACCAACTGCATCTTGTGGTTAAGGCGCTGAATCCTTCGTACGAATACGCGCGAGAAAATCCAAATGATGAGCAATAGCACGGCGACGCTGGCCCCTTCGATGATCAAGGTCGCCCGAATGATCCTCCACGGACTGATCGTCAATGCCTCGGCGGGCACGATCATCGATAAGGACCAATTCGATTCTCTCATCTCGCGATGCAGCCAGAGGTGTCCCGGAAGCTCGCCGCCCTCTCCTTGAAGCCGCTGCTCGACAAGCTTGGCCGCGTCGAACGTTGCGCCCGCGTCCGGCTCCGTCGCGTATACGACCTTCCCTTCGGGATCGGTAATGACCGCGACGGCTTCTTTGATGTCGGACAGATCCAAGGAGTTGGACAGGAAGCTCGGAACCAGCTCGACATAAACAAGGTTCTTCTTCTCGTAATTCACGTCCCCGAAGATGCGCCTGACGCCGAACACCTTGCCGCCCTCCACATACCAATGCGTATCGAGCGTCTGCATGGCTTCTCGATACCACCGTTCATGCTCCACGGCGGCGATCGGCATGATCGAATTCATGCGCTGCGTCAAGTTATTTTCCGTATAAATAATGATCCGTTGGATGTCGCTGTTGAGGAATGTCGCCGTATTGATCAGAGGGTCGACGGTTTCCTGCAGATCGACGTACATCGCATAGTAGCTGGTGTATTCTTCATTGAAAATATGGGAGAAATTCGGGTTGTAACTGATCAATTCGATCGCCGAATTAAAGCGCTGCAGTTTGTAACTCAGGTTATCGTCGATTTTCCTTAGATTATCTTGCAGTACGATATGAGCCTGCTCAAGCTGAACTTTCTTGGACTGCTGATAGGAATAGACGCCCAGAATCGTGAGCGGAATCAAGACCACGGCCAGATAAGACACGAACAGTTTATGCCTCAGCTTCATCGAATGAATCCAGTTTGCAAGCAAGCGCCTTTCCGCCTTTCCTGTCGCATTCCGACCTTAACCAATTCCCCTCACAGCGCCGAATTCCTTCCTTTTCGTTTTTCCTTCACCGTTTCATTATTCCTTCACCGCGCCGAGCACGATGCCGCTCACGAAGTATTTCTGCAGGAACGGATAGATGAGCAGGATCGGCACCATAGACACCATGACCTTGGCGGAATTGAGCAGCTGGCTCGACATATTCGTCAACCGTTTGATCTCTTCGGGATCCGTCGTATTCATGATCGAGTTGACGCTGATGATGAGCTGCTGAATGTACGTTTGCAGCGGCCAGTTCTCCTTCGAATTCATCAGAATCATCCCGTCGAAGAAGGCGTTCCAATGCCCGACGATCGAAAACAGCGTAACGGTGGCCAGCGCCGGCAGCGAAGTCGGGAGGAAGATGGAAAACAAAATTTTCCAAGGCCCCGCTCCGTCCATATTCGCCGCTTCCTCCAGCTCTTTCGGAATGCCCCGGAAGAAATTCATGAGCAAGATGACGTTAAACACAGGAACGGCGGTCGGCAGCACGAGCGCCCACATCGTATCGAGCAAGCCCATCGAATAGATGGTCATATACCAAGGAATCAACCCGCCGTTGAACAGCATGCAGAAAATGACGAACCACATATACACGTTCCGGCCGGGGAACAGCTTGGCGGACTTGGATAACGGATAAGCCATCAGGATCGTAATGATAAAGTTGATCGCTCCCCCGAGCAGCACGCGCTGCACCGACACGCCGAACGAAACGAAGAAGCTGCGGTCGCGGAGAATGGACTCGTACGCGTTCAGGTTGAATTCGACCGGCCAGAAGAACACTTGCCCGGACATAGCCGGAATTTTCCCGCTGAACGAGATCGCCAGCGTATTGAGCATCGGAGCGATGGACAGAAGCGCGATCAGGCTCAATATCAAATAGATCGTCAGATCGACGAATCGGTTCGTTCCACGAATCATAGACATCGTCACTCCCGTCAAAAGATGCGGTAATTAGCGAAGCGGGCGGCAAGGAGGTAAGAGACCGCGATCAAGACGAAGCTGACGACGGATTTCAGCAAGCCGACGGCCGTAGCCAAGCCGTACTGGATTTCCAGCAGCCCCGCGCGATACACGTACGTATCGATAATATCTCCCGTCTCGTAGACGATCGGATTATACAAGTTCAAGATTTGTTCGAACCCTGCGTTCAACACGTTCCCCAGCCCGAGCGTCGCGAGCAGGATAACCGTCGGCAGCAAGCCGGGAATCGTAATATAGAGCAGGCGTTGGAACCGGCTCGCTCCGTCGATCGCCGCCGCTTCGTATAAATTCGTGTTAATCGAAGTCAACGCGGCGATATAGATGATCGTGTTGAAGCCGAATTCCTTCCACACGTCGCTGGCGACGAGCACGACCCGAAACCAGACGTTGCTCTGCAGGAATAGAATCGGGTCTCCGCCGAAAAATTGCACGACTTGGTTGACGACGCCTTCCAAGCTGAGCAAATTAATAAGAATGCCGGATAGAATGACCCACGACATAAAATGAGGCAAATAGACGATCGTCTGCACGATCCGCTTGAACTTCGTGCTGACGACCTCATGAAGCAGCAAGGCGAAGAGGAACGGAGCGGCCATGCCGAAGACGATCTTCAGCGAAGCGATTACCATGGTATTGACGAATATCGATCGGCTGTCAGGTAAGGCGAACATGTATTCGAAGTTCTCCCAGCCGATCCACTCCGAACGGAAGATGCCGCGCGTCGGTTGAAAATCTTGAAACGCGATCACGATGCCGAACATCGGAATGACGCTGAACGCGATCAACAGCAAGATGCCGGGCATCAACATGATGTGGTAGTTCCGGATAAAGGTCTGGTTTCTCATTGCATCGCCACCCATGCGTAAGTTTGTTTCAAGAAGAAGGAAGGGGCCGCCTCGCGTGCGGGCAGCCCCTGACGATTACCGATTGTTGACGATTTCCGCGATCTCTTCGGCGACATCGTCCCCGCCGATGGATTTCCAGGTAGAGACGAACTTGTCGAACTCGTCTAACGGAGAAGTGCCGGAAATAATTTTCAGGAACGTCTCCTTCTCGAGCTTCTCCAGGTTTGCGCCTCGCTTGAGCATCGTCTCGGTATTGCCGTAGAAGATCGGCTCGATCCGATTCATTTCCTTGGCGCCGGTGACCGCGGCAGCGGTATAGAACGCCAACGAATCCGCGTACGCGACCATATCCTGCTTCGGATTTTCGTGATTTTTCAAGATCGCCTCCACGCGAGGCATAATGCGCGCCGGCAGACCGGTCGTGTCTTTGTCCTTAAGCACCTTGTCGTAGATCGGGATATCGCGGGCCAGCGCATCCTGGAAGTCCAGCTGCAGGTTCAGCGGGTAGTTCAGCCAGCCTACGCCTTGGCCTTTGTACAGCTCTTGGGCCGCGGGATCGATCAAGCGGATGCCTTCGTATTCCACGTTCAGCACTTTCAGGACCGCTTCCGGGTGTTTCGCGCCTTTCTTCACGACCAGGAACGAACCGGATGGGACGGACGGCACGAAGTTGCGCTTGCCCGCATCGTCGAGCGGTACGGCCACCGGCACCCAGTCGGCTTCCGGATTGGCCTTGACCGCGTCGGACATCGCCCAGCCGGCGAACCACGGCGCGAAGAGGATGCCTGCGCGCCCGCTCGATACGAGACCGGCGTTGTCTTCCCACTTCCGCGTCAGGAATTCCATGTCGATCAGTCCGTCGGCATACATCTGGCGCAGTACGCCGAGCGCTTCCTTGGTCTCCAGCGTCGTGGAGCCGTAGACGATATTGCCTTGGTCATCCTTGAACCAGCTCTTCGGGTACGAATGGTATGCGTTGAAGATCGGGTCGAACGTGAAGAATCCGCCGTCGCCGACGATGCTCGGATCCCCGAGCAGACCGACCGTATCTTTCGTACCGTTGCCGTCAGGGTCCTGCTCGACGAACGCTTGGATAATGCCCTTCACATCGTCTACCGTCTTCGGCAGCTGAAGATTCAGCTTGTTCAGCCAGTCTTGGCGAATCCACAGCAGCTGGAAGTTCCCGTCGATATTCGTATTCGGGAGCGCATACAGCTTTCCGTCGATTCTTCCGGTGTTGAGCGCGCGGTCCCCGGAATACGAATCGTAGTACTCCTTGATCAACGGAGAAGCGTAGTTCTCGTACACTTCGGTGAGGTCCTCCAGCATATCGGCTTTCGCCAGCTGATGGAACTGCTGTTCGTTGACGATCATCACGTCGGGAATGCTGTTGCTGGCGATCGCGAGCGTAACCTTCTGATTGTATGCGTCCAGATCCTCGACGGAGAATTCGTACTTGATGTCGACGTTGAGCCGCTCCTCAACGTACCGGAGGTACTCGTTATCCTCCAGCGTGTCCCCGTCGGGCAAGTTGTTGCCGGATACGCCTTGCCGTCCCAGCGTAATCGTGACGGTGTCCTCATACGCGGCGAACGGCCCGTCCTCGACGGCGGCATCAGCCGGCTGCTGTGCATTGTCCGTCGTCTCTGTCGCTGTCTCCGGCGTCTCTGTCGTCGCACCGGACGATGAACCGTCGTTCGCGCCGCTGCAAGCCGTCATGCCGAGGAGCGCCGCAGCGCTGAGCAAGACAAGCCATTTTTTTCTGTTCATGACCCAACCTCCAGTGATTGAACTTGTTTACGTGTTCATCATACCAGTCCGATGGAAACGCCTTCTATCTCACATATTTTTGATTTGAATCGTTTTTTTACGGATTTTTATCTCTGAATTTCGCCGGCGTGACGCCGTAATGCTGACGGAAGGACTGGATAAAATAGTTCGAATTTCGGTACCCCAACCTTTTGCATATATCGACGATCTTCATGTTCGTGTCTCTGAGCAGCGTCACGGCTTTGTCCATGCGGACCTGGGTAATGTACCGAATCAAACTTTGCCCGGTTTCCTTCTTGAACAGGTAGCTTAAATAGCTAGGCGTTAAATACACCTGCTCCGCAATCCCTTCGAGGGAGAGATCCTGATCGTAATGTTCCTCGACCATCTGTTTGATTCCCTCGATGATTTTATTCGTAGATTCGCCCTTCCCCTTCGATTCGGCGCCGGATTCGAAGAGATCGAACATGTCGAACATCAAATCTTTCAAATCGTGCAGGGAAGGCGATCGGGTAATTTTGTCCAAATAATCGTTAATGACGCTCAAGTTGTTCCTGTGTTCTTTGCCCACCGCTTTGCTCATAATTTCCGAACATAAAAATTTGGTGTACAGCGAGGAGAATTGCCCTTTCGTCTTCAAGTAAGAGAACAGCAGCTCGACCCCGTACTTCGCGCCCCGCATGTCACCGTAGTCCAGGCATTGGTAAATTTTGTCCGCGATCGACTGCAATTCGACCTCGTCGACGGCCGCTCCGGCGAACTGCTCGCCGTCGAACAAAATCGCGTCGTCATTCATAAAAAACGTAAATTCCAGCAAGCGCTCGATGCCGCAGTAGGCGTTATGCACGCCTTCCCATCCGTCGGCCGCGGCGCCGACGATCAGTCTCACTTGCTGTTCGTACCGTTCCGCGGTGCCGGAGGCGATCGTCTCGGCCAGCGATCGGAGCATCTCCTTCGGCAGCGGAACGGAGCTGCGGACGAACAAGAGGCTCTGATTTTCGTTCACGTTCAAATAGTCGAACGGGAGGGGGATGCGTTCGCCGAGCATCGCGTAGAAATCGTCGTTATGCATATCGAAGAACGGACGCGGACACTCCGCCAGCAAGAGATGGATCCATTCCCGTTCCGGGGCGTCGCCCTCTTGCAGAGAGACCGCGGAGGGCTTGTTCGGCTTGGTCCCGTTGATCGCGTCCAGCAGCATCTTTTCCCTCTCGTAGACCATGCCTCGCCGGTAGCCTTCGAGCAGCTCGCGCTCGCGAGCTTTGTCGGCCTCCTTCTCCAGGCAAGCATCCATCGCCCGATGGACCGCCGCCAGGAATTCAGGCACCTGGATCGGCTTCAGCAAGTAATTCGAGACATTGGTGCGCATCGCTCTCCTTGCGTATTCGAATTCGTTGAAGGCGCTGTAAATAATAAGCTCGATGTCCGGTTTCTCCTCCCGGATTTTTTCCGACAATTCCAGACCGTCCATGAACGGCATCTTAATATCCGTGATGACGATATCCACCGGCTCGCTTCGCACGATCTCGAGCGCAGCCTCTCCGTTTTCGGCCAGGATAGGTTCCAGCTCCAGCTCCAACTTGCGGATCAGATTGCGAATGCCTTCCCGTTCGATTCGCTCGTCGTCGACGATCAGAATGCGTTGCATCGAATCGCTCCTTCCTCTCGCACAAGCACAAAAAGGGCTTCTCTGCAGAGAGATATCGCCCTTCTTATGCTTGTCGGACTATTTGCTTCTGAATGCTACCGTCCCCGCGTTGACGCTGTGGTTCGCGCGTACGGCCTGCTCTGCCGTACAGAATCGCTCGCCCCATTGAAGGGTGTAGCGGAATTCGTAGAAACCGCCTAACGTCGCCTTGAAGTTCGTCTCCCAATAGTTGGTCAGCACCCAGGCGTACAACGATTTGCGTTCTTCTTGCGGGGCCTGGCCCTGGACTCTTCTCTCGCCGAATTCCAACGGCCCGGTCTGCATCAGCGGGGTATCCGGCGTGGCGAGAGCCAGTCCGCCGGTCGGCGCAACCAACGCCAGCCCTTCTTGAATGCAGTAGAAGTCGGTCAATGTGCCCGGGATTTGATCGATTCCCGGCCGGATCGCCGCCCCTGCCTTCTCGAGCCACAGCTCGCCGTTGTCCTCCCGGAGGAAAGGCAAGGATACGTATACGTTCTCGGGTTCCCAGACGCTAGTCTTGTGCATGCGGACGGATACGTCGACCCGGGGCTGATCTTTGTACACCTTCAGGAAGAGCGAGTAGTGACTCATACCTTCCACTTGATACGTGAGCTCCACGATACCATACAATGCGCCGTTCGTAATGGCTTTTACGCCGCTGAGTCGGCCGAAGTCGCGCTGGACGTTCATCCCTTTGCGGTTTCTGCCCATGATTCTTCTGACGGTCGTCTGATCGCCGTGCTCGCCCTTGGTCACTTCGTAGACCGGCGTGAAGGCGCCGCAGGCCTGTTCGGAATCGATAAGTTCCTTGCCTGTCCGTTTATTGACCCACGAGACGATCCCCGCTCCGCGCTGCCAAGCGATGCGCACGTCGGCGGACTCGATGCTGTTTTCCGTGATCATGATCCGATCCGGATCCTGTGCCAGCGGGAGGAGATCCCGAACGTCTTGAATCCGGTCGTTGCCGATCAAGCGCGTGCTGCTGGTGGTGCGTCCCGCTGCGCGAGCCGCTGCGCTGCGGATCGCGTACCGCTTCTCTTCCCGCGCGCCCAGCTTGGCCATAATGGCGATCTGGTAGCCTCGGCTCACCTTCTCCTGTTGGTGGGGGACGACCTCCCCGGTTTGTTCGTCAACGACCTCTAAGCCATTCCGGAAGTAATCCGCTTCCCACTGCTCTTCCAGATAGAAGAAGGCGAGATCTTCCACAGGGTAGTCGAACGAATTGACGACCGTGTACGTGAACGCCCGGTTCGCCCGCAGCAGCGCATCACCTTGGGTACGCAGCACCTTATCCAGCGAGCGGTACGCCAGACGGCTCGCATTGGCGGCGTATGCCTCCTTGCGAACCCCCAATTCCTGCACCATCGGATGCCACGGCTCGGAGATCGAGGAATGATACCCCCAGGTGTGCTCGGCGTACATGATTAATTGCTGCTCGGCTTCCTTCATCTCGTTCGCTTGGACGCTCTTGCCTTCCGGGTCGAGCCGCTTGACGACGGACAGCGTGCGCTGCGCATTGCGGAAAATTTGCGTATGCATCGCCGTCGAGGCTACGCCGTCGGACCACCAATCGGGCCAGTCGCCGCGGTACACCGGGATCTCCGCGTCTTGCTGCTTCACGAGGTCGAAATAACGGTTCAGCGTGGTCATCTCGAGCTCGACGCGGTCCCCGTGCTTGGCGTTCCATTCGCGAACGAAGCTCGCGATCCGTCCGTTCGGAGCCGCGTTATCCCGCAGCAGCCCCATGACGTTGACCAATACGAAATCGTACGGATAGCCTTCCTTGTCCAGCTGCTCGAGATAACGCGAGACTCTCGTCTCCGCGAGCTTCCAGTGGTCTTCGGCAATGCCCCAGACCGGCGTCTCGTCCCGGATCGTATAGGACAACGTGCCGTCCGGATTGAGCCCCAAGTCGTTGCCCATCATATAATGTTCGCCGCTCCATACGAGCAGACGCTTGCCGTTCGGCGCCTCCCAGTAAAACGGAAATTGCTTGCGGCCGATGGCGAACATGCCGTGATGGGTATGGATGCAGCTCAGCAAGTGCTCGATGCCGGCATCGGCCAACGCCTCTGCGTATCCCCAGCTGTAGCCGTTAATGTCCGCGGTCATCGCCGATCTGACGCGAAGTCCGTAAGGCTCTGCGAATTTCCCGGCTCTCGCGACCATCTCGGCAAGCAGCTCGTATTGGATGAGCTCCGTCATGTTCAAGTACGTGCCCGACAGCTCGATATCGCCTCTGTGCAGGGCGGCGACGAACCGTTCCTTTTCTGCGTCGGACGCTTCCTCCAGAAACTTCTCGACGGCCCAGAACGTCTCGCAGGTCCACTTGAAGCCCTTCCACTCCGGACGTTCTCCCTTATGCGAGGCTTCGCAGATGTCCACCGCTTGCCTGATGAAGTCGACGTGGTATTGCTCGATCTTTTCCTGTCTTTCCGTGTAACCGATATCGGTGTGAGAGTGATGAATCACATAAATTTTCCACTTTTTTCTGCCGGTTTGCATGGACTCTTCTCCCTTAATGTGAGATGTTCACTTCTATACTTTCGACAGTATAGCGTCAGGGAGAATGGATCGGTAGACTATATTTTTGCGATTCGTATCGGTTTTTTTCGTTATTGGACGGTCTTATTTATAAGCCCGTACACGCCAAGAAGCGTACTGGACAACGTATCTCGACTGACCCGGATATCGGCATGCAAACCGGCCGTCGCCGCCGCCTCCCGGAAGGCGGGCACGAATAGATGCGCGCTCTTGGAGATCTGTCCGCCGAGCGCGATGCGATCGGGCCGGAAGCGGAGCAACGAAGGGAGGAGAACGTCCGCCATCCGCCGCCCGAATCGCTCGAACAACAGCAGCGCCTCCTCGTCGCCCGCGTCCGCCAGACTTGCCAGCTCCCGAACGTCCAGATGCTCCGCATTCGAACCGAGCCCGGCGGCCAGCTGCAGGATGCCTCTGCGGGAGATATAGTCATCCGCGATCCCATCCTGGTAAGGTACGGTATAAAGCCAACCCTCGGCAGGCACGTCGTCGCGATGCTTCACGAGTCGTCCGCGCTCCAGAAAGCAAGAGCCCAGCCCCGTTCCGATCGTCAAGCAGACGGCGCGATCCGCGCCTTCCGCCGCGCCGCCGGGTCCTGTCTCGCCCAGGCCGAACAACGCCGCGTCGTTCTCGAAGGCGATGCGAAAGCGCGGCGTAAGCCGCCCGCCCGTTCGCTCGTCCGCGCGCAGCGCTTCCTGGAGAAGTCGACCGACGGGCAAGCCGTACAGCGAGTCGAACTTGCCCAAGCCGCGGATGCGGCTGACGCCTTCCTCGTAATCGAACGGTCCGGGGAAAGCGACCCCCAAGCCGTCCGCCGCGGCATCCGGCCCGGCCTTGTCGAGAATATCCGCGAAGATGTCTACGAAGCGGGCGATCATCGGCCCGGCAGCCAGACCGGCCCGAGTTTCGTAGTGACCGACGGTCCCTTCCGCGATTCTCCCGTCCGCTAAAGCGGCGGCTTTAATTTCCGTCCCTCCGACATCGAACGCCACGATCAAAGACGATGTCATGCGTCTCGCCTCCTACGCCCTAACATAAGCCTTGATCGTCCCTACCGTCTTGCCCTCGCTCGGTCCGCTCGGTCGAATCGTGTAAGAGGTTACGGAAGCCGGCACGATGAACGTCTCGGCATAACGGACGACGAACGGCTCGAACGCCCCGTCCGGGCTTTCGACGGTCGCTTCTTCGCCTTCGATCAGATTGAGCATGTGGACGCTGCCGTTCTGCGTGTGCACGACGGGTTCGGAGAACCAATGCCGTCTCGTCTCGATGAACTCAAGCTCGTGCAATCCCGTCCGCTCTTCCTTCCAGCCCGCTCCTTCCCCGATCGGCTCGATGCGGTTCGCGCACTCCGCCTCGATCCATGGCGACGTCCGATCCCAGCGAATCACCTGCTCGCCATGCTCCAGATGCACGGGGCGGGGCTTGCCGTCGAGTCCCAACCGATCCCAGTCCCATAGTTTGAAGGTGAAAATGTACGGCGTGGCGCTGATCTCCAGCACCATACAGCCTGGCGCGGAACAATGCACCGTTCCGGCGGGAATGAGAAAGTGGTCGTGCTTGGCCGCCGGGTACGTATTGATATACTTTTCCGCCGGGAACGAATATCCGCCTTCCTGCGCCTTGCGCAGATCCGTCATCATCTCTTCGGGAGAGACGTTCTCCTGAAGTCCAAGGTACACTTGCGCCCCCGGAACGGCATCCAGAATGTAGTAGCTCTCATCCTGCGTATAGTGCATGCCGAAGCGATCGCGGATATACTCCGTCGTCGGATGGACTTGCAGGCTTAGAGGCTGACCGCCGATCGTGTCCAGGAAGTCGAACCGGATCGGGAACTCCGCGCCGAACCGCGCGTATACCTTCTCGCCGAGCAACTGGATCGATCGGAAGAACACCAGATTGATCGCCGGCAGCTCCAGACGAACCGGGCCGTACTGAAAGTATAAACTGTTCTCCTCCGGCACGCCGTCGAATCCCCAGGCATACGGATGTTCGCGCTTGGGCAGATCGATCCGCTCCTCCAGCCACGTGCCCCCCCATACGCCGGGATCGAAATAAGGAACCAACCGGAACGGCCGGCTAGCCGCTTGGGCCATTCCATCGAACAGCGCCTGACGGGTGACCATCTTGGGCGAATCCTTAACGTTCGTATCCAGATAGTAGTCGATTTCGCCGAGCCGCTTCTTCTTCAGCCGGTCCGCCATGCGCCATTCGAAGAAGAATCCCCGCTTGTACAAGCGCAGGATATCATCCTCGCGACGTCCCGCGCGCCAATTGCCGAGTTCTTTGGAGCGATAGCGTTGCTGAATCTCCCAGCGCGCCAGATCGGCATAGAGGAATAGGTCTCCCCGAGCGATCAGCGAAGCGCCGAAACCGACCGCAAGCACGATGCCGTCCCCCGCCGCATCGATCCGGCTTCGCAATACGTCGATCCGCTCCGGATCATAGAACTCTTCGATCTGGAACGGCGCCATATAACCGAAGACGCGGTCATCCGTGAGATAACGTTCGACTTTGCGATCGACTTCATCGGGAGCCAGCGCCGCTTCCTCGGCTTGAACGATCGTTACCGATTCGAGCGACTGCCGGCATCCCGCTATGATTTCCTCCTGCCGAACGCCGGGGTAACATTCTAGAACGACCACGGTTTTTTTCTTCCCCAGACGCTTGACCGCGGCGGCGAGCTCGCGGCCGATCGCTTCGTACCCCTCCCAGGCCTCATCTTCCCGTCCTCGAATGGCGACAATGGGTTCTTTATCATAGCGAGATGACATAACAGTGCAACTCCTTTGTGTTTGTTTATCACAAGATAACATAAACTAACACAAATGAACATACCCATCGTCAATATATACCACCAATGATTCGGAAACAGATGCCGCGGCCTCTATACGATGTGCAGCTCCACGCCGCTCTCCTCAATGCGTTCCCGATCTTCTTGTTGTAAGCCGCTGTCCGTTACGAAAACATGGATGTCCGCCAAGGTCGCAACCGGCGAGAAGTAACGCTTGCCGATTTTAGAGGAGTCGAGCAGCATCACGACCTTATTCGCGGAGCGGATCATGTTTTTTTTGACTTGCGTATCCATTAGATTCGGGTCTGTAAACCCCGTCTCTGGCGTGTAGCCGAGCGCTGACAAAAATAGCGTGTCCGCATGATAGCGGGAGAAGAACTCTTCCGCCACCGAACCGACGAACGTGCCGGATATGTCCCTCAGCATGCCTCCGCAGCTAATGATTGCCCGCTTGTCGGTTGCGTAGGGGCGGAACCGACTCAGCGTATCGATGCCGTTCGTAAGCAGCGTCAACTGTTCCAGATGGCCCAGCCGTTCGGCCATGCGCGATACCGTCGTACCGTTCTCCAGCACGACGGTGTCTCCGCTGCGCACAAACTTCTGCGCGGCATATGCGGCCAACCGATCCTTGACGTCCCGGTTGATGGCTTGTTTGGCCGTCATCTCCGGTTCGTCCTGGCCGATCTCCTGCTCCGGCTTCAGGTAGACGGCCCCGCCATGGGAACGACGGATCCGATTTTCTTGCTCCAGCTCGTTCAAATCGCGACGAACCGTCATCTCGGAGACGCCGAATCGGTCGCTCAACTCTTTCAATGTGGCAGCGCCTCTATCGGCCAGGTAGGCGATTAACGCTTGTTTCCTTTGTAATGGCAACATCGCGGCACCTCGTCTTTTTTCCCATTCTAACACAAACGAACATTGCTGGCATATCCGCGATGACCTTGTAGAAGGTTGGCGAGTGCATAAGACGGGTCGACTGGAACCCTATTAACGACTTCCTCCAGGCTGCCCGCCTGCGTCTCCCAAAGCGCAAGGCTCCTCGCGGCGTCCCCGAACATGCCGGCAGCCAACTTTCGAATTCGTCCATCGTCTTGACACTCGGAACGCTGAAAATTCGGAGGACGTGTGGCCGAACAACACCGGGGTCATTCACCCGAAATTAAAAAAGCGATTCGGCTTACGATACAAACGCAAACCCTTCGCTTTCCTCAGGTTAAAGGCTCAGATTTCTAGCACGACTAACGACATCGGAGGCAGCGTAACGTTCAGCCGATCCTGTTTTCGAACGAAATCCCTAAACGTTCTAGGGGCGACTGCGGCGTCACTCCTGTATGAAATTACCGTCAACGGAACGACCGAAATCCGGCCGTGGCTGCGGAGCTTCGGCTCCAGCTGCGAAGTGCTCGAGCCTCGTCGCCTCCACAACGACATGATCGCCGAATGGAAGGAGATTCAGGCGTACTATGCGTCTGTTTGAAAAGATCTTCAACCATCAGTTCGTCTCCCGCCTGGAAGACTCCGGCATGTTCATGGTCACCTCGATGGAGCGGGCATGGCTCAAGACGATGCTTGCACCCCGCGGCGGCCGATGCGTTCACGGCGGATACGTTATCGAAGCTGCGAACGATGCTCGAGGGCGATGAAGCGATGGACGTGTCGGTTCACTTGATCGAGAAAGCGCGCAGCCTTGAGAAGCAGGTGTACCTCCCGCTTCTTCGCACATTGCGTCGGCTCATCCTGCGGAAGAGCGGGATTCGGATTACCTACAAAGTGAAAGGCGGCCGGATCAACGCCGACCATTCCGGGCTCCCGTACCGGTTGGAGTATTCTATGGTCAAGCGGGAGTGGTACTTGCTTTGGCGCCGCGCACGCTTTGCCCGCCAACTGCACCGCCGTGCAGCACTTTCTGCACCAAGGCGGTGCAATTTTTGCACCATCGCGGTGCACTTGATCCACCACGCCACCACGCCGCGCACGCTTTGCCCGCCAACTGCACCGCCGTGCAGCACTTTCTGCACCAAGGCGGTGCAATTTTTACACCATCGCGGTGCACTTGATCCACCACGCCACCACGCCACCACGCCGCGCATGCTTTGCTTACCGGATACTCCTTTGGTCATTAATTGCAAAAAAACCTTTCCGCTTGTTGGCGGAAAGGTTTTTACACCGATACATCTAAATAATGTTTCGCCGCCCCCGCCGCTTAACCGACGCCGACCAAAGCTGCCTGGATCGCCGAGTTGACCGACGCCCTAAGCCGTAGCAGCCAGGCTGCATCCCTTGGATAACGGTAAAAGGTAAGCGACTCCTCGAGCCCGTCCTCGATCAGCTCCATCACCCGCTCGCGCCCGACGAGACTCTCGAGCAGCTGCAGCGCCCGAAGATCCTGCATCGCCTCGTTCAGCACCTCCAGCCGGATCGACTCGACCGGTCCCTCCGCGCCGGGGTACACGAGGAACGCGTCGCCCGATGGGAAGGCGCAGCCCGCATCCGTCACGCGGTACGGGTCGATCGCCCGAAGCGAATATTGCGTATTCCAGAAGTTGTAGCCCCAATGCAGGAATCCGGCCATCTGGAACTTATACAGCTGGATTCCGAGTATGCGATTGCGGGCTGACGACATGTTGAAGAATCGATTCGATTCTCCAAGACGATACTGCGCGCAGGCATAGTACGTCCACAGCTCCGGAATGCCCCGCTCCAAGAACGGCTCGATGTGATTGTTGGCCGGGATCGGACGCTTGACCAGTCCTTGCTCGTAATATTCGAGATTCGAAAGCGCGTCGATGATCGGGAATTCCCCCAAGTACGACTGCATAAGCTCGCTTGCACTGCGGTACCACGGCAAATGCTCGAGGAACGGTTCATCCGAGACGTGAAAGTAGCTGCGCTTCTCGAGGCCATGCTCCCGAATGTAGGCCGTAAGCGCGGGAAGGAACTGACCGAGGAACGTCTTGTAAGCTTCCCCGGTCGCATCGGTTTCCCAGCCGAAAATCCGCTTGACCTCCCGTTTCTCCTCCGCCATGATTTTCGGCGCGTGCTTCGCCCCCCATTGGGTGAACAGGTGGGAGAATTCGAAGTAACGCACCCCGACCCGGTCGCAGAGCTCGATCCAGCGCCCCAGCCGCTCGAAGCCGAACGTATAGGAATCGCCTTCCTTCTTCACGTCCACGAGCTGGACGGTGGGACGCTCCCCGCCTTCTTGGGTATCCAGCGGAGGCGTGAACACCGGCGTAAGCACCATGTTCATCCCGTGCCGAACCGCCGTCTTCAAATAATGCTCGATGAGCCCCCAATGGGCCTCGCTAAACACTTCCACCCCGTAGTAGTTCGCCAAGCAATCGCTATGGAACCATTCGGTGTGGATCAGCGTCTGCGGGGGCAGGGCGGCCTCCAGCACTTCCAGCTCGAAGCATTCTTCCGCATGCCGCTCCCCGGCGGCGTCCGAGAACCGGACGACGATGGGGTGAACGCCCGCCGGCGCGTCGTCGTCCAGCTCTACCGTCACCCAAATCGAACGCCATTGATAGTGAATGCCCGTAACCGTGCCCGGGAACGCGCCGATGCTTGCGTCCGGGCCTTCGATCGGGAACAGCGGGTCGGGATACAGACCCGCTGTCGTCCGAAGCACGTACTCGTCATGGGCGCGTTGACACGGCAGCTCCGACGGTACCAGGCCGACGACCCGCAGCGCGATCGATTCGCTCAGCGGCGATTCTACGCTCACCGTAATCAATCTGGTCTGCGCAGCCGCGCGGTAGGCGACCTGGAACGCGTAGGTTTCCCCCCGCAGCGCGGAGCCCCGATGAAAGGGCTCGGCGCTTAATTCCTCGTCGGCAAATACCTTCTCCAAGGAACTGAGACATCTTGTGATCAACCAGTCGTCTTGCTTCTCCATGCGAGATGCTCCTTCCCCTTGCGCTTACGTCCACGCCTCGATCAAAAACTCGGCGTCGGCCTGAAGCGCCGCTTTGGCCGCTGCGCCGATGTGAGCTTCAAGCGCAGGGTTCGACATATGCTTGATGAAGTCTTCTAGATGTTTTGCCGCCTGCTCCGGTCTCCCCTGATCCATGTGATGCCGGGCCTGATCGAGGTTGTTCCCCAGTTGAGCGGACAACGGGCCGGTTAGCTCGCCGTCTTGCCGATAGCGGTCCATCAGCGCGTTCATGGAATCCAGGCTCGTCGTCACGGTGAAGGCGAACGACGTCTCCAACGTATTCCCGGCGGCATCTACCAAGAAGACTGCCGCCGTATGGCTGCCCGGCTTGCCGACCATATCGATCTCCGCTGTAGGCGCAAGCGGGTCGATCGCGACTTGGGTTCCGTAGACCGACAGCGTGACGGAGGCGAGACCGGACCCATCGTCCCAAGCGGCAAAGCCAAGCGGCAGCAAATCCTCGAAGCTATCTCCCTCCGACAGGATGCGACCGCCTGCGGTCAACTGGAACGTCGGGGCCATCTTGTCGATCCGTACGACGATCGACTTCGCCGACTCCACGTTGCCGGCTTTGTCGGAAGATCGGTACCATACTTCGTGAACTCCTTCATCGCTCAGCAGGATCGGCTGGGTGTACCGCGCCCATGCGCCGTCCGCCCCGAGCCGAACCTGCGTCTCCTCTACGCCCGACAGGCTGTCGGTCGCCGCAAGCGTGACCGTCGCATCCGTGCGGTGCCAGCCGTTCGTCGGCTCCCCTTCGACCGTTGCGGTAGTAGCGGGAGCCGTCTCGTCGATCGGCACGCCCCACGCTTCCACTTCCACATAGTGATGCGAGGCGTTCCGGCTGCTCCCGTTCGTCCAGAGCTTAATATACCTTGCGGTCGTAGGCTCGAACTCGATCGTCTTGCCGTCCGCGGACTCGGCGTACTCGTCGTCGGCGCCCGCGCCTTGGCCGGACGAATTGTCTGTATCGTTATTGAATACCGTCGTGTGCGTCGCAAAGCTCGGATCGCTCGACAGCTGCACGACGACGTCGCGATACGTTCGGCCATCAGCGAAATAGTGCCACAGCTTAATCGTGTCGAGGCTGTAGCTCTGGCCCAGATCGATGCGAACCCACTGCGGACCTTCCGCATCCATACCCGTATAGGCCGTGGCCGCTTTGTCCCCGTCGGTCAATCGTACCGGGTTGATCGGCTTGCTGCTGGCAATATCCGTCTTCCCGAGCGCCTGATTCGCGTACCCCGGCGGCTTCGGTTGGACGATCGGCGCGCCCCACGCCTCCACCTCGACGTAATGATGCGAGGCGTTCTTATCGCTCCCGTTCGTCCAGAGCCGCACGTACCGAGCGCTAACAGGCGAAAACTCGATCGTCTTGCCGTCCGCCGTTTCCGCGTATTCATCGTGGCTTCCCGCGCCTAATCCAACCGTATTGTCCTTATCGTTATTGAATACGGTCGTTGCGGTCGCGAAGGTCGGATCGTTCGACACCTGCGCGATGACGTCGCGGTATTTCCGGCCGTCCGCGAAATAGTGCCACAGCTTAATCGCGTCGAGGCTGTAGCTTTGGCCGAGGTCGATTTGTACCCACTGCGGCCCGGGCGCTTCCATGCCCGTGTAGTTCGTTTTGTCCCCGTCGGTCAGCCGTACCGCATTGATCGGCGCGCTGCTCGTAATTTGCGTACGGTTCTGCGCCTGGTTCGCATACCCCGGCGGCTTCGGCGCGGCGAGCGGCGATCCGTATACTTCCACCTCGACGTAATGATGCGAGGCGTTCTTATTGCTCCCGTTCGTCCATAACCTCACATACCTGGCGTCCACGGGTTCGAACTCGATTTTCTTGCCATCCGCCGTCTCGACGTATTCGTCGTGGGTTCCGGTGCCTTGACCGGCCGAATTGTCCTTATCGTTATTGAACACCGTCGTGAAATTCGCGAAGGTCGGGTCATCCGACACCTGCGCGATGACGTCGCGATACACTCGGTTGTCGGCATAATAGTGCCACAGCTTGATCGCGTCGAGCTTGTAGCTTGCGCCCAAGTCGATGACCACCCATTGTGGGCCCGGCACATCGATATTCGCGAAAGTGTTGAAGTCGCCGTCCGTCAATCGCGCCGTATTGAGCGGCAAGCTGCTCGTAATCGACGTCCGGCCCGCTGCCACGTTCTTATACCCCGGAGGCTTCGGCGGCGGCGGATCCGTCGGGTCGGTCGGGTCGGTCGGATCTGTCGGCGGCAGCGTCGTAATCGGGCCCATCGTGACCGCTAGATCGGAGATGACCGCCTTCGCCGGCGGCTTATCCTTGCCCGTATACATGCCGATGCCCGCCAAGAACGTGTTGCCGGTAAACTCTACAGTCGTCTTCCCCATGTACATCCACGTCTGATTCTTGTAGTAATACCCGGCGACGGTATTGCCCTGCTTTACCAGCTTCAGCTTGAAAGGCGCAATCATGCTCTTGCCGGCATAATCCATGAGCAGGCCCGACTGCGACCCCCAATACTTCTGTTGGGCGGGCGGCTTCTGCGCGTCCAAGATACTCTCTTCATTCCGGAAAACGTACCGCATCACCTGTCCGTTCCCGTCCAGGCGGAAATGCACATGCTTGGAATCGGCCGTATCCCGATCCCGGATCATTAGTCCGATCGAAGCCGGATCGGCCGCGCTGAACGAATCGATCGTCGCCGTCAGCGTCACCTCCGGATTCTCTGGATCCACCTCGAAGCTCTTGCTCAAATACACGAAGTCGTCCGAAGCGTTCCAGACGTTCTCGCCCATGCCGACTAGCGTTAGCTCGGAACCGTCGACGGTCGCGAATCCGCGGCTAGTCGGGCCGTAATGCCGAACCGACCAGTCTGTGCCCACCGGCGGCGGAACGTCCGGGAATACCGTAACGACGGCCGTCGTCGCTCTCGTGATGCCGTCCATCGTCACCTTCGCCGTGACGATGACCTGACCTTCGGAGAGCGCCGTGAACGACGCCGCGGCGCCGGTCGCCCCGTCGAACCGCAAGACGCTCTCGTCGCTGGACGCGAATTCCAAGCTCGCGGCCGAGAAGTCGGCAACGGCTCCGTTGCGCAGCTTGCCGTTCAACGTCAGCGTCGCCTGCTCGCCTTCCGTATAAATCAAGGTCGGCGACGTAAGCTGCACCGTATCCAGCAGCGTCTGGCTGACGCCCGGATCGAACGGCGTCGCCTCGTACACCCCGATGTCGTCCGCGTACGAGAACCCGGTCGCCGGGCTGCCTTGAACGATTTGCACCAATGCGGTTGTGTCCGTAGCTCCCGTCCGGAACGTAAGCGTCTTACGGACATACTCCGTTTCGTTCGCGGTAAGGGTCATTTCCGCCCCGCCGTAATCTTTAACGCTCAAGGAGACGGTATGGTTGGGATCGTTATACATCCAACCCGTAAGCACATAATCGGTATTCGGCTTCAAGCCCTCAATGAGCTGCTCTACGCCGCCGCCGCCCGCGAGCTGCAGCTTGGACTGAAAGCCTCGCTTGCTGGCGGCCGAGCCCGAATTCGACACCTGCAGGATCGATGCCGAGCCCGTCGACCGCACCGTCCAATACGAATCCACGCCCCAGCCGAAGCCGCTGTTCCGAACTTTGTTCATATACGGCGTCTCGATCGGAGTCAATGCCGCGACGGGCGGATTCGCGAAATTATGGCCCGCCGTCCAATCCGCGCCGCCGAATTCGTACGCGCCGACGTCCGGCGCCGCGCCGACATACCCGTCCGTAATGCCCGGAATGACCGCGCCCGAATTGATCGCCGTCGAGCCCTCCGTCAGTCGGTAATTATGCGCGGAGGGATCTGCGAAGCCCACACCCGCCTCCGTCAGCGTGTTGTACCCGCTGGCCGTATCGGCCGTCAAAGACACTCGATCGGTGAAGATGTTGTTGAACACCCTTGTCCCGTAGAGTTCCTTGTCATAAGGGGCCGTGCCCCAGTAGCCGATGCCGCCGAGGTTGTCTGCGACCGTGTTGTTGTAGATCAGGTGGTAATTGCCCGGCGTGTTCAGCTGAATGCCGACGTCATTTTCGAAAATTACATTGTGATGCACGACAGAGTTCTGCGTGAAGTTATCGAAGTAAAGACCGACGCTCATGTCGGTGCCTTGGCTGTCGTGAATCCAGTTATGGTGAATTTCGGTGTTGCCCATGTCGGTGCCCCAGCTGTAAATCTGGGCGCCGTCCCGCGACAGCCACATGCCGTTGTAGATGTCGTTGTACGCGATCTCCCCGTTGCCCATTCGCCAATACAGGATAAATCGGCCCGAATCGTGGAGCGAGTTGTGGCTGATCAGGTTGTCGTCGCCGCTCGACAGCTTGACCAGAGGATCGTAAGCCGCCATATAGCTTCCGTCATGGATGTCGTTGTTCACCAAGCGGTTATGGCTGCCGTCCAGATTGACCAGCGTACCGGTCGAATAAGCGATCGTGCTGTTCTTAATTTCGTTATAAGTGCCGGCTACATTGATCCCTCCGGTGAGCTGGTGGGGAATGGACGTGCCCTGCGAATAATTGGAAAAGTAAGGGTAGAGCACCTTCAAGCCGTCCAACACGTTGTGATGGGCGTTGTTCATCGGAATGTTGGCCGCGAACACCTGGAGTCCGGAAAGATGAATGTATGACTTGTCGTTCAGATTAAACGCGGTATGCCGCTTCTTCACCTCGACGTTCGACGGTACCCCGCCGTCCGGCGCCCACAGATACACTTTCTTCGCCGCCGCGTCCACATACCATTCGTGAGGAGCGTCCAACTCGCCGAGAATGCCCATGAGGTAATACGTGCTGCCGGCCTTGGGCCACATATAATCGTAATTCCCCGCCTGGGCTTCATACGTCAGCGTATGGGTCGCGCTGTTAAAGCCCGTCACCTTGCTGGTCTTGCCGACATACGCGTCGCCGCCCCGCTCCCAGATCGTGGCGCCCTTCCAGTAATCGTTAGGCTGCGTCAGATCGGGATCCGTAAGCGTGATCGCCGAACCGGCCGACGCGACGCCTACCCCCTGCTGCAACGCCGGCAAGCTGTACTCGCTAATATTCGGCCATCGCGCCTCCCACAGCGGAGTGACGTCGGCGCCGTCGACGACGAACAGTTGGTTCTCGTGCCCGAGGCTCCACGGGAGATCGGCCGCATAGACGTTGCCGTCGTGCTGCTGCCAGCCGCCGATCGGCTCGGAGCCGCTTACAATTACGGTCGCTCCCGGAGCCGCTTGGAACGTGATCGGCTTGTCGGCCGAGCCGCTCCTCGCCGGCGTGACCGTCTCCCGGTATGTACCCGACGCGATCAAGCACGTATCCCCGGGCAACACCGCTTCCGCGCACTTCTGGATCGTGCGGAACGGAGCTTCGGACGTGCCCGGATTGGCGTCGTCCCCATCCGGCGATACGTGGTACACCGCCGCGGCGGCCGCCGTCTCCGCGCTCGCCGGCGTCGCGGGCAGCAGCCCGGCCAGCAGCGCCAGAACGGTCGACAGCGCCAGACCGAAGCGCAAGGTCCTCCGCTTCTTGAACATCATACATCCCTCCTCTTATTGGGTTCACCCCCCTTTCAAAATATACGGAGACCAAAAACAATAAAAGTGCAAGATCTGCACTTTTATCGCCTCCGAGGCTGATCGATTCATACTTTTATGAACGAAGACCCCATGCATCTTCTCGCATGAGGTCTTCGTCCGTTCGTTTAAGCCAGCACGCCGCCGGCGAAGCCCGAGTATTCGTCCAGGAACCACTCGGCCGCCTTCAGCATATGAACCGATATTTTATCGTCTATGAAGGAAAAGGTCATTTTCGCCGTGCCCAGGTAGTCATCGGTAATGTATACGAGCAGGTTCAGTTTATGCTCCTCTACCCAAGCTCCGGATACGAGGCATGTATAACCTTCGCCCTTCGCCGTTCCGATGCGTTCGCCGAAGTACTTCGTCTCCGGGAAGGTCCCCTCTTTCTGTTTCCCGATCCCGAAGTCGAGCCGGTGCAAGCCCGATTCATTTTCGTATTCCCAGCGTCCTTCGTCGCCTTCGAACGTGAACCGCAGCCGCGAGATGTTCATGGGATTTTCGTGTAACCGGTACCATTTCCCGTTAATTTTCTCGGCATAGGAAGAGGTTAGGCCACCCTGCTGCGGAATGATATGTAAGCTGTCGATCTTGCGTTCAAGCGCCTTCCTTGCGGCATCGTCGGCAGGCAGCGGCCCGTCGTGGAGGTTCGCCAAGAGCTCTTCCCGCAACGCATTTCGAATAAGAATCGGTGCGATGTGCCCCATCATCTGGGTGTCCGAGGTACAAGCAAACACCAGCTCCCGATCCGGATATACGATGGCGAATTGAGAGCCCATCCCGCGGAAGGAGAACCCGCGATCCTCCTCGCACCAGATTTGGTAGCCGTAACCGATATCTCCGGACAGCGAGTTATCGATTTGCTTCGAAGTCGCCTCGCGGATATACGCCTCCGAAATCAGCTGCTTTCCGTTCCAACGCCCGTCATTCATGCATACATACGCCAATTTCGCCGTATCCCTCAACGTGCACATCACCCCGGAGCCGCCCCATGACGTGCCTTCCGGCGTTCGAATGCACCAAGCCTCCTTGGAAAAACCGACGGGATCCAGCAGCTTGTCGCGCATATACGTAAGGAATGGAACTCCGCTGATTCGTTCGACGATCGTCGTCAGCACCACGGTACCGGCCGTGTCATAGAAGAACACGGAACCCGGCGGGTGGGAAGGCTCCTTCCGGAAGAAGGTATCGGCAAAATCGCGATCCTGCCGCGAATAAGAAACAGCGGAATGCGGCCCTGCCATCATCAGAAGGTCTCGTACCGTCGTTTGCGCTACATAAGGATGGAGATGATCAGGAACCTTATCTTCGAAGAACGCCGCAACCCGATCCTCCAGCCTCAGCTTCCCTTCATCGACCAGCAACCCGATCGCCAAGGAGACGAACGATTTGCTGATCGAGTACATCCGATGCATGCGATCGCGGGAAAACGGAGCCCAATACCCTTCCGCGGCGATTCGGCCTTTGCGCAATACCAAAAAGCCATGCATGTTGATGCCTTCTCTTTCGATTCTCTCGATAAAACGCAAAATAGCCGAAGACGAAATTCCTAGGCTTTCCGGTACCGCCGGCGTAAACAACTCCGTTTCATTCCTGTTCATATTTCACTCCCCCATAAATAAACATCTATGCCAGTTCATTTTCCGCTTGAATCATCATATCACGAATCGTTCTTTGGTCGGTTATCGGCAGCGAAAAAAGCCCTCGAGTATCAAGGGCTGAAAGCATACGGGATAACTCGTGCACGCCTCGCTCGCGACGTATGCTGCGGCTGCTGACGGCCTTTCTACAGCTTTTCCAGGATCAGTTTTGCCGCTTGCTCGGCGCAAAGCTTATATCCTTCTTCGGTGAGGTGGAGGCTGTCTTCGCACTTGTAATAGTTTTTGTCTTGCAGCATCAGCGCATATAAATCATTCACTGTTATATTCTCTTCGGCTGCTAATCTTTTGGCCGCTTCATTATATTGGACAACCCAGTCATTGCTATATTTAATATTTACACCTGTCCCTGTGTTATCCGGAGAGGAGCCGCTATGCAGCACTGGGGTAGTTGTCGCGAATATAATCGCCGCGTCGTTCCGTCGAATCTCTCCAATAATTCTCTTTAGAAAATGGATATATTCATCGATCGGATGCACCGCTTCCGCCATGGGCGGCTCAATGTTCATATCCCAATATCCGTTATTCCAGTGTACCACATCGAATTTGCCATACTTTCTGAAAAGCTGGTTGGCCTGCCAGAGCGTATACGCCGCAAAACGGCCGTTGTCTGTATCGTCATAATAAACCTTGCATTTATCTTTCAAAATATCCCTGACGTATTCGTCATATCCCATACGAATGGAATCGCCCAATAAAAGCACCTTTTTCATATAACCGGCCTCCACTTCATATCATGTCGCACAAACATCTGGAAGACCTTCTGAATAACCCGGAGCGCCCGTCCAGGCAAACTGCTATTTTTTCCACTGCTCGATGAGGGCGATCGCATCCGAGGACAATACCGACTTCGCGCCCGGATCGACATGCCCCGAAAGCGCCTCGTTGTTCAGATGTTGGATGAAATCATGCATATGCTTGGCGGCTTGGTCCGCGTGTCCTTGCTCCAGCTGGCGGGCGGCTTGATCCAAGCGGTTGTTCAGCTGCGCAAGCAGCGGTCCCGCGACGCCGAGCCGGTCCAGCAGCCGCCGCATCGATTCGACGTCGGTCGCGACGTACACGATGAACTCCGCTTGGCTCGTATGACCGGCGCGGTCGGCGATCGTCACGCGAATCGCATGCTCCCCCAATCGTCCGGCCCAATCCAGCGGCCCCTCATACGCCGTACATTCGCCATCCCCGTAACAAGTCTCGATCGTTCGCCGCTCCACGCCGGACGCTGCGTCGTCCGCCTGTACGTCGAGAGCGATCGGATCGCCGTCCGGGAACGAAAGACCGCCGACGAGCGGTTGACTCCCGTAGGTCGCAGTCGTAACCGTGACGCCGAACGACGGCTTCGTCTTATCCAACTTGACGGTCAATTCCCGCTTCTCTTCGACATTGCCCGCGCGATCCACGCTATAATAGGAGATCGTATGCGTCCCTTCCGAAGCGATCGTCACTTGATTTCCTTGCTCCTCGGGACCGCCGTCGACGGAATAGTACGTGCGCTCCGCCCCCGACCGATCGTCCGCCGCCTGCAGCGTAACCGTCGCGTCGGACACGTACCAGCCGTTCGTTCCTTCCGTCCCTTCTACGACCGCTTCGGTGCTCGGCGGCGTCTCGTCGGGCGGCAGGATGCGCTCGAATTTCAACGCATCGACGACGACATACCCGTCCGTCACCGCGTTGGAGATCGTCACCTTCTCCGTCGGACCGCCTAGAAATTCGAAATCCCCTAACTCGTTCCACTTGCCTCCGTTGATCCTCTCGTTCACCCGAATCGCGGGCTCCTGGATTCCGGCATGATCGATCGTCACCGGCACCGCGGCGGATCGGTTGGCGTGCGTTGTCCACCACATCGATACCTTATAGGTTCCTGCAGGCAAGTCGGGAACGAACTCGACGCGCTTCGTCCCGCGGCCTAACGCTTTATCGTGAATAAAACCCGCGCCGTACGTTTCGGCGGTCGGTACGCCGGCGAACCATTCGCCGATCTTCGCGACCCCTTCGTCGGCATCGTCCATGATTTTGACCGTTGTCGGCGTCGCGACGACTTCGGCGGCGTTCGGGCTTTCCCCGGACGTCAGCCGTGCCCTCACCGTCACATAATACGGAGTTCCGATCGTCAGCCCCTTGATCGTAAAGCTCGTTGCGATTCCCGCATCCGCCGTATTCGAATACATGCCGCTGGCCGTACCGTATTGGACCGTATACCCCGTCGCGCCGTCGACAGGCATCCAACGCAAGGCGACGGACTCCAGGCCCGGCTCGGCGCTCACGATTTCCGGAACCGTGACGATCGTGCGTTCGAACTTCACGGCGTCGGCGACGACGTACCCGTTCGCGCCGGCGTTCGAGATTTCGACCCCTTCCGCGCTTCCGCCCGTAAATTCGTGCACGCCTAGGTCCTTCCATTGGCCGCCGTCGACTCTCTGATCCACGGCAACGGTATTCGTCCCTCCGGCATGGCGAACCGAGATCGGCACCGTACTGGATCGATTCGCGTTCGCGACCCACCAGACCGACACTTTGTACGTTCCGGCCGGAAGCTCCGGGGTGAACGTGACGCTCTTCGTTCCGCGGCCCGCGTTGTCGTCGTGCAAATAATCGGGGCCGTATTTGCTGTCTTTCGTACTGCTTACCCAGTCGCCGATGACCGTCACGCCGGAAGCATCCGCGTTATCCATTACCTTGGAGTACATCGGAACCGCCGTTCGTTCGCCCGCATTCGCGCTTTCTCCCAGGCTGTTGTAAGCGGACACCGTGAAATAATAAAGCTGCCCGTCCGTTAAGCCTTGCATTTTATAACTCGTTACCGGCCCTGCATCCACGGTTTCGGTATAATTCCCGCTGCTGATCCCGTACTTGATTAGATATCCCGACGCTTGGGCCACGCCGTTCCACGATAACATGACCTCTCCGGCGTCGGCCGCCGCGGCTTCCAATCCGTCCGGCGTTCCCGGCGGGGACGTGACGGGCGCCAACCGGAAGCTTGCGCGGAACGTCTTCCCTTCGGATGCAGCGGTATGGACCGTCATTCGGATCGTCGGGCTCAGCTGCGTCACCGTCACTCCCGGCTCCAAGCCGTTGACGGCTGTCGCCGAACGTTCGATTTCGATTTGGATCGTTCCCGTATTTTTCTGGGAAGGATCGGACACGGATACCGCGAGCTCGTCGTCCGTCTCATGCGTCATGACGGCGGCCCGCTTGTCGCTCGTGACGCCTCCCACCGTCTTCGGTGCATCGTTCCAAAATTGAATGCCCGTGATATTCAGGCCGTTCTCTCTGACCGCCTGCGCCTCGGGCGAATTTTCCAGAATCGTAATTTCGGGAGCCGACGCATACGCCTCTACTTGCGCCGCCGTCTTGCCCGGCAATAACACATATTCGTACGTTTCGTTCGCCGGATCGATTCCGTGATCGAACCATAACGTCATATACGGACGCGCGATCGGGTCCGTCGGCGCCGTATTCCTGCCGTCGATCTCGCTCCACGAGCCCGTCCGCAGCTCGCGAAGACCGTTCAGCGCCGCGCCGCCGGGAAAATAATAGCCGATATCCGAGCCCGGAATCGAGCCTGTAAGGTGCATCGTCCGCACGTCGGTCATCGCCGCCTGCCAGCCGATCGCGGTCGGCTGCGCCGCACCGTTCACGGTCAGCGGTTCGTTCCCGGCGCCCGCCAGCTTCCGATTATCGATCGTCGTCTCGATCGTTCGTCCGTCGGCGCTCGTAATCCCCGCGCCGAGCGCCACGATCTCGTCGTCGAAGGCGAACCACGCCTTCTTCGCCGTCATGCTGCTCGATTGCGCCTTCACCTTCATCGCCGATGTTCCATACAACCCTAGCATATCCGCGCCTCCGGCTTCCCGTTGGCTGTCTCGGTACCCGTTGCCGCTGCCGTCCGCTCGGCGCTGCGTATCCACCGTCGTTCCCGGCAGCCGATACGGATCGACCGTCGGCCAGAAGTCGTCGGTATACTGAGAGATATCCGAATTGTACAAATACGTCATCCCCTCGCCCGTATACCACCCGCGCCGGTTTTCTCCGTTAATTGTTTCGTGCGTGGCGATCCGATCCGAGGACATGCTCAGACCGAACGTATAGTTCGGACGAATCTGCACCGCGCGGTCCATGCCCGCGTATTGCTTGTACAAGCTTGGCGGCGTCCTCGGCTCGACGTCGGGGTCGTCCACGATGTCCATCGCCCACACGATGGAAGGGATGGACGCATGCTCGAAATAATCGCGGTACGTATCCTGTACGATCCACCCCTTCGCCATGCTGCGGAAGGCGGCCGCATCCGCCGTAGGGGCGAACTTCGACACGTACATGACGGCGCTAATGATCCCGTGTCCGGAAACATGATCCGTCGAATAGTACCGCGAAATTTCCCGGCCCCGCGTCATATCCATCATGAGGCCCTTATACATCAGCGGCTCGAAGGAATCGTAAACCCACCGGACGATATGGTCCTGATTCGGATCCGTAACTTCCCATGGCGATTCCTCCAACCAATACACCATCCTGGAGACGTCGAGCAGCAGCGCGCGGCCGTACCCGCCGTTATACGCCAACGTTCCGTGCTGGATGAAGGAACCGTCCTCGTAAAAACCGTCCCCGTTCGTGACATACAAAAATACTTCGCTTAACCCGTCTCGAGCCGCCGCAAGCTGCGGGCCGTTCTTCGTGACGGCGCCCGTAAGGCCGACGATCGCGGAGATCCAGACGCGGTTCGCGCCGGTATACTGATTGATCTTGCCCGCGTTCGTAAATTTCTTCACGGCATTCGCATAGTCGGCGATTCGCCCGGCGTCGAGGTCGTCGTACATGTACACCATGATATTGAGAAGCTGTTGAGGGACGCCGATTTGCCAATCCCACCAATTCCCGGTTTGCGCAAAATTTTCGTTGTATGCGTTATCGTATAACCAGTCCAATGCATCGATAATATCGTCCTTGAGCGCCGCGTTTCCTTCGAGCGCCGATCCCTTCGTGACGTAGGCTAACGCCATTCCCTTCAGCCAGCCATAAGTGCTCGTCTTCTCGGCGCTCGCCGACTTCACGTTCCTCGCGCCGCTCCAGAGGTAAGCGCGGTCCGTCCCCTTCTCCATCGTATCCCAGTACGCTTGCGCTTCGGCGGTAATGCCGGCGATCCGATCGGCGATATGCGGCTCCGTCTCGTCGTAGCTCGTTCCGCCCGTCTGCAGCTCCTTCCACTTGATCCGCAGGCGGTCGAAGTCGTCCGGCGCATTCGCCGATGCGCGCGGCGCGACGGCGCCGTTGCCGAATGTCGCGAGCAAAACAACGATCAATGCGGAAAGCAATCCTCGCTTCATCATGTCATCCCTCCATTTTGTATACGCTTTCAACAGTGGTTTAGGAAGCCTTCGATCGAAGGCTTCCTTCCCGTTACAACCGGCTCAGGAATGCGCTCGCCATCTGCGCGATTCGCCGATGCCCCGCTTCGTTCGGGTGGAGGCGGTCCGAGGTCAACGCGTCCAGCGTCAGCTTGTTGAAGCCGCTCTCCGTATACAAGTCCAATACCGGCAGCGCGTACGCCGCGCCGATCTCCCTGATCGCGTCCGCGTAGTCGAGCAGCCGATGCCCGATCTCGTTGGCCCGCTCATGATCGTACCCGTCCTTGTCCCGCTGCAGCGGCGTCCATAAGCTCAGACGGCAGGCCGGATTCCGGGAGAGAATCGATTCGACGAGCGTAACGTATGCGCCGCGGAAGGTGCGGATGTCCCGTTCGCCGTCTGCGCCGGGCGGCATATTCAACCGGTAGTCGTTCGTGCCCGCGAAGATCGTCACGCAGTCGTACGCCGGCTCCATGCCGAGGCCGACATGCACGGTGGCGCCGTGGTCCCGGTCGCTGCCGGCCGTCAGCGGACAGCCGCTCTTCCCGTAATTGTCGACCTTTCCGAATCCGAGCGCCGCGGCGACCAACGGCTGATACCCGTTCGCCGCCGTAATGCTGTCGCCGAGCGTCGCCCAGCTTTTCCCCGCCCATCGCTCCGTCACTCGGCTTCCCTCCGATTTCCGCAGGCGTCGAACGTCCGGACGTACCGAACGAGCTCCGCGAAGTTCACCCAGGAGATGCCGACCTTCTGGTCCGCCGCCCCGTAGGACATGATCAGCTCCTCGCCGACGACGATGCCGCCGGTCGTGAACAGGCAAGGCGTCGGGTAATCGGTCGGCAGCTCCCAGTCCTGCTGCGCGTACATGAGCCGGTCCGAACAGCGATGCGTCACGACCGGGAAGTCGTTCTCCCGCTCGCGGACGATCAGGAACGACTGCGTATAGCCGAAGCGAATATCCTTCTTCCCATGATAGGATACCAGCCATTCGTCGTCCGAGATGCGCAGCGGCGCCCAGCTGGCTCCGACCCGATCCGCTTCCCAATCGAACAAGCTCATCGCGAGCAGCCGATGCGCGGCCTGCGGACCGGCGAGCCCCTCCAGCGTCTCCGCCGCGGCCATATACATCGAAGGTCCGATGTCCTCCCCGCCTGGGAACGGCCGAGGATTCATCGGACGATGAAGCGCCACGTATTGCGGCTTCCCGTCGATCGTCATTTTCTCCGGGAAAAGAAATACGTCGCGATTGTCGCTGACCGAGCCGTCGGTGAGCGGGCACACGTAGGCGAACGCTTCGTCGTAGCGGCGCTCCTTCAGCTTGGCCAGATCGAGCTTGTACAGCACGGTCACCGTGTCGTTGCTGCGGCATACGTCGTAGAAGGGGCCCGCGCCCGACTCGACCCAATCCGGCACGTAATCGTAACGCGTAACGACGGGAGGCTCTTGATCCGCCATCCAATACGGGCCCGGCGGAAACATGCGGCAGGCGACGGACACGTAGAGCTCCCCTTCGATCGGGAAAATCCGCGGATCTTCGATGCAGCCGTTCGCGTAATCTCGGACCCGTCGGCCCGCGACGTCGCGAATCCAGATGTCCTCGTCCTCGAAGCCTAGCCTCGGCGCCAGCGCCGGACGCGAGAAGTCGGCCTCCCAACTGACGCCGCCGTCCTCGCTGACCGCATACCCGAGGAAGATCGGATACGGCGGCAGCTTGCCCTCCCGCCGCTTCTCGGGCCACGGTCCGGTCGCGCGGAATAACATATGCAGCGCGTCCGAATCCGGGTCCTTCACGATCGCCGGGTTCAACACCATCTTGCTGGCCCAATCGCAGCCTTCGACCGGCGCGAGCGCGGGCTCCGGCGAATAACGGAATTGCGGTTTCATAGCAGAATACTCTCCCTCGGGTTGGTCAGATTTCCAAGTAAGCGCCTTGCCGCTTGAGCGCGGCTTGCAGCTCCGGAATCGAAATGTCGTCGGTTCGCTTATTCTCCAACGCCGCCAGCGCGGCCGCGACGCCGCCGCCGTGTCCGATCGCGCCGGCGATCGGCGTCACGCGGATGCCCCCCTGCGCCTCGAACGTCGTGGAGATGCAGCGGCCCACCGTGACAAGGTTCTGTACCTTGTCGTTAATGAGGCACCGATACGGAATGCTGTACGTCTCGCCGGATTTCAGGTGCTTGATTTCCGAATTCCGCTTTCGAAAATGCTCCTCCCGCTCTCCCTTCGGCGGATGGATGTCGATCGGATAGCCGCCGTGCGCGATCACGTCCTCGAACGTCCGGCACTCCACCAGATCGTCCAGGGTGAGCGTATAGAGGCCCTTAATTTGCCGCGAGCTGCGCACGCCGACGGACGGGCCGGAGGAGACGACGACCGCTTCTTCGAAGCCGACGATCTTCGCCTTCAGGAACGTCTCCAGCTCCTTCACATGCCTGCGGCCGACGACCTCCGCTTGGCTGAGGCTCCACGGATCGGTGCTGTCGTGACCCAGGATTCTCGACGTATTGACGATCACCTCGCCCGGATTGTTCGTCTCGAAGAAGAGCAGATCGTCGCGCACGCCCGACAGCTCGCCGCTGTCCATCGCTTGCTTCATCGCGCTGACGAAGCCGCCGATCGACAGCCGCTCCGCCCGCAGCACCCGCTGCCGATCCTCCTCGGTCGCGAGCCGCGGGAACTCCTCCGGATGCGTCCGGATGTATTCCTTCACGCGGGCGATATCGACGTTCCGTACCTTCATATTCATCGTCATCGGCTGCATCGCGCCGTCCGTCTCCCGGCCCTTATGGAACTCGACGCCGGCCCATGCCGACAAGTCGGCGTCGCCGGACGCGTCGACGAACACCTTGCCGCGGATTTCCGTCAAGCCCGCTTTATTGCACACCTTCACCGACCGGATGCGCCCGTCCTCGACGCTCGCTTCCGCCAGCATCGTATGATACAGCAGCTCGCCGCCGCTCTCCGTGAACATCAGGTCCAGCTCGTACTTCATCCCTTCGGCGTCGAACGGCGTCACGGTATACGTATACCCCGTCGTATCCTCGATATGACCCGGCGACTTGCCCCTCGCCTTCATCCGGTCGATCAACTCGCCGGGGAGACCTTGCACGACCTGCGTCGGTCCCGAATGGAACGTCATCATCGGGCCGACGCCGGCCGCCGTCAGCATGCCGCCCAGAAAGCCGTATTGCTCGATCAGTACGGTGCGCGCGCCGCATCGGGCCGCGCCGATCGCGGCCATCGCGCCGGCGATGCCGCCGCCGACGACGACGACGTCGAAGCTCTTGCTTTGATTCATCGATAGGCTCCTCCCTATAACGGATTTCCGGTCGTGCCCGGCGGCGTGACGTAATCGTCGCCTAAATCCAGCACTTGGCCGCCGCGTTCCAATGCGGCGCGCAGCTCCGCGTACGGCAGCTCCTGCACCGCGCCGCCGCGCCGCGCCGTCAATACCGCCGCCGTCGCCGCCGACTGCCCCAGCACCATGAACGCCGGCTCCATCCGAATCGAACCGTACGCCGCATGCGTCGCGGACAGACAGACGGGCACCAGCAGGTTTTCGCACTCCGACCGCTTCGGAACGATCGCTCGATAGCTGATCGGGTACGGCGCCGCCACCCTCCCCATCATCCCGCCCTCCGTGCATAAGAAGCCTTCCTCGTCCAGGCAATATTGAATGTAATGCGAATCCATCGCGTACGAGCCGAGCCCGACCGGGTCGTCGGCGAGCGCTTCCCGGCGCGCCGTATGCTCCGTCACCACGACTTCCCCGAGCATCCGTCTCGCCTCGCGGACGTACAATTGCGACGGCCAATGGCCGGACTCCGTAAACTCGTCCTTCGGCAGCCCCCACGGACGGTACGACTCCCGAATCCGCTCAGGTACGCGAGGGTGGTGCTGCACCGTCCAGACAAGCCCCTTCTGGAACGTCTCGTGCTCCCGCTCGATCCGCCGGCGCGTCTCGTCGTCCGCCTCCGCATAGTCGTAATTCATGCCGATATAATCCGTCGAGAAGACGCCTGTATTGTTGGAGTCCGTCTTCCGGCCGGGCATCATCGTCAGCTTGAAGATCGGCGCGTCATACCCCGCCTCGAGCAGTCGGAACAAGATCTCGTAATCTTCCTCTCGATAGCCGTCCGGCTTCTCGACGGGTACGCGGTTGTCCGGATCGTCGGTGAGGCACATCCGGTAATTGTACGCCTGCACCTTCCGATCGCCCTCGCCGACCGCCCCGCCCGGATCGGGATTCACCCGCGCCAGCAGCCCGCTCGACTTGTCGCCCGGAACGCGGTACGGGTCGACTGCGGGATGCAGCCGGACCGGCTTCCGAATCCCGTTATTCGACTCGCCGTACCGATCGTTGCTCTCGCGGCCGACCGTGTACGAGACGCCGGCGCCGGCCATCAGGTCTCCTTCGTACGTCGCGTCGATAAAGACGCGGCCGCGGACGACCTCGCCCGATTCCAGCGTCATCGACGTCACCCGCCCCTGCTCCGTCGCGACTCCGCCGTTCCTGTCCAACCTGGCGTTCCGCCGCACGTCCAGCCCGGCTTCCTCCGCCCAGCGCGTAAGCACCCGCAGCGCCGCGCTCGGCTCGAACCGCCACATCGGGCCTTCCCTGCCGCAGTCCGCGGCGAGCCGCTCGTAAAACTCCCTCGCCATTCCGCCGATTCCTGCGGGATCCCCCGCGTCGGTCGCGCCGAGGCCGCCCGTCGTCAGCCCGCCGATCCGGCTGCTCGGCTCCAGCACGATCGCCTTCATCCCCATGCGGGCGACCTGTATGCCGGCGACGATGCCCGCCGCATTACCGCCATAGACGACTACATCGTACATCTCCACTCGTTCCACCGTTTCCGCTGCCTCCAAGCATCTGTAAGATTCCTATATTGTAGACTTCTGTTGGCGGGATTCGAATGTTCATTCTTCGCATTTCTGATGTAATCGTATATAAATTCCGTGCATGCGAAAAAACCGTCAGGCATCGCTCTCGCCTAACGGTCCTACGCGTTCGTGCATATGCAATTATGCGTGCAGGGAGGGCGCGGGTCATACGCTCCGTTCGCTCCGTTGTCGTCGTGTTCTTTGATTGAATAGGGAAAAAGGTAGAAACGCGACGACAAAAAGTCGCTCACTCCGGTATGCCCCACGCCTACTCAGCTATAGCGCAAGACTTCACTGATCCGGTAGTCTGAGGATCAAATAAACGCACCCGTCTACAAATCCAGTATATTATAATGTATTTATCTACCAATTGTTACCATTAGACCATATTGTTTAAAATAAGCAAGCTCGATGAGTCCCATTCTTCCATTTCGATGTTTAGCTACAATTACCTCAGTGATATTTTTTTTGTAACTTTCTGAGTCATACTCTACTACTTCTTGGTGAAGCAAAATGATTATATCTGCAACAGATTCGATACTCCCCAAATCTTTTAAATCACTTATTAGCGGTCGTTTATCTAATCTATGTATAGGGGCTAATGATGCTAACACAACTACTGAACACTTAAGCTTCTTCGCTAAACTCTTTAATTTTTTTATGTTTCTAGTATTTACCTCGAAGTCACTTTGTGAGTCATCGCAATTTAATAAGTTCAAGTTATCAATGATTATTACTTTGGGATGCACTCTAGCACATTTCTCCAATATTTCTTCGACATTAATATCACTTTCATCATTAATGAACAAGGAAGACTGGTGGATACCTTCAACGGCCATGACGAGTCTATCCCAATCTTCCGCCTCTAGACAACCAGATCGAATCCTGGATTTATCGACTTTTCCCGTAGCCGCAATAAGATTTCTAATAATGTTGCTTGAGGTAGATTCCAAGGAGAAAAATGCAACGGTCTCCTTAAGAAAAACACTTACATTTTTAGCAATAGTAAGGGCAAAATCAGATTTTCCCATACTTGGTGCTGAAGCAATAACGACTAATTCGGATTGGTTTAACCCTCCTATTAGGTTATCAAGATCGGAAAATCCCGTAGGTATAGATTTTGGGTTAAATACTTCTTCAATAAACTCATCGTTTTTATACGTTTCATTCTTGGATATGTGGTTATTCGATGTTTGCTCAAGTTTCTCCAAAATCAAATTCACACTTGTTTCAAGACCGCTTACTTTGGATTCTAAATCTCCAGTGTTTAATCGGTTCCCATTTGTTAGAACAGTATCATACCATCGGTCTCTATGTTTTATTAACTCGTTCACTGTAAATTTTCTACCCTTTGGATGTTTCGAATTGTATGCCTGAACCTCTGCATGACAATCAAAGCACAAAGGAATGCAGTTTTCGAATGTGTCTTCTCCACCGTCCGCCTTCTGCTTTATATGGTGCAATTCAATTTTTATACCACAGAATTTGTGACAGAGACAGCAGTGCCTGCCGCAGGATACTAGTGCTTTCACTGATACATTATTTGAAAATGCCATACGTTCTCCATTTCCATGGTGATAATTGGCACAACCCTATCTCCTAAGCATCGTATTCATTATAATATCAACTCAGTCTTTCTAATAGATTGAGATTTACATATTCACATTCATTGACTGAACCTAATCCAATTTCGTCCTTTGTTTCACAATCTTCCGACGCTTTCGTCTTCATAGCCGAGGTCTATCAATCTAGATACTGCTGCTTCCCTTATTTTAGACCAATTACCCACTTGATCTTCATTGGTATAGTATCTTGCTATCACCGTCAATTACATCCTCATCGATAAAGCTCCTCCGCCGTACGATCCATCCAGCTGAGCGAAGGGAATTCCAGGAGAAGGAGCGGCGGAACACGAAGACACTCCCCCGCGGCACTCCCGATAAACACCCTTCCTAAGCACAAAAACCGCCAAGCGAAATCCCAGTTCGCCTGACGGTCCTATCCATGTTCGTTCTCATGCATTACGCGCCCGGCAGCAGCTCCTCCTCCTACGGCTGAGGCGCGTCGACCACGCGGATTTCCACCTTCGTCCCTTCGCCGAGGCGCGATTCGACGACGACCTCCGACGCCTTGCCGAAGTACAGCTCGATCCGCTCTCGCACGTTGAACAGCCCGTAGCTCTTCGCGTCCTGCCGATCCTCTCCTGGCTCGCCGAGCGCCGCCGCCTTCTCCTCGCTCATGCCGACGCCGTTGTCGGTCACCGTCAGACGATAGCCCTGCTCCGTCGCGCGCCCTTCGATGCGCAGGCGGCCTTTGCGGTCCGACAGCTGCTGAATGCCGTGAAGCAGCGCGTTTTCGATGATCGGCTGCAGGCTCAGCTTCGGAATGGTTCGGGACAGCAGATCGGGTTCGACGTCGATCTCGTAGTCGAACAGATCGTGGAAGCGGCTCGTTTGGATGTCCAAGTACGACTGCGCCAGGTTGATTTCGTCCTCGACCGTCACGATATCCTTGCCCTTGTTCAGCGACAGCCGGAAATATTGCGCCAGCGACGTGACGATGTCACTGATTTCGTCCGCGTCCCGGCGAATCGCCATCCAGTTGATCGTGTCCAGTGTGTTGTACAGGAAGTGGGGATTGATTTGCGCCTGCAGCGCCCGCAGCTGCGCCTCCCGCTCCCGGGCGTTGGCGCTGTACGTCTCCTTCATCAGATGACGCATCGTGCCGATCAAGCGATGGACATTGCTCTCCAGCCCCAAGATCGACCCTTGGCCGGTCTCCGCGTGTTCGAGATCGGCGTCGATCCCTTCCTTCTTGATCATGACGCCGATGTTGCGTATTTTGCGGATCGTCGTCTCCGTAATGACGCCGAAGACGAAGAAGACGACGAGAATAAATAGGATGAGGCAGATGACGACGATGACGAACGTCGTGGTCGTCGCGTACCGTTCGTTGCCGGAGGCGAGATTCGCGGCCGGAATGCGGGCGACGACCTTCCAATCCGTACCTGCGATGGTTTTGAAAATAAAATATTCGCCGCCATCCCCGTCTACCGCAATTCCTTCCTCCTGTCCGCGAAGGGACTCCCACCGCTCCCGCTCCATGAAGGATCCGATGAGTCCGCTGTCCGGATGGGAGACGACCGTGCCGCCGCCGTCGTAGACGGCGATGCTGCCGCCCGCGAGCTGCACGTCGGCGAGCACGGACGAGAGCAGCCGCTCCGGCATGTCGACCGCAAGGAGACCGATAATATGGGAGAAGTCGGCCGGATGTTTAATGACGCGGACCTGCGGAATGACGGCCGTTCGCTGCAGCGCGTTCAAATACCGGATCTCTTGCGTGTCGAGCCAGACCGGCGCCCCCAGCGCCCGCTCCGCCTCCGGATACCAAGGCTCCCGCTGGACGGAGCTAAGCCGATAGAACGTCAGATTGTCCGAGGCGTACATCTTGCGGTCCTCGACGAACAGTCGGATTTTCCATACTTCGTTGCGGTTTTCGAGCGCTTGGATCATATTGGACAGCTGCGTCTGGTCCTCGATTTGCGCAAGCATCGTATCTTCCTGCGGCGACCGTCCCAAACGTTCGTAAATCTCGATATTCTTCATTAAACTATCGGACGTCTCCCGCACCTTCGACATCCGATAGGCGATATTCGACTCCACTTGGCGAACGGCCTGCAGCATCGAGTCGGCGACCTCGTCCTTCAGGATCGAGGATGACTTGACGAAGTAATAGCGGGCGAACAACAGCGTCGGCAAAAAAATAAGGATCAAATAGACGAGCCATATTCTCTTCATCTTCATCCCGGCCAGAACATCGAATAAGGGCCGAAGCCTCCGCTCGATGGCCGCCTGCGCTCGTCTTCGCACGTCCTACCCCTCCGGTTCGCTCGTACCGTGCATATTGCGGAATTCGCTGGGGCTCAGTCCCGTGTACCGCTTGAACTGCTTGCTGAAGTAACCCGGCTCCGAATACCCGATAGCGTAGCATATATCGTACAACCGGATGGAAGAGTCCTTCAGCAGATCGATCGCCCTGTCCATCCGCACCTTCGTCATGTACTCGTTCAACGTATACCCCGTCTCTTGCTTGAAAATAAGGCACACGTACGTCGTCGTCAAGTACACTTCTTCCGCGATTTGCGCGATCGTCAAATTTTCGTTGTACCGACTTTCGATCAGCGACTTGATTCTTTCGATCACGTTCCGGGATTTCTTCGTTTTCTTCTCGTTAATGCATTGCGCCACCGCTTGCATGTAGCTCCCGATCGCGGCGTTCATCTCGGCGATCGTCTCGAGCCTGGCTACGTCGTCCCGCACCTTCACCTCCAACGCTTCCTGCTCCGGCGTCCATGCGTGGATGCCGGCCAGAAACCGGGAGGAGAGCGCGACGATATCCTGGAAGATCATTCGGCAATACTGGATCGGCGCGTTGCGCCGGCGGGACAGCCGTTCGGTCAGCTCCTCCAGGAACCGCTGGATGCTTCCGATCTCCGCCGCCTTCAAGATCGCCTCCAGCTTGTCGAGCTCCTCCCGAACGTCCTTATAATCGAACGCATCCGGCGAAACGAGCTGGTCGATGCGAATAAGGCGATTTTTGCCGAGAAACAGCTTCTGCTGCAGCGCATCCTCCGCCTGATCGAACGAGCGGTGAACGAGCCCTGGCTCGTGCACCGGATTGCCGACGCCGATCGATATGCTGATCTGCAGGAAGCGCGTCAGGAAGTCGTCCAGCTTCGCCTTCAGTCCGACGAGATTTTCGTAGAGCGCCTCCACCTCCGATTCTTCGCGGAAACCGAGGATCGCCGCGAACATGAACCGACGATATTCGAACACATAGCCGTTCGTGAATTGATCGATCGACTCTTGGCATATATTTTGGATGGAAAAGGAGATCAGCTCGATCTCTTTCTGCGGCATCCGCTCCAGTAAGAATTGCCGATCGTCGATCGCCAGGACGCAGACGCAATATTCGGCTTCGAGCGGCAGCCGCAGCTCCAGGAATGCGATCTGCCCTTCCAGCTCCGCCCGCGTCAGCTCTCGCTCCGTAATGAGGCGATGCAGAAATTTCTCCTTCAGCAGCGGCACGCTCTGATGCAGCTTCGCCGTCATCTGCCGCATCAGTTCGCGCTGCCGCTTCTCCGAATCGGCGAGCTTCGCGATTTTGCCGAAGACGGCGCCGAGCTCCTTGCGGTCGATCGGCTTCAAGATATAATCGACGGCATCCATCTTCATCGCCGATTTTAAATAATCGACGTCGTCGTAGCCGCTGACGAATACGATCTTCACGTCCGCATCCGACTCGCGCAGCCGCTTCGCGAACGCGATGCCGTCCAGCTTCGGCATCTTGATGTCGGTGATGACGATGTCCGGGAGAAGCTCCCGATATAGCGCAAGCCCGCCTTCCCCGTCGGCCGCCTCGCCGACGACTTGAATGCCGTAGCTCGCCCAATCGATATAGTCGCGCAGTCCGGTACGCGTCGACAGCTCGTCGTCCACGATGATCATTCGCTGCATAGCCATTCCCGCCCTCCATGATGATGACCCGGGGAAAGAGCGTCAAGCAGCCTGGCGTATCGCCAGGCTGCTTGTCGATTCAGGTTCCGCCGCTTACTTGTTTTCCGCGTACCACTTGTTGATCGCCGCAGTCAGCTCCGTGCCGCCCTGCTTGTCGTATTCGGCGACGAAGTCGTCGTACGCCTTCTTCAGATCGCCGGTCTCGACGACCGCCTTCACCAGGAACTCCGTCTCCATATTGTTCAGCGACGTCTGATATTTTTGCGCTTCCGCAAGGCTCGTCGCATATCCCGTGTAATCGATGTGGATCCAATCCTTCGTTACGTTGGCGTTCATCTGTTCGAACGAAGCCGCCATCTCCGGCGTCTTCCTCGCGCGCGCCTGCCACAGCTTATATTCCGAGCCCGCCTTCGGAGCGCCGGTGAACTGCTTGGAGTTCTTCAGCTCGTCGAACGCCGGAAGAATCGGGAAGTACTTGCCGTTATTGATTTCGAAGTGAGTGCCTTCTTCGCCCAAGTACGTCGACAAGAAGATGTCCGGATCGGCGCGAAGGTTCATATAATCCATAGCCGCCTCGGGGTTTTTCGCCGTCTTCGGAATGACTTCGTACGTAGACGCCTGCATTCTTTGCGACAAGTACGGAAGTCCGCTTGCGCCGGCCAGCGCCGTAATCATCTCGACGTTCGCGTTCGGATTGTTTTCCTTCACCGCCGGCACGAGCGTCGGGATGTCCCAGAAGAACGCCGGAGCGAGCGTCGCCGCTTCCGCCGTGTTGAACTTCTGCATCGTATTGGCGAATTTGTTGATCGGGAAGTCTTTATCGAGCAAGCCCTCTTGATACAGCTTGTTCATGAACGCGACATAATCGAAGTATTGCGGCGTCTTCACGCGCGGCACGAGCTGTCCGTCGATCTCGTACCACGGCGCCGTGCCGAGCCCGAAGGCGCTGCCGATGATCGAGTTGAAGCCGTCCGAGCCGCTCGCGGTCAGCGGGGTAATGCCTTTCTTTTCCTTCACCGTCTTTAAGTAGGTATAAAATTCGTCCAACGTCTTCGGCGTCGCGAGGCCCAGCTCGTCGCGAAGATCGGTTCGGAGGCCGATCCCGCCTTGGATCAAGCCGTACGGGTCATTGACGTCGCCGCCGCCTTCGAACGGAACGCCGTATTTCTTCCCGTTCGACGTCGCCGACTTCCAGCCCATCTCGGAAACCGCGTTCGTAATGTTGCCGCCGTTCGCCGCCAAGAGGTCGTCCAGCTCCATCAGCGCGCCGTTGCCGAGCAGCTCGGCGAATTGCAAGTTACTGACTTTAATAATGTCATAGTTTTCGCCGGACGCCAATTCGAGCATCAGCTTCTGATTCGCGTTATCCTTCGGCAGCGTGTAATATTCGACTTTGTAGCCGGTCTCTTCCTGAATCCGCAGCGCCGACGCGTCCGTATTCGGATCGAACGCCTGGTACGGGATCAGCATCTTCAGGACCGGCTTCTCCGCTTCCTTCGCCGGTTGTTCCGCCGGCTGTTCCGGAGACGTAGCCGACGCCGACTGCTCCGCCGGAGGTTCTTCGGACGTCTGCGGCGCGGCGCCGCCGCCGCAAGCCGCCAGCAGCGAAGACAGCAATGCAGTAACGACCGTTAGTGTGAGCCAAGACTTACCCTTTTCCAATACGAACACCTCATCCTCTTTTATGTTTTGCTTTCGAGTACAGCTCTATTATGTGAAAGCGGTTCATTTTCCCCAAGCGACGTCTTTCTAGTTTCTAGTTCATTCCTATAGAGATTGGATTTCGACGATTATCCCTTCACCGAGCCGATCGTAATCCCTTTCACGAAATACTTCTGCAAGAACGGATACAGGCACAAGATCGGCAGCGTCGACAGCATGATCGTAGCCGCCCGAATCGATTCCGGGTCGACGTTCATCATCCGGTCCGCGTCGAGCTCCATCCCCATCTCCGGCGTCGTCTGGCTGATCAGCTCGTACAAATACATCTGCAGCGGCTTCAGATCCGGCTTCGTAATATACAGCACCGCAGAGAAATAATTGTTCCAATAAGCGACCGCGAAAAACAGTCCGACCGCCGCCATAACGGGCAGCGCCATCGGCAGCACGATCCGGAACAGGATCGTAAAGTTGTTGGCGCCGTCGATCCGCGCGGATTCCTCCACGCTCTCCGGCAGCTCCTCGAAGAACGTCTTCACTAGCAATATATTGAAGACAGACAGCATGCCTGGCACGATGAGCGCCCACAGCGTGTTCACGAGACCGAACGTCTTGTAGAGCAAATAGTTCGGCACCATGCCGCCGCTGAACAGCATCACGAAGACGAAGACCAGCATGAAAAACTTCCTGCCCTTCAGTTTCGGCTTCGACAGCGGATACGCGATCATAACTGTCATCGTCAGCGCCAGCACCGTCCCGACGAGCGTCACGATCACCGAGTTCCGGAAGGAACCGACAAACTGCTCTTGTTCGAGCACGTATTGGAACGTCCCGATTTGGAAGTCCACCGGGAGGAACGTCACCTGACCGAGGCTGATCGCCACCTGGCTGCTGAGCGACTTCGCCAGCACGTGGAGGAAGGGCAGCAACGTCGTCAATCCCAGTATAAACAACACGACAATATTCACAACGTTAAATACTTGTTCTCCTCGAGTCGTCCGCATCGTCCGCATGCGCTCCTTTACCAGATGCTCTTCTTCATAAATCGCTTCGCGAGGCTGTTCGCCGACACGATGAGCACGAACGCTACGACGGAATTGAACAGGCCGACCGCCGTGCCGAGACTAAAGTTCATCTGCCCGAGGCCCATTCGATAGACGTACGTGCCGATAATGTCCGCGACCTCGTACACCGTCGGATTGTACATAATGAAGATCTGCTCGAAACCCGCGTCCAGAATGTGACCGACCTTCAGGATGAGCAGCAGCAGGATCGTCGGCGCGATACCGGGAAGGGTGATGTATACGATCTTCTGCAGCTTGCTTGCGCCGTCTACCGTGGCCGCCTCGTATTGCTCCTGATCGATGCCCGTGATCGCGGCGAGATAGATGATGGAGCTCCAGCCGATATCTTTCCAGCCGTCCGTCGCTACAAGCACGCTGCGGAAGATCGACTTGTCCATCAAGAAGCTGATCGTATGTCCCGTCGCCGCGTCCAGGAACTGGTTGACGATGCCCGTCGAACCGAGCAGCGTGACGAAGATGCCGCTCACGACCGCCCACGACAAGAAGTGCGGCAGGTACAGCACGGTTTGGAGCACCTTCTTGAACCACGCGACGCGAAGCTCGTTCAGCAGAATCGCCAACAGGATCGGCAGCGGGAACAGAAACACCAGCTTATATACGCTGATCAGGAGCGTATTGGCGAGCGCCTGCTTAAAATCGGCGCGGCCGAATACATTTTCGAAATGCTCCAGACCTACCCAAGGACTCGCCAGCAAGGACGTAAACGGGTTGTTTCCGGCGAACATGTTGAAATCCTTGAACGCCAAGGTAATCCCGTACATCGGAAGGTAGTTAAAGACGAGCGCGAACAGCAATCCGGGAATGAGCAGCAGGTACATGTCGTAATTGGTTTTCAAGTAGGCGAGCAACTCGCGCTTCGGCTTCGGACGCGCCGCCGCCGCACTGCCCGGGGATTGTATCGGTTTGGCTTGCATCGGTCTGACCTCCTGTAACTGTAGCTGGTAGCTATCATTATGGAGTCTCCCGATGGTTTGCGGTAGCGAGAGCATTTCGATTTCTAGTTCATTTGTATAGTAAATTAAAGAGGTCCAAAACTTCATAAAATCGGTTAAGGATGCAATGACACGGTTCCACGGTATAAAAAAACAGCGATGGAATGGTTCCATCGCTGTCCAGCAGGTCGCGAAGACAATGAAATCAAGATAGCGAACTCAGCGCTTCAGGGGTGAAAGGCTTCAGTTCGTCAAGACGGCCGTCTCGTACCTTAGCCGCCCATGCCGGGTCAACCAGCAGCGCACGGCCGACTGCAACCAGATCGAACTCTCGATCGTTGAGCTTGTGGATCAAGGTATCCACGTTCGCCGTACCTGCGTTTTCCCCTCGGAACGAAGAAATAAACTCGTTATCCAGACCTACGGAGCCTACGGTGATCGTAGGTTTACCGGTTAATTTTTTAACCCAGCCTGCGAAGTTTAGATCGGAACCGGCGAACTCCGGTTCCCAGAAGCGGCGGGTCGAGCAGTGAAATGCATCTACGCCCGCTTCTACAAGCGGCGCAAGGAAATTGGCCAATTCATCCGGATTGGCTGCCAATTTCGCCTCGTAATCACTTGATTTCCATTGCGATATCCGCAGTAAGATAGGGAAATCGGGTCCTACGGCGCGACGGCAAGCCGCAATAATTTCAGCCGCGAATCGGGTTCTTTTCACAAGGTCTCCGCCGTAGCTATCGGTGCGCCGGTTCGTTCTCTCCCAGAAAAACTGATCGATCAAATAACCGTGAGCGCCATGAAGCTCAATCCCGTCGAAGCCGATCCGTTTGGCATCCGCCGCGGCTTGCGCGTATGCGGCAATAACGGAATCGATCCGTTCCCGGCTCATCGGCTCATTGACTTTTTCCCCGGTCGCGAGATCCAAACCTGAAGGTCCGATCGGCCGTTCCTCCGGGTTCGGAACGGCTCCTACCTTACGGTCCGTGCCGATATGCCACAGCTGCGGCATAATTACCCCGCCGGCTTCATGTACTTCTGCGACGACGCGAGCCCAACCGTTCAGCGCTTCTTCCCCATGGAAATTCGGAATATTCGGATTATTGGTGGCAGCCGGATCGTTGATCAGAGTACCCTCCGTAATAATGAGCCCGACACCGTTCTCAGCGCGGCGACGGTAATAAGCGGCCACATCAGGCCCCGGCACTCCTCCGGGAGAGAAGGCTCTCGTCATTGGAGCCATGACGACCCGGTTCTTTAGGTTCAAAGTTCCAAGCTTGAAGGACTCAAATAAAGGTCCTAGCTTGTAGGCAGGTTTTTGATTATTCATTTCAGCATTACCTCCATTGCGAATAAATTCTGATCTCAGAAGCCTCGCCACTCTAACTGTCATATAAATTGTTACAGATTTTAAATTCACTTTACCATACTTTTTCCGAAAGTACTACTTTTTAACTTACAAGCCGCTCAGGGGCTGTTATCACAGAATACTTTTTGGCATGCTTATGCTTCCAAAACGCAACGGCAAACTTGTGCTGCCCAACCAAAAAAAGCCCTTGAGTGTCAAGGACTTTCAGTTTGTAGACAAAGCTCCGAAAGGAGCAAGGGCTACAGGCTTTTTTTGTCGTATGGAGTCAAGAGGTTCGGAAATCGCCTATATCCGTACGACCTTGCATCTGCCCATATGCTGGAACATCCGCGCTTCCGATGGGAATATATCCCCTTCCGGCGGCACCTTAACCGCGCGGGACAACGCGTAAGCCGCCCAAGCGTCAGCTCCGCTGCAGCGAAGCGCTGCGGCATACCGTCATCGCATCGGCGCAATTGCTTGATTGGTTCTAATACGGATTCGTCTCAATAAACTTACCCTCCCGCAGAGCGTACGTTCTTCCGGCGGTAACCGCAAACTCCAACGGCTTCGAATTGCCGATTCGAACCCTGCAAATACGGGACAGCCCCGCGTTAATCCGGGCCTCTTCAAGCTCCCCTCGGACCCAAGTCAAACTGACCGTAAAGCCCCCCCGCGCGCGCAGCCCGTAAGCTTCCCCTTCCGTCCATTCCGGAGGCAATGCCGGCAACAGATGCAGTTCATCGTTCTGACTTTGCAGCAACATCTCCGCGATTCCGGCAGTGCCGCCGAAATTGCCGTCGATTTGGAACGGGGGATGGTGATCCAGCAAGTTCGGCAAGGTGGATTTGGCTAATAAAGCCTGAAGATGCTCTCCCGCCTGCTTCCCGTTCTCTAGTCTCGCCCAGAAGTTAATAATCCAGGCGCGGCTCCAACCGGTGTGTCCGCCGCCGTTCGCCAATCTTCGTTCCAGCGTAACTCGCGCGGCTTCGGCCAACTCCGGCGTTCCGCCGACGCTGATCTCGTTGCCCGGATGCAGTCCGAACAGGTGGGAGATGTGGCGATGTCCAGGCTCCTCTTCATCGTAATCATGAATCCATTCCTGAATCTGCCCGTGCTTCCCGACCCTCGTCCGCGGAAGCCGGCTAGCCGCCTCCGACAGTTCTCCTCTGAAAGCTTCGTCGACATGCAACAACGACGATGCCTCGATGCATGCCCCGAACAACGCTCTCAACAGCTGATTGTCCATAGTGGCTCCGTAAGTAAACACCGCCGGATCCCCGTTATCCAGCAGATAAGTGTTTTCCGGCGAGACGGAAGGACAGGTGACCAACTCCCCTTCCGGACTCTCGACAAGGAAATCCAATGCGAATAACGACGACTCTTTCAATATATCGTAATGCTTTGCCAGGAACTCCAAATCTCCTGTATAACGGTAGCGCTCCCACAGATGGAGCGATAACCATACCAGCCCGAGCGGCCAATACGTTGCCGGGATCCAGGTATCCTGAGGAGCGCTATCCGCCCAAATATCTGTATTGTGATGCGCCGCTGAACCCCGGCACCCGTACATGACGGCGGCCGTTCGTTTCCCCGAAAGGTTCAGACGCTCGATCAGTTCGAAAAGAGGTTCGTGCAGCTCCGACAAATTACAAGATTCCGCAAGCCAATAATTCATCTGCAGATTAATGTTGATGGTGAATTTACTATCCCAGCTTGGAAGGAAGTCCTTGTTCCAAATCCCTTGAAGGTTTGCGGGCAATGATCCGGGACGGCTTGAGGAGATCAGCAAGTAGCGCCCATAATGGAAGTAGAGCGCCGTCAGGCCGTGATCCCGCTCCCCTGATTTCACGCGCTCCAATCGTTCGGCCGTGTCGAGGTGTGCCGGCTCCGCGTCTCCGCCCAACGAAAATCGAACCCGTCCGAACAACCGCGCGTAGTCCGCAATGTGGTCTTCGCGCACCGCCGAATACCCTTTGGAAGCGGCCGCATCTACGCGCTCTAAGCAATAAGCTTCGGGATCGGCGTGTCGGAACGTCGTCGCGGCCGCGAGGTAAAAGACGACTTCTTCCGCGCCTTCGACGACGAGATGTTCGCCGATCGATTGCACCGTGCCGCCTACCGTTTCGCAACGAAGGACGGCTCGGAAGTCCACGCCGCCTTCCCCGCCGCCGTTCCCTCGCATCGACAACATGTTGACTCCGATTCGGTCGATCCGTTCGGCGTATCTCCATTTCGCCCGACCGAGCCGCGCCGTTACGTCGAGCGCCCCGGGTACACTCGCGGCTAATCGAATGGCGAGGACATTGTCCGGATGACTGGCGAGTAATTCTCGAGTATACTCTACGTCGCCGATCCGATACCGGACCCGTGCGATAGCTTCCGATAGATTCAAATCCCGAACGTATTCTACCGCGTCCTCCTCTTTGGCGTTCGGGAATGTCAGCAAGACATCTCCCAGCGGCACGTAATGTCGCTGTGTCTCCGGCAACCCCGTAAGCGCCAATGCGGCTAGGCGTTCGGCTTCCTTCGGACGGCCGGCAAAGACGAGCTCGCGGATCCGCGGCAGGTAAGCCGCTGCGTCCGGGTTGTGCCGGTCACGCGGTCCGCCGTACCATAAGGAGTCCTCGTTCAACGAAATGATTTCGCTGCGAACCTTCCCGAACACCATCGCCCCGAGCTTCCCGTTGCCCAGAGGCAACGCCTCGTTCCATTCCGACGCAGGCTTGCGGTACCAAAGCTTCCGATCGTCGTTCGCGCTCAACATGATTCCTCCCCTGCAAGCAGTTATCTCGGAACATCAGTAACCGTAAAGTCGTCGAAATCCGCGTACCCGCCGACCTCGCGGTCCGCTTGCGCAAACAAACCGACTTTCGCGCCGACCCACTTACTGACGGTCGCTTGGAACGGAGGGCGGGCGACCGACTCATAATGCATTCCGTCGAAGCTGTACTGAAATGTGCACATCGCGCCCGGTTCGACGAGAACGCGCAGCGATAATTCGGGTGCAGAGGTTTCGAGCTTCCACGCGATCGCTTGCTTCTCTGTATCCCCCTCGAGCAACCGGAGCTCCGCGTTTCCATTCTCGTTGAACGCGAGGATCAGCGCGGCATAGCTGTACCCGAACACAATGAGACCCGCGGAGTCTCCTTCTCTAAGACCTGTGCCATCCAGTCGAACGCCGGCTTGGAACGATAAAGCAGGGAACTTCTGAAGCAACAGGTACGGCGCTTGGTACAGCGACGAGGCGCTTTCGGGCGACCGCCTGCTATACAGCCGCAGCCATCCGCTTCGTTCCGCGAGCGAGTACCATCCCGACTCGGGGTTCGCTTGCCATTGCCACTGCAGCCCCAATCGTTCTTGGTCGAAACCGTCGTCTGTTGCGGGAGTCTCGATCGGATATCGGTTCCCGACATTCGGCTTCGGCGCGCGGAGCACCGGCTCACCGATCCCGTCTCCGTCCGCGTCTTCCCCCATCGACGGCCAATCGTCGTCCATCCAGGTCATCGGTTGCAAGTGGACGATCCTCCCGTAGGCATCCTTATGCTGGAAATGCATAAACCAGGATTCTCCGGACGCCAGCTCGATCCAAGCGCCTTGATGCGGGCCGTTCACAGGGCTGTTCCCTTGTTTCAGTACAATGCGGTCTTCGTACGGACCGAATGGATGGCGCGCACGAAGCACGGTTTGCCATCCTTCTTCGACGCCCCCCGCCGGGGCGAAAATATAATAATAATCCCCGCGTTTATACATCTTCGGTCCTTCGATTGTCGGATGCCGCTCCGGATCGTCGATCACGACGACGCCTTCGTCCAGAAGCCGTCTACCGTCCGGGGACATTCGTCGCACGCGAAGCCGATGTTTGATCCCGCTCCGACTATGCGCGTAAGCATGCACCAAGTACGCCTGACCGTCATCGTCCCAGAACGGGCAAGCGTCGATTAAGCCTTTTCCCTCATGTACAAGATGAATTTCGGACCATTCGCCGGCTGGCTCGGACGCTTTCGTCATGAAGATGCCTACGTCCGGGTCCCCGTAGAAAATCCAAAACATCCCGTCGTGAAATCGAATACTCGGCGCCCAGACGCCGTTCCCGTGCTGAGGCTTATCGTAACCGGGCAACGGCATATGCGGAATCGCGTGATGGATCAAGCGCCAGTTAATCAAATCCTTCGAATGCAAAATCGGCAACCCCGGGATATGTCCGAAACTGGAAGCCGTCATATAGAAGTCTTCGCCGACGCGAATGGCGTCGGGATCGGAATAATCCGCGTGCAGAATCGGATTGGCGAACGTTCCGTCTCCCTGATCCGATACCCGCGTCTTGGACAAGTATGTCATGAATAAGGCTCCTCTCAAGTTTGTAGACGCGGCTTGTATTCGCTGGGACTCAAGCCGGTATATTTTTTAAATACCTTAGAGAAGTAAGCGCGATCCGAGTACCCTAGCATATACGCCGTATTTTCCGCCGTTTCGCCAACCGCGAGCAGCCGCTTCGCTTCTTCCATCTTGATTAAGTGCACATGGTCCGTGAAGTTCATACCCGTAAGCTTTTTGAAATACCGCGAAAAGTAACTCGGATTCAGGTGCAAGTACCTCGCAATGTCGATCGACGTCACGTTCCGAAACATGTTTTCGTATATAAAGGCGTTAATCGCCTTGAGGTCCGGATCCGTCGAAGACTCGGAGGAAGACGTATTCCCTTGAATCAGACGGTCCGCGTACCATCGCACGATTCGGAAAGCCTCTTCCAGGCGAACCGATCGATCGATATCCTCGTGAATACCCGAAGGCACCGACCGTCCCAACCGAACGCTGGCCTCCTGTAAGCAACGCAATACTTTCTCCTTCGCGCCGTTCGCTTCCCTTTCCGTTTCTCGGATGGCCTGTTCGATATTGCTGAAATACAAGTGGGATAACGAACGATCGCCGGCGGCCAACGCCTCGGTCCATTTCGCCGTCAGCCCTTCCGAACCCGCGCGGGCCGCGCCCTGCGTCGCTTGTCGGACCATGTTTCCCTTCGCGCCGTCGACGAAATATTCGAACTCCGCCCGATCTCTCGCTCTGTGAAGTAAGGCGCCGAGACCAGGCAAGTCGCTGGACTCCGCCTCGACGAAATAATAGCTGCGAACCTTAAGAAACTCCGCCAGTTTCGCTTGATATAGCGGTGCGAAGCGGCGCAATTCGGCCGTTGCGTCGTCGGCGCTCGCATCGCAAGCGATGAGCCATAACCGATGGTCCATGAAAGGAAACGCCGTCACGCGCATGTCCGATGCCACTTCCGCGGCGATATTGTAAGCCGCGTATCGAATTAATTCGACGCGCTGACGGTCGTACGTTTCAGCCAGGTCGCCGGCGTCCAGATGGAACCAACCGACGGCGAAATTCGAGTCGCTCCAACCGATCCCGAGCCGCCTTCCGTGCTCCAGCATTGCCGACGGTTGCCCCGTGCCGGTGAGTTCAGTAAAGAACTGTCGGAGCAGAACGTCGCGGTTTCGCTCCAAGTCGCTCTTGTAGGCGATGCGCTCCAGCTGTTCTTGTTCGAGCGCAAGACGGGACGCCGCCTTCCGCAGCGTATCCGCGAAAGTTTCCGGATTCAACTCATCCTTAACGACATAATCGTCCGCATCGATACGAAGCGCTTCCTTCACATATTGAAAATCTTCGTGACAAGTGAGGAAGACGACGCGCAGCGCAGGGCGGGCGTCACGGAACCGGCGGGCTAAGTCGATGCCATTGCCGTCCGGAAGCCCGATATCGGTTACTAAGATGTCGGGCTTGACCGATTCGAATCGCTCAAGCGCCTCAGCCGCGGAATACGCCTCCGCGCAAACCGACAATCCCAGCGCATCCCAAGGTACCAATTTGCGTAAATACTCAACGACGGGTACATCGTCGTCGATAAGCATGACCTTAATCATCGATCGCATCCTCCCCGTCGTGATCGCGGATTGGGATAAACAAGCGAGCGACGACCCCCTCTTGTTTACCGGACTCGATACGGAGGGCCGCTTGTTCTCCGAATGCAAGCTTCGACCGGCGCAACACATTGTAGAGCCCGATGCCTCTCTCGCCGGTTCGTTCCGTCTCGCCCATAAGCGTGCGTTGCAGTTGGTCGGTTTGCTCCTCTGTCACGCCCCGCCCATTGTCGACAATCCGAATCTCGATCCCGCCGATCGCCTCGGCAACCTCGACTCGAATTCGCGGCGCCCGGGAATCTCGGGTAAAGCCGTGAATGATGCTATTCTCCACCAGCGGCTGCAACAGCAACCGAGGAACCATGATTCCCCGGAACCGATCCGGCAACAGGACCTCGAAATCGATATCGAGTCGATTTCTCATGCGCATGATAGAGACGTACTGCGCTAACAGCTTGCATTCGTCCCCTAGCGACAGCGGCTCATGAACCCGGAGATGGGCGCGAAGCAACGCCATTAACGCATCGATCGTTTCGCTGTTCGCACGGTCGCCTTCGATCGCAAGATTACACTTGATGGAATTTAGCGTATTGAGCAAGAAATGCGGTTGAATCTGAGAGTACAATGCGTACAACTCGATTGTGCGTTTCTCTTCTTGCTCTGCTTCCACTTTGCGAATTAACGCGTTGATATTGTCCAGCATTCGGTTGATCGAAGCGCCCAGCAACGAAATTTCGTCCTGCCCCGCTGCGTTGTATCGAATCGAGCTGTTGCCTTCGCCATACTGCGAGGCGACGCGCATTAATTTGCGGATCGGTCGATTCAACCCCTGCGCGATCACGCCCGACATGAACAGAAAGACGAACAGCACGATGCTTACGGCCATGATCGTGTACCAGAAGCGCTGCGCCATGTCTCCGGTCGCGCTGCTCGCTTCCAGGTCGTACGTCAACGTCCAAGACGTACCGGGCACGGCGATCGTCTCCCGCATCCACCCCGTTCGCGGGCCGTCCGACAACGTCCGCGGACTTCCCTCCATGCCCGCCAGCAAAGATCCGTCCGTTTCGTAGAGCGTAAAGATGCCGTCCCCCGCATTGCGGAACAACCCACCGAAATACGAGTCAGGGACGCCGACGAACAACGTTCCCAGCACCTCGCCGTGGAACGGATCGTAGACCGTCTTTTTTAAGAAGAGATAGTAAGAGGCGCGGAATGCGTCTCCGTAACCGCTCTCTCGCTCCGCTCGAAACCAACGAACGAGCCCTGTCGAAGCTTCGGCTTCCGATAGATGCTTGAACCGTGGGTCGGCTAGAAGTCTAGCGATTTCAACGGCGTTCATCGATCCGATGAGCGGGTAATTCGCTCGATTGACGTAGAACGCATTAACGTGAACAAGAGACAGCTTACCGACCTGCAGCGCAGCCGTTTCGTTCAAACGCGTAAAGACTCGGTAATCTTCGAAATTGCCGAATCCGTTGAGTTCGCTAAGCGACCTTAAATCAAGAAACAATCCGTTCGCTTGCGAAGCCGAATACTGGTTGACCGTGTAGATCACGTCATTGGCGGTTTTGGATAAATCGTTGGCAAGAATACCGATGATCCCTTTCATATTTGTACGGACATTCTCCTCGTTCGCCTGCTTGTTCGTGACGTACGAAAGCCCCGTAATGATAAGCAAAGGAATGATCAGAAACAGCAGCAACGCCACCTGAATCCTCCGATAGAAGGATATGCGATACATCCAACCCAAACCCGATTCCCCCGTTGACCCGTCCTATTCAACGATCATACCGTTTCGCGCCGAAAAGAAACAGGGAAATCGGCATTCGCGCCGATCCCCCTCCTGCAATACCGACTATTTGTGCTCTTCGATAATTTTCTGTCCTTCGTCCATCATAAATTGTCGCGCTTCCTCGAATGTCGTGTTGTCAAGGAGGAACTTATTGATGCCGCCTTCCGCAACCTTCTTCAGCTGTTGCTGATATGGAACGCTGATGACCGAAGAGCCCGCCGTGCGGACCCGCTCGTCGAAGAGCGTCGCGTTCAATGCGTCAATGTCGACGAGGTCCGTCTTGTCGCCGACCATCTCCGCGACGACCGCTTTACCGTCCGCTTTCTTCCAGCCCGGGATGCGGCCGGACAACGCCGCGCCTTCCATCGTCGCGAACTTGATAAACTCGAAAGCTTCCTCCTTATGTCCCGAATTCTTGTGAATCGTAAGGAAGCTGCCGCCGATGCTGGTAAGACCCGGTTCCGTTTCTTCGGAAGAGCGCGGAAGCGGCGCGAACGTAATCTTGAAGTCGCGAGGGTAGCTTTCTTCGTTCAAGAACGCTTCGTCGAGCGAGTACATCGCGATCGGAAGCATGCTCGTCGTCCCATTCATGAAATCCGTCGCCCAATGCTGCTTCGCCGCCAAGACGTCTGCGAGCGGACGTACCGACTGATCCTCGACTTCCATGCCTCGGCGCATGTTGAACCAGGATTCGAAACTCGGATCGTCGAACTGCAGCGTGCCGTCTTCCTTCAGCTGAGGGTTCTTAAAGTCTGTATAGGCGATAATGTTCGCATACTCGCCGAAAGTATGGAAATAAGCTCCGAGGCGCCCTTCTTTGCTCTCTTTCAACGTTTTGGCATAGGCCCGGAAATCGTCCCATGTCCAATCGAAAGAGGGAAGTTCGAGACCGGCTTCCTTCAAATGCGTTTCGTTGAATGCGACGTACCAGAAGCTCGCGTCCGTCATCGCGCCGTAATGTTTCCCGTCGTACGTCGGATTGCGATAAAACTCGTCTTCCGGAACGATTTGGTTGGCTGTATAGAATTCGTCCAACGGATACAACATGCCGTTGCCGGCACGCTCCAACACGTAGCCTTCGTTATTCATCAGAACGACATCCACTTCTTCGCCCGATGCGGATAACACATCCAGCTTCTGCAGCATCTCGCGGGAATCGTTATTTTGCACGAGCGCCACATGCTCGACTTTTACCTTCTCGCTCTGCGCATTGAACGCCTCCACGATCTTCATCATCGGTTCGCCAGGCTCGCCCTTGGCATTCGTGTAAAATTTCAGCGTAACGACTTCTTCGGCTCCTTCCGATCCGTTTCCGACGGACGCCGGCGTTTCCGATGCCCCGCCGTCGCCGCCCTGTCCTCCGCATGCCGCCAAAAACAGTACCGAGAACAACGCGACCGCCGTTGTCAATTTTTTCATTTCGTTTCCCCTTTACGCTTCATGATTGTTCTTACAGCTATATGATAAAGAAAGTGAAAGCGGTTTACCGTGTAATCTTTGTGGAAGTTTGGTGTGCACTTTTTTTACTTGCCGCCGATTACCCCTTCACGCCGCCCACTGTAATTCCGTTGATGACCTGCTTCTGCAGGACGACGAACACGATAAGGAGCGGAATGATCGCCGACACCGCGGCCATCATCATCAGCGAGACGTTATTGGAATATTCTTGCCGGAAAAACTGAATGCCTAACGGCAGCGGAAACAATTCCTTCGTGAATAAGAAAATCAGCGGATTTTGGTAGTCGTTCCAGGTCCATATAAACTTGATGATGCCGGCCGTCGCCAGGATCGGCTTGCAAAGCGGCAACATGATTTGAGCGTATACGCGAAGGTATCCCGCGCCGTCGATTTTCGCGACTTCGATAAAATCATTGTGAACTCCCATCATAAACTGCCGCATGAGGAACGTGAAGTACATCGAGAAGGCCAGCATCAGCATCAGACCTTCGTGAGAATTATACAGGCCAAGCCATTTGATCATAATAAACCGCGGAACGAGCGTAGCCTGTTCCGGAATGATCATGAAAGACATCATCAGTCCGAACATGACGCCCTTGCCGGGCGCTCGCAATTTCGAGAAGGCGAAAGCGGCCATCGACGAGAACAACAGCGTTGCAATCGTAGAAACGACGGCAAGCTTAAAGGAATTCCAATAAAACAACGAAAACGGCACATTTTCCATCCAAACCTTCTGGAAATTATCAACCCAATTCCACTCCCGCGGAATCCATTGGATCGGGTAGGTCATCACGTCGCGCTCCAACTTCGCGGAAGCGGACAACATCCATACCAACGGGGTAATGAATAGAATCGAACATGCCCCGAAAAGCACAGTCAGCAACAGGCGATCAAGCTTGATTTTGTTTGTCGGCAATTGTATTCCCCCCCTCTCAAGCTCGTTTTTCTCTAGCTTGTACGATCCAAGTGACGGACGTAACGGCGATGACTAGCAAAAAGAGCACCCATGACAACGCGGACGCGTAGCCCATCTTAAAGTTAATGAAGCCTTCCTCGTAGATGCGGTACACCAGCACCGTCGAAGCGTCGTTGGGTCCGCCGTCGGTCAAAAATTTAATGAGATCGAAAACCTTGAACGAACCGATGATCGTCGTGATAGTCAAGAATAGCGTCGTCGGCGCCAACATCGGAATCGTGATATACCAGAACTGCTGGATCCCAGAAGCGCCGTCGATTCGCGCGGATTCGTACACTTCCTCGGAAATTTGCGTCAGTCCGGCGAGGAAAATGATCATCTGGTAACCGAGCGCCTGCCAAATCGCGATGACCATGATCGCAATGATGGCGTAATGGGAATCGACGAGCCATTTCGGCGGTTGATCTAACCCGATGGCCATTAGGAATTGGTTGATCGGACCGCTCGACGGATGGTACAGCGCAGCCCATACGGCGGCGATCGCAACGGTGGAGCAAATATAAGGGATAAAGAACAAGATTTTAAACAAGCCTTTGGCGTACACCTTTGTATGCACGAGAACCGCCATAATCATCGCGATCACGAGTCCCGCCGGAACGGTTACGGCCGTGAAGAACAGGTTGTTTTGTAACGCCTTCCAGAACTTCGAATCGTCTATCATTCTCTCGAAGTTTACGAATCCGACCCACTTCATCTCTTGAAAGCCGCCGACCAAGTTCCAATTCGTAAAGCTGAGCATCAGAGAAAACAATAAAGGGAAGATTGCGAGCGCGATAATGCCGATCGCTTCGGGCGCAAGAAACAACCATCCTGCGACCGCTTCCTTGCGGTGTTGGTTCCACCATTTTCTTTTCTCGGTTCTCGTCGCGCGTTCGATCGCCGTCGACATTGTGCCTTACCTCCCGCGAGTAGTGCTTATCGTTACATTCATTATAGAAACAAACGACGATTTCTGCGGCTTACGATTTAGACTCGTTTCGCGTGTATAATTTTTACCCGAATACCTAAAAGCCCGCTCGGACGTCGTCCGGCGGGCTGTTCCCGTTTCGCTATTCATTATAGTGAGATCGTCGTCAGCTTCTCCCGCAGCCAAGCATAGGCGGGGGCTCCCCGATCGGCGTAAATTCGCTTCAATTGCTCGTACGCCTTGACGGCCGGCTGACGCGGAAACACGCGGTCGGTATCGTCCGACTCCAGAAATAAGCCTCTAGGAGCGATTAAACCTAATAAATCCGGCATTTCCGCTCATCGATAGATGTACCGCCAACCGAGTTACATCAACAGCAATTTCCGGGCACTGTATAATTATTTATAGTCGCCCTGTTTAACCAATATCTACAAGGGTTTTTGGTCCTCTGTTTCATTCCTAATCACCAACGCGACGCACTCCACATGCCCCGTATGCGGGAACATATCCACCGGCTGCACCTCGAGGGTAGCGAAGCCGCCGGCCTCGAGCGCGGCGAGGTCGCGGGCTAACGTGGCGGGATTGCACGACACGTAGACGATTCGCTCGGGACGCATCGCGACGAGCGTGTCGAGCAGGGCGGGGTCGCAGCCCTTGCGCGGGGGGTCGACGACGATGACGTCGGCGTCGATGCCCTGCTCGCGCCACGCGGGCAGAACGACCTCGGCGCGGCCGACTTCGAAGTCGGCGTTGTCGATGTCGTTCAGCCGCGCATTGGCGCGGGCGTCTTCGACGGCGTCGGGGATGAGCTCGACGCCGTACACCTGGCGGGCGGACCGCGCCAGGAACAACGAGATTGTGCCGATGCCGCAATAAGCGTCGATGACGGTCTCCCCGCCCTCGAGCGCCGCATACTCCAGCGCCTTGCCGTACAGCCGTTCCGTCTGCACCGGGTTGACCTGATAGAACGAGCGCGCCGAGATGGCGAACCTAATCCCACCGATACTATCGAAAATGACATCCGCCCCCCACAACGTCGCCGTCTCCCGTCCGAAGACGGCGCTCGTCTGATCGGGGTTCACGTTCAGGCAGATGCTGACGACATGCGGCAGCTCGTCCCGCAGCCGGGCGACGAGGGCGTCGAGCCCGTCGACGACGCGCGTCGTGCCGACGAGCACGAGCATCATCTCGCCCGTCGCGAACGATACCTTCGCGACGACGTGGCGCAGCCAGCCCGAGCGCGACTTCTCGTCGTACGCTTCGATGCCGAGCTCGCGCGCGATGCGCTTCGTCGCGAGCACCGCGTCGTCGTTCCGCTCGTGCTGGATGAGGCAAGCGTCCGTCGAGACGATCCGGTGCGAGCCTTGCTCGTAGAAGCCGCCGACGAGGCCGCCCTCCTCGAGGTCGAAGCCGATCGGCACCTGCGCCTTGTTGCGGTACCGCCATGGGTCGTCCATGCCGAGCACGGGATGCACGACGATCCCGCCGAAGCCGTAGCCTGAGCTAAGGGAATCACCTTGGAAAGAAGCACCGGAAGATACCTCCCCCTCCGGCGAACCTGAGCTAAGGGAATCACCTTGGAAAGGAACGCCGGGAGCAGCCGAAGACGGCGCCACCCGCAGCTTCCCGATCCGCTCCAACGCGTCGACGACGAGCTGCCGCTTCCAACGCAGCTGCGCCTCGTACGCGAAGTGCTGCAGCTGGCAGCCGCCGCACCGCGCATACACCGCGCAGGGCGCCGCCACCCGATCGGGGCTCGCCGCAAGCACCTCGAGCAGCTCCGCCCGGCCGAAGTTCTTCCGCAGCTCCGCGACCCGCGCCCGCACCCGCTCCCCGGGCAGCGCCCCCGGCACGAACAGCGTGAAGCCGCCGAACCGCCCGACGCCCTCTCCTTCGTGCGCCAAGCCTACGATGTCCAGCTCGATCACGTCATGAAGCGCGACGGGAAGCTCCCGTCGCGCCGCGTCGCCCGCAGGCTTCGATGATGCTGTTGTTGTCTTCCGGCGTTTCGCCGCCGCAAATTTCTTCGTTCTCACGCGCTACCCTTCCACTCCATTGCTTGATTGTCCCAACGCTCCCGGCGTACCCGTCGGATGAACCGCGACGGCGCTGCCGCCGGAGCCGCCCTGCCGGTGGTAACTCGACCGTCCCGTCGGATCGACGAAGACGCCGATGTGCTTCGGCAGCACGGAGATGTCGCACGGCAGCGTACCGCCGAACTCCCCGTCGAGGTTCAGCTGCACGTAGTCCGGCGACTCGATCGCGATCCGCTTCGACCGGAATTGGACGAGCAGCGGATCCAACACCCGCTCCCCGCGCACCACCATCGTGGCGAGGCGAATGAAGTCCGCCAGCGTACACCGCTTCAAGAAGAACGCGTCCATGTAGCCGTCGTCGATCGCCGCGTCCGGCGCCAGCTTCTCGAAGCCGCCGACGGAGTTCGAGTTGGCGATGAGGAAGATCATATACTCATCCTCGAACGTCGTCTCGTCCGTCGTCACCTTCATCCGAATCGGACGAAGGCGGGGCAGCTTCTCGAATCCCTTCATATAATAAGCGAGCTGCCCGAGCATCGTCTTCATCTTGCTCGGCACCTCGTACGTCAATTCCGTCAGCGAGCCGCCGCCCGCGATATTGACGAAGTACCGCTGATTGACCTGCCCGATATCGATCGGCTTCACATACCCTTCGGCGATCAGGTCGATCGCCGCGTCCCAGGACCGCGGAATGCCGAGCGCCCGCGCGAGATCGTTCGTCGTCCCGAGCGGCAGCACGCCGAGCGGCGGGCGGCGCTCCAGCTCCGCGAGTCCGCTGACGACCTCGTTGAGCGTGCCGTCGCCGCCGGCCGCGACGACGATGTCGAAGCCGCGGCGCGCCGCTTCGGCGGCCGCCAGCCGCGCGTCGCCCTCGCCGATCGTCGCATGCGTCGACGTCTCGAACCCGTAGCCTTCGAGCCGCTGAAGCACGTCCGGCAGACGCCGCCGCATCTCTTCGCGCCCGGATGTCGGATTATAGATGAGTCTCGCTCGCTTGACCATCTGTTTCCAGCTCCTTCGCCTTCGCTTCGACGCGCCGCGCCATCCACCGCGACAGCAGCGGATGGGGCAGCAGCGAACGACCGTTATACCGAACATCATACCCGCGGAAACGGGACGGTATGACTTTATCTGTAAAATATCCTTCGCTCACGAACATCGGCGCGACGATCGGCGTCAGCTCCGGCCGATGGCGGCGCCACCAACGAAGCTTCCACTCGACCTGATCCGGCAGCAGCATGACGGCGTCCGCCGCCGCGAAGCCGCCGCGGACGCGTAGCAGCGAAGCCGCGCGCTCCAGACAATCGCGCCAGACGCGATGAAACCCCTTGAGCACGCTGCCGTGACCGACGACCAAGACGAGCTCGTCCGAGGGATGACGTGAAAGGGGTAACATTTTCTCATACAAAATCTCGATTACGTCTTCGTCCGCGTCGATCGGCGCGCACAGAGAAACACGAGCCGACACCCGGAACGGCGTCAAATCCGTCTCGAACCGGCACGTCGCCTTCGCGCCGAGCGCCCAAGAGATTTCTTCGATATGCGTGCTTCCCGACGAGACGAACAGCGGCAGCACGATCAGGTCGCGCACGCCGAGCGCTTCGAGCGCGTCGATGCCGTCCTGAATGAGCCGGCCTTCGACCAGCTCCAAATACGATGCGTACACCGGATACGAAACGCGCGCGCGCAGCGATTCGATCGCTTCGTCCACGAGCCGCACCCAATCCGGGTTTCGCGAGCCGTGACTGATCACCAATACTCCGATCATCGCGAATCTACCGTCCCAGCCGCTCCAGCGTCATCTTATAACCGTCGTTGCCGTAGTTGAGGCACCGCTTCACGCGGGAGATCGTCGCCGTGCTCGCGCCGGTTTCCGTCTCGATCTGGTTGTACGTGCTGCCCTTGCGAAGCATCCGCGCCACTTCTAATCGCTGGGACAACGACTGGATTTCGTTGATCGTGCACAGGTCGTCGAAGAACGTATAGCATTCCTCGAGGTTCTTCAAGGTCAACACCGCTTCGAACAGCTGGTCGATCGATTTATCGTTCAGCTTCTTTAATTGCATCGGATTGAGTCCCCCTCGGTCGGACATTAACGCTTTAACATTGTACAGTTCTATAGTAACACGCCCATAACCTTTTTGGAAACCGGGCATCCGTCTATACCAATCCGTAGGCGACTACATAGTGTGTAGTATGAAAGCCCAAACCAAACCCATTATGCGGAAAAAGGAATGTGAGCGCAGTGAACCATAATCCACACGTTAGCAACACTACGTACGGCGGGCATTTTCCGGCGCCCACGCCTTACGCGGGCGGCTTCCAGCCGCCCTACGGCGTAACGCCGGACCCGACCGGCTATCCGGGCGTGCCCGGACCCGTGCCCGGCTCGCAAGCCGGAGCCGGCGGCGGAGGCGGCCTCGGCGGACTGCTCGGCGGCGGCGGAGGCGCCGGCGGGGCCGGAGGCCTCGGCGGGCTGCTCGGCAACCTCGGCAATCTCCCGCAGCTGATCGAGCGCATGGGCGGCATCGACGGCGTCCTCAACAACGTGACGAAAATCCAGAAGATCATGAGCTCGGTGCAGCAGATGGCGCCGATGCTGAAGCTCGTCATGGGCAGCATCGGCAAGTCGAAGAGCGCGTCCTCGAACGACGACGATACCTACTACGAGCTGCCGAGACGCCGCCGCCGGAGACGCCGCCGCAGCGGCTCGTCGCGCCGCCCGAGCGGCCGGGGCCGCCGCCGGTAAACGAAAAACATGCGCCTGCCCGAAACCGAAGGGCAAGCGCATGTTTTTTCGTTTTACTTCTTCGCGAACCACTCGTCCAGCTGCCGTTGCTGCTCCGCGAGATACGCGTCGACGCCGGCTTTCTTCAGCGCGTCCTGCAGCTTCGGCAAGTATACCGCCGGGTCGAGCGTGCCGGTCTGCAGCCCCGCTCCGAACTCGCCGGACACCGATTGCATGGCGGCGATTTCCGTCTTCACGTTTTCCCCGTTGAACGTAAACCCGTACAGCGGCGAACGCTGCGCGTTCTCGTTGCGCTCGATCGTCACTTCCCACGTATCGTCCGGCTGACCTTCCATCAAGTAGCCGATCGTCTCGTTGCCCATCACCCAGCCTTGTACGCCCATCGGATAACCGCTGTCCGCGATCGGCACGACCTTGCCTTCGGCGTTCAAGGTATAGTGTTTGCCTTCGATGCCGTACTTCAGCAGATTGAACATGTCCGCATTGGACGCCATCAGATCCAGCAGCGCGACGGCGCGCTCCGGATGTTTCGACGTGTGGCTGATCGCGTTCATCGTCGCGGTCACCCCCGTGAACGTCGGCACTTGCGTCGGGATGTAGATAACGTCGTGGCCACCGTTTTCCGCTTTGTGCCCCGCTTCTCCGCCCGCCTTCAAATTAAAGTCCTGCGTGACGGCGACGTTGCCCTTGGCCAGCACCGATTTCAAATCCGGAGCGGTCGCGGCGTCCTTATTGATCCAGCCTGCCTTGAACCACTTATGCATCGTCTGCAAGTGCTTCTCATACTCGGGCGCGAAGTCCGTGTGAATGATCGTCTTCGGATCGCTGTTGCGGAACGTCACGCCGGTCCAAGAAATATCGTACGCCGACCAGATCGGAGAGTGATCCTTGGCGGCGCCGAACGGAATGATATCGGGTTCGTTCTCTTTAATCTGTTGCAGGAACGGCTCCAGATCCGTATAGGTCTTGATCGAAGAGACATCCAAGTTATACTTGTCGGCGAAGCGCTTCTGAACGACGAAGCCTTGAATTTGCGTCATCGTCTGGTAGATCGGAATCGCGTAGATGCTGCCGTTAATCCGGGCGTCCTCCAGCTTGTCGCCGAACAGCTTCGTTACGTTAGGCGCGTATTCCGGCAATAAGTCCTCGATCGGGTAGAACGCGCCTTTGTTCACGTTGCCTACGTAACCGAAGCTCCAGTTGGAGGTCCACGCAATGTCGAACTCTTCGCCGGACGCAATGACCGTATTCATCTTGTCCTCGTAATCCCCCGCTTCGACCGGCACCAGATCGACCGTCGCGTTAATTAACTCTTGCGTATACTTGTTGAATTCCGCTTCGATCGTATCCATGTCCGTCGGCGTGCCGTAGCTCAGGAAATACCACTTCAAATTCACGGGCTCGAGCTCGGCTTCGGCCGGCTCCGATATACCCTCGCCTTCCGCGTCCGTTACGGTGCTCTGCGGCGTCGCCTTAGGCGTCTCTTCCGTCGAGTTTCCGGATTGCGTGCTGCAGGCCGTCGCGAACAGGAGCGCCGCGATGACAGTGACAAGCCGAACCTTCTTCGTGGATTGTACCGAATGCATACTGGTGTGACCTCCTTGATAATGAAAATTATATATTATCGACTGCATCGCTGCAGGGGATAATCGGAAATCAGCCCTTCAACGAACCGATCGTCAGACCCGCGACGAAATATCGCTGGAAGAACGGGAAGACGAACATCATCGGGCCGGCCGCAAGGATCGCCATCGCCATTCTGACGTTGTATTTCGGCAGGTCGGCGATCGCGACCTCCATCCCGAATTGGGAGACGAAGTCGCTGTTGCTCGTCAGGAACTCGATGTTCCGGATCATGCGCTGCAGCAGCAGCTGCAACGGCGCAAGGCTCTGATTTTCCAAAAACAGCAGCGCGTTGAACCACTCGTTCCAATAATTGAAGGAAATCATGAGACCGAGGGTCGCCAATCCGGGCGTCGACAAGGGCAGCACCATTCGGAAAAAGATGCGGAACTCGCCGGCCCCGTCCATCTTGGCGGATTCGATCATCTCGAACGGAATTTTCAGCATGTAGCTTCGCATGATCATCACGTAAAAGACGTTCAACAGGCTGGGCAGAATGATCGCAAGAATGTTGTCCTTCAGGTGGAGATATTGCGTCATCAAAATATAGAACGGGACGAGCCCGCCGCTGAACAGCATCGTGAAGAAGACGTAAAACGTAGCCAACCGACCGAACTTATAATCTTTACGGGACAGTACATAGGCCGTCATCGCGGTCAGCAGCAGGCTAAGCGCCGTCCCGGCGACGGTAATGAAGGCGGTGACGCCGTAAGCCCGGAGCAAGATCGCGGGGGATTTGAATACCGTCGCGTAGCCTTCCGTGCTCCATTGCTCGGGAATGTATTGGTACCCGTTCGCGATGATCGATTGCTCCGCCGAGAGGGAGGACGTGATCACCAACACGAACGGGAGAAACATGCACAATGAAATGAGGGCGAAGATTCCGTTAATGATCGCTCTGGCCATGCGCCTCTCCCCCTCCTACCATAACGAATTCTCCTCGTTGACCTTGCGGATGACGAAATTCGCCAGAACCACCATGACCAAACCGACGACCGATTGAAACAGGCCGACCGCGGCCGCCATCGCAACGTCGCCCATGCTGCGCAGGGCGCGGAACACGAAGGTGTCGATAATGTCGGTCGTCGCGTACACCATCCCGGAATCGCGGGGAATGAAATAATGAAGGCCGAAGTCGCCGCGGAACATGTTGGCCACGGACAGGATGATCAGCACGCTGATAATCGGCGCGAGCAGCGGAATCGTGATTTTCATCGCCATCTGCAGCTTCGACGCGCCGTCGATTTTCGCCGCCTCGTAATACGTATAGTCGATCCCCATCATCCCGGCGTAGAAAATCAAAGTTTGGAACCCGATTCCCTTCCAGAGATTGACGAGGTTCAAGAGGAGCGGCCAGGCGTCGTTCTCGAAATACCACATCCGGGGCTCCATGCCGAACCATTCCAGCATGGAATTCAGAAACCCGGACTGATGGTCCAGCATCGTATCCGTGATATAGGAGACGATGACCCAAGACAGGAAGAACGGAAGGAACAACACGGTTTGGTGGACCTTCAACCACCTTCGGCTCAGCTCGCTCATCAGAATCGCAAGCGCAAGCGCGCATGCCATCGTGACCGTCATATAGCTGAGGCTATAGAGAATCGTGTTTCGAACGATGCGGTACGCGAGCTCCGTCGTGAACAAAAATTCGAAGTTCGCGAAGCCTACCCATTCGCTGCGAAACACCCCCAGGTTCACCTTGAAATTCTTGAAGGCGACGACGATGCCCGCCATGGGGATGTATGCAAAGATCAATAAGTACAGGAATCCGGGTAAAAACAGGAGGGACAACTCTCCATCCTGTTTGAAGCGGCTCCATCTGCGCCGCTTCCCGGCGGATGGCCGAACGTCTCGCTCGGTACCGTAGGTCTTGACGGGATTCATAAGATCACCTCGTTTCTTTTGCTACCCCGATTATGGCGGAGGTCGCCTAAGAGTGCCTACTGTGGAAAATGGCGAACGCGCGGCGTTGCCCGTATGGGAAATGGCGATTTCTATGGGATTTGGTTTTTGAGCCGATTTTCATACGAATCGCTACATTCGGAGGTATATCCCCTGCGCCTCGTTCGTTATGATGAGGGGGAAGGAACCGATTTTCATGAGAAGGGATTTGTTGGACACATGAGCGAAATCGCGGATCGACAGCATGCGATGATTCATTCGAAGTCTTCGTTCGCGGGGCAGCGTCCTTTCCGACGCAACGAGCACCCCGAGGCGCAATGGTTCGGCGACGGCAGCATGGGCTTGTTCGTCCACTGGGGCCTCTCGAGCGTGAGCGCCAAGGTCGACTTGTCGTGGGGCATGATCGCGGACACGCCGTGGGACACCGATCCGGAGCGCAAGATGATGCCGGAAGCGTATTTCGCCCTCGCCGAGAGGTTCCGGCCGCGGGCGTACGACCCCGACGCTTGGCTGAAGGCGGCGAGCGACGCCGGCTTCCGTTACGCCGTTCTGACAACGAAGCATCATGACGGCTTCGCGCTGTGGCCGAGCCGACACGGCGATTTTCACACCGGCCGCTTCGCCGACGCGGCGGACTACGTACGACCGTACATCGAGGCCTGCAGGAAATACGGGCTAAAGGTAGGCCTCTACTATTCCCCGCCGGACTGGTATTTCCAACGTCATGAGATGTCCTTCCGCTTCCAAAGCAAGGGCACGCCCGAATCGCCGCATTACGGCCTGCGGCACGAACCGATCGACCTCGCCCCGCCGTCGGCGGAGCGGATCGAAGCGCATAAGAAGCATATTCGCGGTCAAATCGAGGAGCTGTTAACGAATTACGGGACGATCGACCTGCTCTGGTTCGACGGCGGGCCCGAGGCGCTGTCGATCGAAGACATCCGGGCGATGCAGCCCTCGATCGTCGTCAACTCCAGAATGCATGGGTACGGGGATTACGAGACGCCGGAGCGGACGATGCCGGAGCGGGCGCCGGACGGATGGTGGGAGCTGTGCGATATTTGGCCCGAGGGCTCGGGTTGGGGGTACACCGAGCCGCATCGGTACCAACCGACGGAGTGGGTGCTGAGCCGTTGGGCCCAAGTGAAGGCGTTAGGGGGGAATTACTTGATCAACGTCGCGCCGAACGCCGACGGCGAGCTGCCGCCGGAATATTACGAGCGTATTCGCGAGCTCGGCGCCGCGCTCCGCGGTTAGTCCAATCATTCGATCAGTTTCTTCAAGCGGTACTCCCGGGGGGTCGCGCCGAACTTTTTCTTGAATAGCTTGAAAAACTGGCTTTGATTTATAAACCCGACCCGCTCCATGATTTCGATCACGCTGTAATCTTTATTGGAGAGCAGCTTTTCCGCTTGCGACAGCCTCACTTCGTTAATATATTCGGCGACGGAGCAGCCCTCGCTCTTCTTGAAGCTGCGCCCTACGTAAGACACGGACATATGCAGCATAGAGGCGATGCTCTGCAAGCTCAGATTGACGTCGGTGTAATTGATCGCGACGAGCTCCTTGATCGTCTCGAGCAGCACGTCGTTCTTGTCCAGCGACGGGATCGACTTCGCTTCGCTCGTCAAGTCCTCGAACAGCTCGGCCAACACCGCCTTGACTTCGGCGATCGTCTCCTTCTCCATCATGCTTTGATACACCCGGTTCATGTCGACGTTGATCGGCTGCAGCTTGAATGCATTGATTTCCTTCAACGTCTTCCGAATCGTCATAATGATTTGGTAATACGACTGCATCGTCTGATCGAAGGTCAGCTGCCGCGCCAGCTCGATATACTGGTCTAAGAATTGACCGAGGACGGCCGGATCGTTCGATTTCAGGCCGTTGATCAGCTTTCGCTCCAGCTCTTCAGGAACGTAGAAGTCCAGATTCGCCGTATCCTCCGCCGCCATCTCCGGCGTAATGATCGATTGATGCCCGTATTTGATCCGGTACATGGAATATGCTAACGCCCGCGCATAATGGTCCGTCGTGCCGCGAATGTCGGCGAACGGTTCGCTGATCGCGAACGTTAAGGAAAGCTTGTAATAGGTGTTCGCGACCTCTTGAATGCGTCGGAAGATCGGCTCGACCTCGGCCATAAAGCCCTCCCGCTTCGACTCCGGAATCGACAGAATCGCCGCCATATGGTCGCGTCGCATATCTACGGTCTCGCTCCGGAAGACGCTGCTTAGCAGCTCGTTCGCGATATTGGAGATGGCGAAGTAATACAAGCGCTTCTCGCTGGGGCTCGTATTGATGTCGAAATCGTGCAACCGATCGATCTTAATGACGCACACCGCGTAGAGGGAGCTTTCCGCTTCGCCGCCGCCCGAATGCCGTCCGAAGAAGTGCGCCAGCTCCTCGGCGGTGATGGACATGCTGTTCAGCAGAAGCTTCCGAATATAGAAGCTCTTGACGATCGTTTCCTTCTCTTCCGAGTCGCGCTTCACCAAGTCCAGCTTGTCGACCATCTGCTTGTAACGGTTCGTCACGTAAGAGAATTCGTCATGCTTGGGCCGGAGCTTCGACTGGGACGATTCGTCGCCGCCTTGCCTGAGCTGACGCATGAAGGAGTCGACGGGCCGGTACAAGACGTTCGTCGCGACGACGGCGACCGTGACGGCGATCAGCATGAAGATCGAGGTGATCCAGATGGACGTATTCCGCAAGTCGTAGACGTCGCTCATGACGGAGTCGTAGGGCTGAACGTTCAACACGACCCAGTCGTTGACGCCGATATTTAGATACGTGACGACCTTGCGGTCTTTCCCCTTGCCGATCGTGAACGTACCCCGGTCGGCGACGGCTTCGTCGATCCGCCGGTTGACGACGGCCAGCTCCTCCGGGTCGACCAGACCCGTTTGCCTTTTCTGAAACAACAACTGCCGATTGCCGTCGAGAATCAAGAAGCTGCCTTCCTGCTGCAAGTCCGTTTGGTTCAGCATATGGATGTTCTCGAAGATCCACTCCGGCGAAATGGCCAAGACGAGCATGTTCTCGATCTTGCCCTTGGCGTCCGGCTCGTACATCGCGTATAAAAACATATCGAAACTCCCGTAATTGCTCGGGTCGGACGCCTCGAACGAATAAGGAACGAATCGCATGCGGGGCAACGATTGGGAATGGATATAGTCGTTAAGGTTCTTCCGGAACCGCTCGTCGACGGAATATCGCGCCGCGCCGTTCGCGATGAAGAAGTCGTCGTGGAAGCCGTTATAAATAAACATGGAATGAACGAAGGACGAACTGCTCGTGACCGCGTCCAGCTTGCCGATGCTCTTGATGTACAAGTAGTCATCCAATTCTTTCGCAAGGCGCAGGTAGGTCACCTCGGTGTCGAAGAACAGAAAGCTTGCGGTATTCGTCACGATTTCGTTCATATACCGTATGTTATAGTCGATTTGATGCAGTACCTTATCGTTGGCGCGTTCGTGAACCTGAAGCACTGTGCGCTCCGAACTCACGTACAGCGTTATAGATGAAATCAGGACCAGAACCACGATGACCAAGGTGACCGTCAGCCAGATGCGTTGCAAGTACTTCTTGGAAAACCAACTCCGAATCTTTTCCAAAAAGACTCACCTCGTTAATAGGATTGGTTAGCAAGACTTCATGTTACTTCGACAACCGGAAACGCTTTCCTCTCTCGAGAAAAAAACATATCCCCGGGCCTCGGGGATACGTTCGCCGTTATTGCTCCCAATCGAACAAGACGTTCAAGGTTTCGGCCGGACGCTGCAGCATGAGCTGATACGCTTCCTGACAATCCTTCGGATGGAAGACATGGGTGATCAACGGATCGATCTTCAGCTCCCCCGTCTTCAACCAACCGAGCGCTTGAAGCTGCGCTTCCTTATAGAACCCGCAAGGGAAATACACGGTAGGCTCCTTCAGGTGGGTCAGGTGGAAGTCCACGGAGATCGGCTCCGGGTACCAGCCCTGCATGACGATCTGCCCGCGATGCCGAACCAAGTCTACGCATTGCTTGAAAATCGAAGGCACCCCCGTCGTATCGATGACGATATCCGCCCCCGCCCCGTCGGTCTGCTCCTTCACCCAAGCGACGAGATCGACCTCCGAAGCCGTAACCGCCCGATGAGAGGAGTGCGCCGCCGACATCTCGACGCGCATCGGGTAATGGTCGGTCGCCATGACGTGCAATCCGTGGATTTTCGACAGCTGCGCCGACATCTGGCCGATCATTCCTTGACCGATGACGATGACCTTGTCCCCCGGCTGCGTCTTCAGGTACCCGAAGCCTCTCATGCTGACCGCCGGCATTCCGCTGAACACCGCTTCCCGCGGGTCGATCCCGTCCTCGATCTTGATCGCCGTTTCGAAATCCGCCACGAGCGTGCGCATATGCGCGCCGAACCAGTTCCGCGGATGCTTCTCGGAAATGTTGCCCTTGCTGACGAAGACGCGGTCTCCGGGGGCGAAGCCTACTACGTCGGCGCCCGCCGATTCGACGATGCCGACGGTCTGATACCCGGGAACGGCAGGGAATCGAATATCGCCCGTGCGGCGACCGCTGTAATACCAAATTTCCGTCCCCATCGATACGCCGGAATATTCCGCCCGGACGACCAAGTCCCGAGGACCGGGATCGGGCAATTCCACAGGCGCGTAGACGGCGCTTTTCGCTCGTTCGAACCAGATCGCGTCGGTCGTTGTCCTCATTCGATAAGTTCCTCCTTCGGTTCGTTCATCCGTACGATCCCTTTCACGACAGCGCCCGAACGCACTTGACGGAACGCTTCGTCGATGTCCTCGAACGGCCATTCATGGGTAATCCACAGATCGACGGGGAATTCCCCCTCGACCATCATCCGGCACACCTCGTCCATCGAACCCGCTTCGTTCGTATCGTAATGGCGAAGGGAAAACTGCCTTGGACCCTTGGATAACGGGATTCGGTACGCGTCCTCGGCGACGCCGTACACGGCGATGTGACCGGACGGCGCAAGCAGCCGGAACGTATGCAGGAACACATCCTCGCTCCCGGACGCTTCCACGATGACGTCGGCCCGAAGATCCGGCAGGTTCTCCGGCTTTCGCGTGTCGACGACCTCGTCCGCCCCCGATGCGAGCGCCAGCGCGAGCCGCTCCTCCCTTCGGCCGGCGACGACGACTTTGGCGGCGCCGAAGCGCTTCGCGAACCAAGCGATGCCGAGCCCGGCGATGCCGGTGCCGAGCACGAGCACGGTCTTCCCCTTCAGCTCGAGCTGGCTCGCAAAGCCGTGCAGCTCGCTGAGGCTGATCAGCAAGGCGGCCTCCCGGTCGGAGAGGCTCTCCGGTATGACCTTCGGCGTCGCGAAGCCGTGCTTGCCGCCGTCCCGCTTTAACGCGGGAACGTCCTCGGCGATGCCGTATTCCGCGAAGCCGCCCCATGCGGCGAATACTCCGGCGTCGGCATGCGCCTTGTAGCCCGAGCGGGTCACTCGGTCGCCGATGCGGAACGAGGTTACCTTACTCCCGACGTCGACGACCGTCCCTACCGTCTCGTGCCCCAAGACTAAGGGATAGCGGATAAAATCGAACGGCAGCGTGCCGTCGACGATCATCTGATCGGTCGAATTGCAGACGACGCAGAGATCGATCCGAACGAGCGCTTCATAGGGACCGACGTCCGGCATCGGCAGTTCGACCGTCTCCATCCGTCCCGGTTGACGTACGACGAGCGCCTTCAACGGCAATTCCCCCAATTTGGAAAAAGGTCTCGCATCCAGCCGCAGCCGGGGTGCATGGTCATCGTAAACCCCGGCGGCGCGTCGGGCCACTATTTGATTTGCCGTTCTCCATGAATTTCGGCCCGCGACCTTTTCTTATAGAAAACGCATTAATTCATACTCGAAAAACAGCCGCCCGTAACGAAGCGAAGCTGCCGAACGGAATCGTTCGGGCAGCTTCGCTTGCAAAAAATTTCAACTCTCTACCAACCTCGCGCGCAGCCGGGCGATATCCGCAGCAGCCAAGCCGATCGCGCGCAAGTACCCTTCCGCCCCGCCGTGTTCCGCTTCGAGATGCCGCAGCATGCGCAGCATGTACTCCGGCTCGCTCTCCAGAAACCGCTCGTACGCCTCGCCCGACATCCCCGCGGGACGGCCTTCGCGCAGCTCCTCCAGAATCGGCGCGATGCACGCCGACGTCAGCGCGTAATCCTCCGCGATCGCGTCATGCGGCACGCCGGCTAGATCCAACAGCAGCCCGGCGACGACGCCCGTCCGGTCCTTGCCGGCGGCGCAATGGAACAGAACCGCGCTTCCGCGGCCCGCGGCGAGCGCTTCGAACACCCGCTTCAATTCGCTGCCCGCGCCCTCGAGCAAGTTGATATACAAGTCGCCGAGGTCGCGCACCTCTCGAACGCCCGTCGATGCCGGATTCAGTAGACTTACATGTACATAATCGACCGTCTCCGACCCGTCGAACGCGTTCCGCTTCGCTTCCACTTCCCGCGCGTGACGCAGATCGACGACGGTGCGGATTCCCATCTCCTCGAGGAGCCGCTTATCCTCCCCGGTCAACCGATGCAACCCGTCGGCGCGGAACATCGCGCCCCACCGCGTCGTTCGTCCTTCCTTCGTCGCATAACCGCCCAAATCCCGTATATTATAAGCGCCTACCACGGGGATGAGGCGCTTCTTCTCCGCATGCATAGCCATCCGTACCTCCGCCTTTCCGTTGATTAGATGTCGAACACGCTGAATTGATCGTACACGAACGCGTTCAACGCGAGCACCGCTTCCCTCGCGCCGGCCGGATCGCCGCGCTCCAGCGCGTCGTAGATGCGCGCATGGGCGCTTCTGGCGTGCGTCGGCTTCGGGAGCGAGCGGGCGTTCATTTTCCGAAAAGAAAGCATCTTGAACATATATTTACCTTTGATAGTCTCAAGAATGTTCCGCATGCTTTCGTTACCGCAGCTCGCCACCATCGTTCCGACGAATCGCAGCGAGCTGTCGTAATACGCCTCGTAATCGCCCGACTCGGCGGCGAACGCTTGCCGTTCCAGCTGCTCCCGCAGCGCCGGCAAGTCGAAGGCGTGTCCGCGGGCGGCCGCGACGTCCAGCGCGAACAGCTGCATCGAGACGAGCACCTCGAACATCTCGCGGAACTCGCGGAACGAAATTTCCTTCACGAATACGCCGCGACCCCGGACGGACTCCAGGAAGCCCTCCGTCTCGAGCAGCGAGATGGCCGCACGGATCGGCGTCCGGCTCATGCCGAGCGTGTCGGCCAACTCGTTTTCCGACAATAACATGCCCGGTAAAAATTCCGCCGAAATAATTCGCGCGCGAATGTCTTGATATGCCTTCTTCTCGAGGGACGGCCGGGCCGCCCCCCTCTTTCCCATAGATCGATCGGACAATGTGGCTTCCATGTTCAACGTAAACCGCCTTTGACGAAGGAGTCGATAATTTGTCGTTGCAAGAGCAGATAAATCAAGAGGATCGGCAGGCTGGCGATCGTCGTCGCGGCCATGAGCGGCCCCCATTGGTTCGCTTCCGTGGACATGAACGATTGCAAGCCGATCTGAAGCGTCGAATATTCGGGCTTGTTCGTGACGAGCAGCGGCCAGAAATAATCGTTCCAAGACGAGATGAACAACAAGACGCCGATCGAAGCGATCGAGGCGCGCAAATTCGGGAAGATCACTCGCCATAGGATTCCCCAGCTTGACGCGCCGTCCAGCTGCGCCGCTTCGACGAGCGCCTTCGGGAACGAACGGAACGTCTGGTACAGCTGAAGCACCGCGAACGCCGACGCCACATTCGGAATGATGAGGCCGAGCAGCGAGTTGCGGAGGCCCCAGTCGCTGATGACGACGTAATTCGGGATCATGATGACCTGGAACGGGACGAGCCACGTCAAGGAGATGAGCGCGTACAGCGCATGCCGGCCCCGGAACTCCCAACGCGTGAACGCGTAAGCGGCCAGCACGCTCGTCAGCAGCTGCGTAACGGTCTGGCCGACGGCGACGGTCAGCGAGTTCGTGAGCATCCGCGCCATCGGGATCGCCTGCCATGCCTGCACGTAGTTGTCGAACGTCCAATGGGCGGGGAACAGCGAAGGGCTGTAAATTTCGCCCGGCGACTTGAACGACGTGTTCAGCGCCCAATAAAACGGGAAGATCGCAAGAAAGCTGAGCCCGATGAGCAGCGCATGCTTGCCTGCCGCGCCGGCTCTCGACTCGCGCAATGAAGCGTCTCTCACAAGGAAGCCTCCTTAGTTGTCGTAAAACGACAGTCTGCTCGACAGCTTCATCTGTCCGAGGGCGACGAGGCCCGAGCCGACGAAGACGAGCACGGCCGCCGCGGAGCTCCACCCGACGGCGAACGTCTTAAACCCGTACGTCCACAGGACGTAATACAGGTTCGTCGTCGAGCCGAGCGGTCCGCCCTGCGTCAGTACGTTCACATAGGAGAAGCTCCACTCCGAGGCGAACAGGACGCTGAGCATCGTCATGAACAAGATCGTCGGCGACAGCAGCGGAAGCAGCACGTACCGAAGGATCTGCCAGGGTCCCGCCCGATCCATGCGCGCCGCTTCGACGTACTCCTTATTGATGCCGGTCAGCGCCGCCGAGAAAATCAACGTGCTGAACCCGATCAGCTTCCAGCCGGTGATGAACGTAATCGACCAGATCGCCCAATTCGCGTCCGTGAAGAAGCGGATCGGCTCCTCCATCCCGAATACCGTCCGCAGCGTCTGATTGACGATGCCGCCCATCGGATTCAGCATCCAGCTCCAGACCGAGGACACCGCGACCGGGGCCATGATCATCGGGACGAAGATGAGCGCGCGGTACAAGTTCCGCGCCCGTCCTCCGATCCGGTCCGTAAGAATCGCGATGACGAGCGGAAGAAGCAGGGAAAACGGGAGCACGCCGACCGTATAGATGAGCGTATTCAGCAGCGCCTTCCCCATCTCGGGAAGCGCGAACAGCTTCGCGAAGTTACTCCACCCGACGAACGTCTTCGGCGACATCGGCAGCATATTCCACTCATAGAAGCTGAGCTGGAACGTGCTGACGAGCGGCCGGTAAATCCAGTACCCGATCGACAGCAGCGCGGGCAGCAGGTACAAATACGGGAGCGCCTTCCCGAGCGTTAACCTCTTGCCCGAGCGGGGCAGGCGGTTGCTCCTGCCGCGCGCGGACATTTTCGATACAATCGCTCCGCCGTTCATCATGGCATCAACGACTGCGCCCGGCTCTGCGCCTCTTGCATAATCGCCGCGACGTCGCCCGTCCCCTGGATCGATTGCTGGACCGCCTCCAGCAGCGTCGTCTCGATCTGAAGCCAGTTCGGGCCCGGGTAAGAAATCCACGGACGCAGGCGCGTCAGCTGCTCCAGATTCGGCTTCACCAGCGGATTCGCTTCGACCCAATCCTTCAAGTAATTCGGGTCGTCGACGATCGCGGGACGAAGCGGCAAATACCCGATCTTGGACGTAATGATCGTATAGCCGCGTTCGCTCGTCACGAACTTCAGGAACTCCCAAGCCGCCTTCTGCTTCGCTTCGTCGCCGGACAAGATGAACAGCGCGCTTCCCGAATTGACCGGCGTCGTCGGCTTGTCGCCGAAGGACGGCATCGCGGCCGCTTTAAGCTCCCAGCCTCCGGCCTGCGACGCTTGGATGAAGGCGCTCTGCAGCGCGCTCGTATAAAGCAGCATGCCGAGCTTGCCTTCGCTGAACGCTTGAATGACTTCGCCGTCGTTCAGCTTGTCGTGCGCTCCGCTCAGCACCATATCCTGCCACATCCGGATCGCTTCGACCGCCTCCGGCTCGCCGAAGCGGATCGACGCGCGATCGTCGGACAGCACCTCGCCGCCGTTGCTGCCGATGAGCGCCTGCACGATCCAGTCGTTGCCCGCCGAGCCGCCGATATGTACGCCCTCCGCCTCCGTCTTGCCGGCGATCTGCAGCGCGGCCTCCTTCACCTCCGCCCACGTCGTCGGCGGCGCGTTCGGGTCGAGTCCCGCGTCCGCGAACAGCTTCGCGTTATAGAACAAGACCGGCGTGCTGAAGGTGAACGGAAGCCCGTACGTCTTGCCGTTCAGTCTGCCGAGCTCCAGCCCGTTGGGCGAGAACCCTTCGAACGTCTTCGACAGCTCCTCGGCCGGCACGACATCCTCCAGCGCCTTGGCATTGTAATTGTGGACCGCGTAATCGAGCCCGTCGAACACGAGCTGCGCCACGTCCGGGCTGGCCCCCGCGGCGATGTCCGCTTGCACCTTCGTGTTGATTTCCGTGGAAGCGACGGCGATCGGATCGATGTCGATCTGCGGATGCGCGGCCTCGAACTCGTCGATCAGCTGCTGCGTACCTTCCTTCTGGCTGGCGATCGCAAGATTGTAGGAGTAGAACGTGATTTTGACTTTCTCCCCAACGTCCGTTCCGCCCGCGGCGGCCGCCGTCCCGTCGACCGTTCCGTTCGCATTGCCGCACGCCGACGCGAACAGCATCGTCAGCGCCAGTAAACCGCCAAGCTTCGTTTTCGTATGGAACATCCTACTTTCCCTCCATCGGAAAATGTTCTCTGCGCTCACTTCGCCGCGTACTCCGCTGTGAAGACATGTTCGTAGAGCAGACGCTGCTCGCCCGGCAAAGTCATGGGTTGTACGGATATGCCGCGATCCTTCACCGTCGCCAGGTTATACCCCGATCGCTCGAGGAAACGCATCGCTCGTTCCGCGGAAGCATCCAAGCCGAAGGCGACGCCGTCCGCCGCCGCGCACAACGCGCCGTTCAACGTGCCGACGTTGTGGTAGTGAATATGTCCGGACAGCAGACCGATGACGTCGCTTCCTTCGATGGCTCGCGCGAGGTCCGATGCATTTTCCAAGAGATGATCGTCCATAACCGTCGTAGGCGTGCGCACCGCCGGATGATGATGCACGAGTACGGTTCCTAGCGGCGCCGGCTGCTCCAACAGCTCCCGCAGCCAGACGAGCTGAGCCTCGTCGATCCGACCGGCATGCGAGTCCGGCACCTGCGTATTCAGCATGACGACCCGGAGCCCGCCCGAGAGGAAGCTGTAATAATAAGACTGCTCCGAAGGCGCTTCGCCTAGGAACCCTTCGCGGAAGGCCGGCCGACGGTCATGATTGCCGAGCGCGACATGAATCGGAATGCCGAGCTCCCGCTCCGCGTCGTCGACGAGCGACCGAAGGAAGCGGTAATCCTCGACGTCGCCGTCATGCGTCAGGTCCCCGCTGACGACGAGGAACGCCGGCTTCGTCCGCAGCGCGGCGACGCTCGCGAGCGTCTTCCGAAACTTCTCGGTCGTATCGAGTCCGAACAGCGGCGTCTTCCCCGGCACGCTGATATGAATGTCCGTCAGGTGGATAAAGTAGATAGCTTCCGTTCCGCTCATCGTCTACGCTCCTTCGCTCACGGCGGTCGGCTTCGGCGGCGCGTAAGCGTCGATCTCGCGGATTCCGTCCAACGGCAGCACGCGATACGAAGGCTTCCCGCCGCGCACCGTGACCCACAGCATCATGTTCGCGTCGCAAGGGGCCATGCCGTCGCCGTGAGCCAATCCGCCCGTTCGTCCCATCTGAATCCGCTCGTTTCCGTTCCGTTCTTCGTATTCCAAGGCGTGAAGATGTCCGGCGAAGATCGTATGCTTGCGGCCTTCGAGCATCCGCATCAGCTTGGCGTACTCCTCGCCGTCCGTCTTCCACCCCGGCTTATGCATCGCGACGAACGTCCACGTCGCATCCGCATGCTCCGCCAGCGTCCGCTCGACGAACGCCAGCTGATCATCGCCGAACGACAGAATGATCTTGGAGAGGCTGAGGAGCTGCTCGGGAGGAACGGCGGCGACCAGATCCGCATAGAACGACTTTCCGACTTCCCCGGCCGGTACTGCGCCGCTTGTCATGCCGTCCGTCGCCCGCTTGATGGCGTCGACGACCGCATCCGGCAGCTCGTCCGGCGTCTGCTCGGTGTTCAGCATGACGAACAGCGCGTCTCCGACGCGGAAGGCGTAATACGTCGGTCCTTTCCGCTCCCGCCAGACGTCCGCCATCAGCCGATTGCTGTAATCGTGGTTGCCGACGGCCGGGAAGAACGGCAGTCCCGCCGCTTCGACCTTGGCATCGAACTCGTCCCACTCCGCGTGCGCGTCCGCTTCGTTCCGCCAGTAGCCCTCGATCATGTCACCCACCGTGACGACGAACTCTGGCCTCAGGTCCTTCAAGATCTCCAACGCGCGTTCGAACACGCCTTCGGTCGCCATTCCGCAGCGGTCTCCCAGGACAGCGAACGAAAATGCCTCGTACCGCCCTTCCGACAAACGCCCGAACCAGGGGCGCTTCCCCGCCGCGTACTCCCCGTCCGTCATAACCTCGATCGCGCCGCCTTCCCGACTCGATCTCGCTCCCAGCATAACTTCCTCTCCCTCCTAGTCTCCCTTGTCCTACGAGTAGAAGTATGCAGGTTGTATGTAAGCTGAAGATTAACGGGGTTTGAAGATTATATAAATCTGAGAGCCGTCTTAACAAAACAAAAAAACGCCTTTCGGCGCCCTTTGCGATTACCTATGAACCTTGCATGCGATACGGCTCGGGCAGCGCTTGCGCATCCGTCTCGCGCATCGAGACCTTCGCCCCGATGGCCCGGAAGCTCCCGATCACGTCCTCGTAGCCGCGCTCGAGGTGCTCGATCCCCGTAATGCGCGTGACGCCCTCGGCCGCGAGGCCCGCCAGCAGCAGGCAAGTGCCGGCCCGCACGTCCGTTGCATGCGCCCATCCGCCCTGCAGCGGAAGTCCGCCCCGGACGAAGGCGCTCTCCTTCCGAATCTCGATATCCGCACCGAGACGGCGCAGCTGCGCCACGTGGGCGAACCGCTTCGGATAGACGCGCTCGGTCACGATGCTCTTGCCCTTCGCCTGCAGCAGCAGTGCGGTCATAGGCTGCTGAAGGTCCGTGGCGAAGCCCGGATACATGCCCGTCCGAATGCGCGTCGCCCGCAGCGAGCCCGATCCGTAAGCGGTAATATGCTGTTCCCCGCATTCGATCGTCATGCCGATCTCTTCCAGCTTGGCGAGAAGGGCGCCGAGATGCTCGGGTATGGCGTCGAGAACGGTAACTTGTCCGCCATGGAGCCCGGCAGACATCAAGAACGCGCCGGCGATCAGCCGGTCCGGAATGACGGCGTGCGTACCCCCGTGCAAATAGGGAACGCCTTCGATACGGATGCGCTCCGTTCCCGCCCCGTAAATCCGCGCGCCGAGCCGGTTCAGGAAGTTCGCGGTATCGACTACTTCCGGGTCCACGGCAGCGTTGAATAGACGCGTCCGACCGTGTGCCCGGACGGCCGCCATCATCGCGTTCATCGTCGCGCCGGACGTCACCGTGTCGAAGTAAATATCCGCCCCGCGCAGCGACGCCGCTTCGACGACGAAATAATCCTTGTAGAGCCGAACCATCGCTCCCAACGCTTGGAACGCCTTGATATGCTGATCGATCGGCCGGGAGACGAAATCGTCGCCTCCCGGAAATCCGATCGTAACCCTGCCGAATTTGGACAGCAGCGCGCCCGCGAAATAATAGGAAGCCCGATAGCTGGAAGCCTTGCCCGGGTCGATGACGGCGCTATGAATCCAGCGCGGATCGACGACGATCGTTCCGCCTTCCCGCTTCATCCCCATGCCGATGTCTTGGCCGATCCCCGCGATAATACGGATATCGTCGATTCGCGGGATGCCCTCCAACGTTACGATATCGTCCGCCAGACAAGCGGCGGCGAGCAATGCAAGGGAGCTGTTCTTCGCGCCCGGAATATGTACGGTCCCGTTCAGAGGGCCCGAATGCTCCGCCTGGATATATTTCATGAATAGATTCCCACTCTCGTTATGACAATTTCAATTCCGATTCGAGCACGTATCCGCTGCCGCGTACGGCGCTGATAAGAAAGTTGTCTTTTCCGTACTTCTTGCGGACCCGATAGATGAGCGCGTTCAATTCGTCGAGCGTCACATCCGGAACGCCCTCCGCTCCGGGCGATCGTTCCGGCCATACGCTGGACTTGATCTTTTCGACCGTAACGAGCCGGTTCGCATGTTCATGAAGCACGCGAATCAGCAAATATTCTTTCTCGGACATCGGGATCCGCTTGCCTTCCACGACGCATTCCCGCTTCTCCCAATGGATCGTCAGCGGCGGTTCCGGAGCTTCCAACCGCTTGACGATACTGAACGGCTCGATTTCCAGCGTCTGATCCGCGAACAAATAAGAGAAGTGGAGGACGATCATGCCTTTGGCGAGCTTGATGATATCGAAGTTATCGAGAGGGTGCGGGGTGTGAGGCGCGACCCGTACGCCGTTGATTTCCGTGCCGTGCCGGCTCCCCAAGTCGTATAGGACCGCCTTCTCCCGCTCCTTCCGGATGACGAGGTGCTGCCTGGAGATAAACGGGTTGATGAAGGCGAAATCCGGCGTCATCTGTTTGGACAACCGGCCGACCAGCGTCTCCTCCGAGTATAAATTCATGCAGTTCCCCGATCGGTACGGTTCGCCGCGAATGACGTACAGACATGCGAAGTGTTCCAGTTTCGTCCCCTCCTTCGACGACGGCAGGCTGCCGCCGATATTGGAAAATGGCTCCATGGTTCATCGTACCCCAAACCCGGGACGAATGAAATCCCCGGAGCACTGACGATCCGCTCACATTTCAATAACTTCCCCTGCGCACGAAGAGGCCGCCGGGGATTCCGGCGGCCTCGCGGCGAGCGTTGCGATGGCTATTCTATTATCCCTCTGGGCTCCATGATGGGGGGAGTTCTCGCAATCGTTCTATATGGGTACGGCGCGGTGCAGCCTCGCCATCTCCGCTTCGGTCAGCGCCCGGTCGAAGACGGCCAGCCCCCCTAAGGTCCCCTCGAAAAAGTTGCCCATCTCGCCGTGCCGATGGACGGCGCCGACCGTAAAGTCGGCCCCGTCGGCACCCCCGTCGTATAAGCCGTCCGGGTAAGGGTACGGATTGTACCCGTCTCGGCGATCCAGCGATCCGTTCAAATACGATCGCGCGTACGCGCCGTCGTACGTGAACGCGACGAAGCTCCAGGTCTCGTACGGCACCGCCGTCGAGCCGATCGAGGCGTCCATGCAATACTTGTGCCCGGGCGTCGGCCCGCCGGACGCGGAGACGTGCCCGCATACTTGATGACCGCTTCCCCAGATGCGCAAGTCCAGAAACAGGCCATACTGCCGCTTCTTCTCCGATTCGTTCCACATGCCGGCGATCGCTTGGCATTCCGGCTTCCGAACGTCCTTGCGCTTCACCCAAGCGGCGACGGTGACCGCCGCGCCTTCGCCGCCGAAGCGGAGCGCCGGGCAGGCGGCCCGCGGCAGGCGCAGCCACTGTCCATGCTCGAGCTCGATCGCGTGCGGTCCGAAGAGGCCGTCCCCCGTTCGGCGGATGAACCCGCCCTTCGGCTCCAACGCGTACGCATGCGGACCGTCGGCGACCTTCGCGGCGCCTTCCGCGTCTTGGAAATCCCAGAAAGCGACCAGCCCCGCCGTGCCCAACACGGCCGCTCTTCCGGCGGCGGATGCGCCCTCAACCTTTTCCCCATTCATGGAACATGCCCCCGTCCGCTAGTACATATGGTATTGGTTCGTGTCTTTCCCGTGCAGGCTGTACCGCGCGTAGTGCTGATAGTGCGCTTTGTACAATCGGCCGTCCTTCGCGGGATGGTACGTCAAGAACAGCTGCTTCCGGCTTCGGTCGGACAAGTTCGGTCCGCTCCGGTGCGGCGCGAGGGAGTGAAAGATGATGATGTCTCCAGGGTTCGTCTCGACGATCTCTCCCCGCGACTCGTCGATCTCCGCGATTTCCTCCGCGTTCATATTGCGCAGCTCGCCCGGCGTCGAACGCAATCGGTCGTGATAGCCCGGGAAAAGCTCAAGTCCTCCGTTCGCGACGGTCGCCCCGTCGATGGCGACCATGACCGAAATCAACCCGTCGATCGGGAACCCTTGCCACCATGAGGCGTCTTGGTGCATCGTATAGCCGTTGGCTCCCGGCAGCTTGAAGATCAGCTTATCCTTGAACAACAGCGGCTCGTCGAGGTACAGATCGCGGAGCGGCGATAAAATTCTCTCGTTGCGGACAAGCTCCTCGAACACCGGCGAGATGTCGTGCACGGGGTCGAGCCGTTCGATCTTCACCGAGCCGTCCGCGTAACGCTTATGTCCCGCGCGAACGTTATAAGGATTCGTGTAGTCCGGCAGCGTCAAGAGTCGGTCGCACTCGACCTGCATCACCTCGGCTTCCTTCTCCGCGAACACGTTCCGCAGTACCAAATAGCCCTGCTCGCGATACGTTCGCAGTTGTTCGAAGCTTAACGCTCGAACTTCTCTCTTCATCGTAATTCCCTGCTCTCATGTCGTATTATTCCTGCTGTTTCTATAGTAAAATCATTCGTATCAAACCTCCATGCACGGGTTTCCTATTTGTCATATACTTTTTTGTATGAACAGGGAGCGGATCGCGATGAGAATCACCCGGTTGGTCCGGCACAGCTTTCATTTGTCCAGAGAACGATTCCAGCTGCCCGAGGACCGGTATGCGGATTGGGCGCTCCTCGCCGCGCAAGGCGGACGGTTCGCGTACGAGCTGGCGTCCGACGAGGGGACGGTCGCGCGAGGATTTTCTCAATACGGAGACGTCCTGTTATGCCCGCCCGGCTATGTGCTGAGGCGGGACGCCTTGGAGCCCGTTCTGTTTCACTTCGCCGAATTCGCGGTCGACGACCCGCGGGATCTGCCGATCGGCAACGTCCGCGTCTCCGATTTGCAGCGGCTCGACTCCACCTTCGCTTGCCTGAAGGATTGGCAGCAGGACGTCCCGGACCGCAGAGACGATTCCGAGGGCGAGCACCTGCTCCTCGACCTTCTGTACCTGACCGTTCGTGCCCGGAGACAGGCCGAGCGGCGCGAGAATCGCTGCGGCGATCCTCTGATGGAACAAGCGGCGGCGTACATAAGGCAGCATGCGCTCGAAGGCCGGCTGTCGCTGCAGCAGCTCGCGGAACGGCTTCGCATCGGGCCGTCGCAGCTCACGCGCCGCTTCCAAGCGGCGTACGGCGTCTCCCCCGTTCGCTACGCCACCGAGGCGCGGCTTGCGAAAGCCCGGGCGCTGCTCGCCGACGCCGAGCTGACGCTGGACGAAATCGCGGAACGGTGCGGGTTTCAGAACGCGTTTTATTTCAGCCGCGTGTTTACGAAATATATGAAGTCGAGCCCGTCTGCGTATCGGAAAACCCATTGGGTATGAAAAACGACGACCCCTGACCAATCAAAGGACAGGGGTAGGTAAACCGGAGTACGGATATACCGGTTGGACGAAGGATATGAAGAGGGATGCGCAAAATGTAATATAATTCCGAGCGGAATCGCATGTATTCGGCCTTTATCGGCAAAATGAAGTATATTTCATATCCGAAACCGTCGTAGCATGGGAAATATATGAACTTTTGCGCAAATTGTGTTATGGAGCGGAGAGTGTTGAACGAATATACGAAAATTTGCCGATCTTTCTTGTTCCCTTCGCCCCGTACGTCTTTTGAAAACAGCGGTATAAATAAGGACGCCCGCGTCGTCGCTCGACCGTCAGGCGTCCTGCATGGCTTCATGCCTTATTTTGTTCCTTATGGATGTCCCGGTACGCGCCCGGCGTCACGCCTTCGTATTTCTTAAACAGCCGGATGAACGTGCTGATGCTGTAGATGCCTACCTCCTCGGACACCGACTTGATCGCGGCGTCTTCCCCTTGCAGCAGCAGCTTCGCCTTCGCCATGCGGCGCCGGTTGATGTAATCGGACACGGTGTCGCCGGTCTGTTCCTTGAAAAACCGAGAGACGTACGACGGATGCAGCGCGAACGTATCGGACAGCGTCGCGGCGGATAGGTTCGGATCCCGGTACGACTCCTCGATGTAGGCGAGCATCTCGTCTTTCAGCCGGACGTTACGGCTCTTCTTCCGCGCTTCGACTTGCGTGCAGACGCTCTCGAGAAACTCCGTCATGCGCGCCCGCATGCTGGCGACGGTCTGCTCCTGCAGCATCGCCTGCAACGCGCGCTGATTGTCCTCGAGCAGCTCCCACTTGCCCGAAGCCGCCTCCGCGGACGCCTTCATCATCGAGCTGACCAAGTCGAACATGAAGCAGCGAGCCATGTCGATCGACATCGGGCTCTCTTGCAGATTGCGTTCGATCACCTCGTCCATGATCGCCTTCGCCATGTCGAAGCTGCCCGACTTCACGTGATTGATGAACTGCTGCTCCTTCTCCAGCGGATACGCGTAGGACGCGCCGGGCTCGCGAATTTGCTCGTAGTCGATCGTCGTGCCGGCGCCTAACAGCATCCGGTACTCCATCGCCTCCATCGCCTCGCGGTACGCGGTCGGGATCGCTTCGGCCGTGCGGTGGACGCCGCCGAACGAGCTCGTGAATTCGATGCGGAACCGCTCGCCGAGGAAGCTGCGGGCTTCCTCGAGCAAGCGCTGCACGTCCTGCTTCGCCTGCGCCGCCGTCGTGCCGGGCGCGAAGTTGACGAGGCACGCGAGCATCTCGTCCGATTCGGCGACCCACCCTCGATGCTTGCGGCCCGCCAGCTCCTCCACGATGTTGGACATGATCAGGTGCACGAACCGAAGGTTCTTCTCGACGTCCCGCTCCTCCGCGCGGAATAAGCCGCTGAAGTCTTCGATATAGAAGAGCAGCACGGCGAAATCGTCGGATAAAAATGTAATTCGGTATTCCTCGAGCGCGGATTCGAGCGGGAAGTTCCGCTCGAGCCGCCCCTTCAGCAGGCGGACGATCAGGTTCGAACGCAAGACGACGTTCTGCTTGTCGAGCTCGCGCCGCATCGTCTCGTTCCGTTCAAGCGCCTCTTCGAGCGTCTCTCCGATATACTGCAGCTCGTTGCGAGCGCTGTGCGGCTCCACCTTGGAGCGAAGCGACACGCTGTCTACGAGGCGGCGGATCGGGTCGTAGTTCCGTCTCGCGGCGAAGACGGCCGTCAGCGCGCCGAGTACGACCGCGATGAGCAGCGTGAGCAGCGTCAGATTGCGAACGTACCCGGCTTTCTCGGCGTAGAGGCGCATCGGCAGCGAGTAGACGTACGTCCAGTCCAGCATAGACGACTGGATATACGAGACGACGACCTCCTCGCCGCCGCCGGTATGGCGCACGACGCCGGTATCCTCCGTCGGCTCCCAATCAGGCGGAAGCGCCGGTCCGCCCTCCGTCGCGTCGACGGAGGAGGCCAACACCCGCCGATTGCCGTCCAAGACGTAGGCGTCGCCTCCGTTGTACGTGCGGATATTTTCTAAAGCGGCCTGAAGCCGCTCTTTATTCATATGGATGACGAGCGTCGCGAGGCGGTCGTTCGGATTTTCGATCGGCAGCGACTGCGTGAACCAGATGTCCCCTTCGCCGGGAGACACGCCGACGTCCTGCCCGTTCACGAATTCGCCCCGATGCGACTCATCCAGAAACTCGCGCCAGACGTCGTACGTCAGGCCGGTATCGGCCAAATACAGCTGAAAGTACATCTCCGGCGCGTAGTTCGCCGTGTCGGTCACGATGAAGTTTCCCGTGCGGTAATAAATGTAGAAATTGTCGATGTATCGATTCGTAGAGCTGTATGTCCGGAAGTCGGCGAACGCCTGCACCATCGTCAGTCGATGCTTGGGCTCCAGCCGCTCCGGAGCGTATAGCAAACTGCGCACCCGCGCATTGAAGGCGATGACCTCCCGCATCCGCTGCACGTGCTCGAGCTGCGAGTCGATCTCCTCCCGCAGCTGCCCGAGCAGGGAGGAATTCGCTCGATTGATTTCGTCCTCGATGACCTGTTGCGTCTGTACGTAGATGATGCCCATCATCGCGAGCGGGATGACGAGCACCAACGCGTATGAGCGCAACCAGGCGAACAGAATGCTGTTCGAGCGCCACTTCTTCATCCGCCTCACCCCTTGATGGACCCTATCATAACACCTTTCACGAAGTATTTCTGCAAGAACGGATAGACGACAAGGATCGGCAGCGTCGCCACGACGATCGTCGCGTATTTAATACTCTCCCCGACCGCCTGCGCATCGCCGGCCGCGGCGTCCGAGGACATGAATTGCGTACTGTTCTGGATGAGAATTTCCCGCAGGATGAGCTGCACCGGGAACAGCTCCCGATCGCGCAAATAGATCATCGCCTGGAACCAGGCGTTCCAATGGCCGACGCTGTAGAACAGGATCATGACGGCGATGACCGGCATCGACAGCGGAATGACGATGCGGAATAGAATCGTGAAGTCTTGCGCTCCGTCGATGCGTGCCGATTCGATCAAGCTATCCGGAATCGAGGCGAACGACGTCCGCAAAATGATCAAATTCCAAGTCGAGATCGCGCCGGGAATGATCAAGGCGGCGAGCGTGTTGCCGAGATGCAGCCAGTTGTAGACGAGCAGATAAGACGGGATGAGGCCGCCGGAGAAAAACATCGTAAAGACGATCATCAGCATGACGGGTCGCGTCCAAGGCACTCCGCGGCGCGAGAGCACGTAGGCGCCGAGGCTCGTCAACGTCAAGTTGACGATCGTGCCGACCGTCGTCAGAAACAGCGTGTTCCGAAAGCCCGTCGCGATGTTCGGGTTGCGGAATACAAGGGCATACGCCTCCGTCGTGAACTCGAGCGGCTTCAGCAGCAAGCCCGTATGCGACAGCAGCAGCATCGAATTGCTGAGGGACGACATGAGCACGTAGACGAACGGATATAACGTAACGACGACCATGACCAGCATGAGTACGACGTTGAGCGTATCGAACGCGAGGGACGCGGCGCTTTTTCGCATTTTCAAAGGATGTCCTCCCTCCTTACCATAAGCTGGTCTCGCTGACCTTGCGGCTGAACCAATTCGCGAACACGAGCATCAAGAAGTTCACCGTCGCCTGAAACAAGCCGACCGCCGTCGCGTAGCTGAACTCCAACGTCGAGGTGAGGCCGCGCCGATAGACGAAGGTGTTAATGACGTCCGCCGTCGCGTACGTATTCGGGTTGTACAGCAGGATAATCTTCTCGAACCCGATATCCAGCATGCTCCCGATCTTCAGGATGAGCAGAATGACGATAATCGGCGCGATGCCGGGCAGCGTCACATGGAACATCTGTTTCGCGCGTCCCGCGCCGTCCATGCGCGCCGCTTCGTACAGCTCCGGATTGACGCCGCTGATCGCGGCCAGGTAGATGATCGAGCTCCAGCCGATCGTCTGCCAAATATCCGAGACGATATAGATCGTTCGGAAGTTCTCGGGATGGCCGAGCAGCGCCGTTCGCTCCATGCCGAGCCAGACGAGCAGATCGGTGACGACGCCGTCGCGAGAGACGAATTGCGTAATCATGCCGCAGATGACGATAAGCGAGATGAAGTGCGGCAAGTAGGTTACGGTCTGAACGACGCGCTTGAACCGCTTGCCGACCAGCTCGTTCAGCAGCAGCGCGAACAGAATCGGGGCGGGGAAGACGAATAATAGCTGGTACAGATTGAGCATGAACGTGTTCGTGAGCAATCTCCAGAAGTAATAGCTGTCGAAGAAATCTACGAAGTGCTTCCACCCGACCCACGGGCTGTCGAACAGTCCCTTGGCCACTTGGTAATCCTTGAACGCGATTATTGCGCCGTACATGGGGACGTATTGGAAGAGCAGGTAATGAAGCGCCACCGGAAAGATCATGATATACAAATATTTATGCAGGCGGAAATCTTTGCGAATGGCGCTCGACCAGACTTTCATCATGATGCGTTCGTCACCACACATTCTCGGTTAGTTAGGATAGCGCGGACGGAAGGCAAGATTCGGCGTCCCCCGCCCGCGCTTGGATACGGCTTGGATCGGCGTTGCCCGCGGCGGTTACCGCTGGGCGTAACGCTCGACGGCGGCGGCCTTCAGCTCGATGGCGCGCTCGATGTTCATCTTCTTCAGCTGCTCGACGTACGCGTCGAAGTTCTCGATCGGCTCGGAGCCCATGACGAACTTCAGGAGCATCTCCTCGCGGAACGTATTCACTTCGGCCATAATCGTCGCCAGCTCGTTCGCTTCCTCCGGCGTATGGCTGACGAGCGGCAGCCTCGTCTCGGAAGCATTGCTTTGGAATTGGCTGTATACGGCGGCGGCTTCCTTCTGCTGATCGTAATCGTAATATTGCTCGATATATTCGTCGGGACCGACGAAGCCGACGGCAGGGGCGTTCACCCGCGTATATTTACTCATTGCGTCCCCGATCGACAAGCCGTCCGGGTTTTTCATAATGAGGTCCGTGAAGCGCGGGAAATCGCCTTCCCAGTTAAACGTGACGCCTTCCACGCCCCACGATTTCAGATTGTGGCCTTCCTCCGAGTAGAAGTAATCCAGCCATTCGGCCGTCGCTTCGACATTCTCGTTGGCGGTCGTAATCCCTACGCTTCCCGTTCCCCGGTATTCATGAGAGTACGTAATGAACCGCGGCTCTTGACCTGCGCTCTTCACGGGGTACTGAGCGGCTGCAAGCGTGAATTTCGGATCCTTCTCCGCCAGCGCGGGCAAAAATTTGCCCATGCCGCTTCCGATGAAAGCAAAGAAGGCGCCGGTGCTGCTGTTAATTACCTTCGCGTCGAAGGCTGCGCCGTCTTGCGTCGCGAAATCGGGATCGAACAGTCCTTCTTCATACCATGCATTCAGCTGCGCCAGATATTCCTTGAAGCCCGGCTCGATCGGACCGTATTTGATGGTGCCGTTATCGTTATAGAAGTCGACGCCGACATCGAATGCACTGTTGAACGTATTGGAACCGAGCAGATGAGTAAGCATCATCGTGAGCGGAGCGCTCGCCGATTTCTCGTTTTTGAACGCGCGCAGCACATTCGTCCAATCGTCGATCGTGACCGGATTCGCGAGGCCAAGATCGTCCAGCCAGTCCTTGCGGATCATGATCCCGTTGTTCACGCCGCGGTTCCCGACTCCGATGCTGGGGAATACGTACATCTTGCCGGAATCCGTAATGACCTGCTTCTTCATCTCCGGATTCTCGTCCAGATACTTCTTCAAGTTCGGCGCATGCTGCTCGATGACGTCGTTCAATTCGATAAGAATGCCGTCCCCCAGCGCCTTCTCCGGTCCGCCGGGATAGGCGGTGAAATTGTACTCGATCATATCCGGCAGATCGCCGGACGCGATCATCAGGTTGAACTGCTCCTTCTCGCTGCCTACGGCCGGGTGCTGGAATTCGATATGCACGCCTGTGCGCTTCTCCATCTCTTGATACGTCAACAAGTCGTTGAACGTCTGGAGCGACTGCGATTGGCTGGCGCTGATCCCGGCCCAATACGACAGCGTAATCTTCTCGCCGTTCCCCGCCGGCGGCGTCGTCTCGCCCCCGCCGGATGCCGAAGGCTGCTGCGCGGACGGCGTCTCGGCTGCGCCTTCGCCCCCGCCTCCGCCCCCGCTGCATGCCGCCAGCACCCCGGCGAACAGCGTGAACGTCATGATCCATCCGAATGACTTGTGCATTTTCATTGGCTTGTGACCTCCCGTATAGGTAGAAATCCGGCTCGCTCTCGCGGCTCCCCGCCACTATACCCCGGGCGCGGCGCGGCTGTAGATAAGCAACCTGTTATTCCTTGCGCATTCGATGAGAATCGCCGATGCGCAATTCATGCAGCGATGGTTATTCGGTGACGTCGGAACCTCCCGGCCGCGCCGCGACGCGGTTTTCGCGCTGCCGCTGCGACGTCGACCAAGCCTCCGCCTGCCGCCGCACGACGCCGCGGATCGTATCCGCCATATCGAAGTTCACGTCCTTCGACGGCTTCATCGTCACATGGAGCGCGAAGCTCGGCTCGTCGACGATTTCCCTCGCGGCGGTTATGACGCGCTCGCGCTCCGCCGGGTGCCGATCGGCGATCTGGAACAAGGCTCGTAAGGCGAAGGTAAAATATTGGAAAAAGTATTCGTCGTCATGATTGATAAATTCGACGTCCGTCGATACGTTCTTGAACGCTTCGCGGCTCCGCAATATGTCGATCAGCTCCGGCACGACCGTCTCGTCGCCCAGCTTGCCGAGCAAGTAGATCGCGGCGTAGCCTCGCGCCTGATTGTACTTCCGGCTCGTCTTCGGGAAGAAGCCGTCGCGCTCGCGCATCGTCTCGCGCAACGCCGGCAGCGCCGCCTCGTCGCCGAGCAGCGCCAGCGCGAAGGCGCTGTGCCGGCGCAGATGGACGCGCTCCGTCTGCGCCGCCCACGCCCGCAGCGACGGGAGCATCGCGCCCCCGAGCCGCTTCGCGGACCAGATCGCGAGGCCCGGCTTCTCGCCGTCGAGGCCGCTTTGGATGTCCGCTTCGTCCCGCAGCCAACGGATCGACGGCATCGCCTCGTCCATCGACGGCTGGCCGTCGCGCATCCCCTTATGGTTCGCGGCCAGCAGGCAGCCCTTCTCGAGCAGGCGCGGCTTCAGCGATTCGTACGGCAGCCGGGTCAACGGGACGCCGGTTTCGATCGCGAGCGCCGCCGCGAGCCCCGCCGCCTCGCCGCACTTCTGCATATCCCGCTTCATGCGGACGCAAGGCGCCAGATCGTGGTCGACCGCAAGCGCGCGGCCGGCGACGAGAAGGCGGCCGACTCCCTTCGGCAGCAGCGCGCCGAGCGGCACGGGCACCGAGAAGTTCAGTCCCCAGAGGCTGGCCGCCACGATCCAGTCGCGTTGGTTTTCGCTTTCGAACGCCATATCCTTGCCATGGTTGTCGACGTTCGAGTACGCGTAGAAGATCGGCTCCTCCGTCTCCTTGTCGTCCAAGAAGTCCGCGAACGTCACCTGCCGCTCCCCCTCGATGAACCGGCCTTCCCGGACGCCGAGCAGCGGCGCCAGCTTTACGAACTTCCGGCGCTCCTCGAACCGCTCGGGCTGGTGCGTGTGTACGCAAGCCGACTCGAGAACCGCGCGAGCGTAATCCTCCGCGTCTTCGACGTCGACGTACCCGGAATCCGTGTAGAACGTGTGCACGGCGCCGTCGTTGATCCAGACGAGCGCGTTCGAGAACGGCTGCGCCTTCCCGTCGAGCTCCCGCCCCTTCCGGTACGACGCGCCCGCCATCGCCGCGATCTCCGCGTCGCCCGTACAGTCGATCGCGATGCGGCAGCCGGCTTCGTCCGGCCCGTTCGGGCCGATCCACCGCAGACCTCGCACTTCGTTATGTTCCAGGTACACGCCGACCGCCGTGCATTCGTAGCGGAGCTCGACGCCCGCGGCGAGCGCGCGGCGCTCGAGCGCCAGCTTCTTCAGATCGGCGTTGACGCCGCCGGCCTTCGTATACGCCGCGGCGCCCGACAGCCGCTGCACCTCTTGGTCGATCTCCTCGAACAATCCGCCCTTGTTGCCGAAGTAATACCCGACGACGGCGCCGAGCGTGCCCGTGCCGCCCATCGCGTTCAGCCGTTCTATGCCTAGAACGCGGAGGCCGCGTTCCGCCGCGGCGATCGCCGCGAGCGCGCCGGCGGTGCCGAGGCCGACGACGATGACGTCGTACGTCTCGGCCGGCGCGAACGCCGCAGGGCGGCTGACTTGGACCCCGTTCCTGCGTTCCCCTATAGTGATCGTCATACCGCATTCCCCCATTCCGAGAAACTCGCTTCCGCATCGAGCGCCGCGAGCGGCTGCGGGAACGCCGCCGACGGCAGCCACGTCCAATCGCGGCCGATCCGCATCGGCCCCGGCGGCGGCGTCGCGTCGAATTGATCCGCGACGACGGCCAACGTCCATCCTTGCAGCGCCTCGGGCTTTGCGGCCCAGAACGCGTGAAGCTTCGCCCGCGCCGCCGTCCAATCGTCCTGCGGCGAGACCGGCAGGCTTAAGTATGCTTCCGAGTCGTACCGCCCCGGCTCGACGCGCCAGCCGTCCGCCTCGATCGGGAGGCGCGCGGCGTCCGCCGCTGCGGCATGCAGCAGCGCGTTCACGCGCTTCGGCACCCCTGCGGCCGGCGCGAAGCCCGGCTTCGACAGACAGGTCGACGTCGTGTCGACGATGCGGCGGACGCGAAGGTCGCGGAAGCCCGACTGGTCGAACAACGTAACCGCGTATCCGCCCGCTTCGCCGTCCAACGGCTCGACGTTCGCGAGCTCCGTCAGAAACCGCACCGGCAGCTTCGCGTCCCGCGTCAGACGATACAGCGCCGGAATGACGCCGCCCAGATGCGCCCGCCCTTCGGCCGTCAGCAGCCCGCGTTCGACCAGCTCGCCGCGGAACGCCGCCGCGAACCGCCCGCAGCCGTCGGCGCGCCAATTTTCCCCATGTTTAAACGCGTACAGAAATTCATGTCCTACAGTAATCTCCCGATCTACGATCAGAGCGCCGGCTCTCGTTCCCGACGCCAAGCCGATGCCCGCGAACGTCGCGCCGACGATCAGCGTCTCGATGTCCCAATGCGTCTGTGCCTGTGCCATACCGCAACCTCCTCGGAAACTTTGCTAGATTCGACTGTACCCATTATGGAAAGCCGGACGTCCCGGTGTAAATGTGCAACCTGTGCAGCGATGCGCAAATGATGACGCGCCTCAGTCGCCGCGCCCCGTCGCGGCTCCGTAATGGACGAGCAGCCGGTCTACGTCGGCCCGGTCGATCCGGCCGTCGCGGTTCAAGTCAAGGAGAGGGTTGAAGTCGACGGAGCTGCTCCGGTTCCCGTACGCCGCGGCGATCAAACGGAGGTCCGACAGATCGATGCGGTCGTCGCCGTTAAGATCCCCGAGCTTCAGCTCCCCTAACGACCCGACGTCGACATCCGCCTGCTCCACCGTCACGTCCGCCGATATCCGCTTCAGATAGGCGGCTTTCGTAAACGCGAGCTCGTACGCGCCGGGCGGCACGGCATACAGCGCGAAGTTCCCGGCCGCGTCCGTTACCGCTCGTTTCGCTTCGAGACCGTCGACCGACAGCCGCACGACGATGCCGCCGTGATCGGCGGCTCCTTCCAGCGCGACGCGGCCGAAGACGGTCGTCGCGTACCGCTCCGTCCGCATCGCGACGGCTTCCGACAAGGGGGATTCGTAACGCCCCCGCTTCGCCTTCAAACGGTAATAGTACCTGGCGTCCAACGCCAGGCCCTCGTCTTCGAACGCGGTCTCGGCGACCTCGGCGACAAGCGCGTAGCCGTCCTCAGGCTGAAGCGATCTGTACAGCTCATAAGACGTCGCGAAAGGCACCGCCTCCCAAGCCAACGCCAACGCATCCCCTTTGTTCAACGTCTCGCGCAGCCCCATCGGGGCCGCCAGCTCCAGAGGCGGGGTCGACGCTAGCACCGGTTGTCCGGACAACGCGTCGCCTCCGGGACCGATGGCGTCGACGCGATATTCGTAGCTCGTTCCGAATTCCACGCTCGCATCGTTCGCGTACACCGTCCCGTTTTCGACATAGGTCCCTGCATGCAGCGGGGCGAACTGCGCTTCCCCCTCCGACTTCCGGTACACTCGATATTTCGCCGCGCCTGCAACCACGGGCCAGCCGAGCGTCACGTTCGTCCCGGTCGCTTCGAGCACCGCAGGCGCGGGCGGCTCGAGCGGAGGCACGCGATCCGGAATGACGTAGTCGATCGTCAGGCCGGGCCCGTTCGGGCTTTCCTTCGTGCCGAAGTACGCGTAGCCCTGCGACCGCTGCGCATCCAAGCCGCCCAGCAGCATGATCGTCAGCTCCCGCTCGTGGTTGGCGAAGCGCTGCCGGATATAAGGCGTGACGTCGATCTCGTACCAAGCGTTCGTCGGGACGCCGGCGAGCGCGTTCACGCTGCCGATCAGCTCCTTCCCTTCCTCGCTCGGCACGTCGAACGCGGTAATGTCCGCTTCGCTCCATGCGTTGTCTCGGATCGCGTACAGCCCGACCATCGAGCCCCCGCTCTGGACGTCCCTCAAGTACAGACGGAGCGTCGCTTTCCGAACGTCCGTAACTCCGACCAGCGCCCCCAGGTCGAACTTCGCGTAGCCGACCCGCTTCCAGAACGCGGCGTTGTGACGTACGATCATCTCTTGCCGGTTCCCGAAATTCAAGTACGCGTTCTCGTTCGCTTGATTGATATATGCGTCGTCCGTCGGCGCGAACGACGCCGACGTCTCGTCTCCCGGGCCGAGGAACGGCGGCACGGTCACGACCAAGACGTCGCTCTCCGCGGAGGAGCCGTCCTCGGAATAGGCCGTTACCTTATAACCGTAAACCCGGTCCGATTGCACCGTCGAATCGTCGAAGTACACCCCGTCCTCCATCGAGCGCAAGGCGCCGTCGAGGGCGACGAATGCGCCTTCCTCATAGACGGAACGGCTGACCGTGTAATGCGCCGCGCGAGCGGCGGCCGCCCATTTGAGCGTAATCGTCGGAGGCGACGGTTCGATCCCCGCCAATACGACCGTCGGCTTCGCCGGCGGCCCGCCGGCCGTCCCGCCCTCCGAATAGACGGCCTCGATCGTCGGCCGATTCGCCGATTCGGACGATCCGAAATAGGCGAATCCCTGACCCGCCGTAGCCGACGACTCGGCGTAGGAGAAGTTCTTCAGCATCACCGTCGCGGCCGTCTCTCCGTCTTGAAGCCGCTCGTTCAAGTACGCCGCAATATCGTATTCGATCCAGGCGCCCACGGCGTTCGTGCCGGACGTATTGAACGCATAGCGTCCAAGCAGCGTCCGCCCTTCCTCGCTCGGCCTGCGGAACGTGCCGTCCTCGTTCGTCAGATGCACCGTGTCGTCCGACCAATCGTTATCTGTCAAGCCGAACGCCCCCACGTCGCCCATGCCCTCGGTGCGGATCAGATACACCTTGAAGGTTGCGTGTTCTACCGTCATTCCCGCCAAATTCGACAGGTCGAATTTCAAATATGAAACCCGTTCGTACCCGCCGCCGTTGTACCGAGACACCAAGGTCGGGCTAGCGGATTGGTTGCTGTCGCGGTAAGCGAACGTATCCTCGGTCGGAACGATCGTCGCCGTCAGACGCTCCGCGGCTTCCGTCCGGGCAGGTGCATAGGACAATAAACTTCCTAGTAGGAAAAGGATCGCAAGCCCGCAATACAGCCAACGGGATCTCGATCGCATCGTCACGCTTCCGTTCACTGCCGCTCCCCCCTCTCGTTCGCGGCCGGCGGCGTTCGCCGGAACTCCGGAGCGAACTGCCGATTCCCGGCGTCGACGAAGCGAAGCTCCTCGAGGACGATGCCGAGATCCTTCTTCTCCCTTAGCAGCTCGAATTCGACCTGATACAGCTTCGTGTTTTTCCCGCTCGCCGTCGTCGTCGCCGTATACCCTGTCGAGACGCCGGAGAAGCGGATCGTTCCGCTCGCCTCGTCCGCCTCGTCGATCGCGACGAGGTCGAGGCCGGGCAAGAGATGCCCTATGCGTCTTTCGCCGTTCGCGGCGACGATCTTCAGGACCGCCGGATCGTAGCGCAGCGTCAGCTCCATTCCCGCCGCCTGCCGCACCTCGTCCGCTTCGATGACGGCGAAGAATCGCTCGCCGACCTTCAGCGAGGCGGGATGGCCGACGGGCGCCTTCGCGTCGGAGCCGCGGTACAGTCGGACGTCCGCGTTGTACGCGCGGCCGGGTTCATTTTCGAACATAGCCTTGTACAGTCCTATCAGATAATCGTAACCGATCCGCGGCGCGTTATAGGCGCGAATGACCGGAAACTCCCGCTCGGCGATCGCTTTATCGTCTTCGGTGGCGACGCGGTCGTATTCGACGTCGTAATATCTCCATTCGCCGTTGGTCGTATCGGTCACTAGCTTCCTATAGTCGTAGGAAAAGTACCCGTGCGTCCCCTTGTAGACGATGTCCGTCATCCCGACGCGAATGCGGCGCTCCACCTCCGCCACCTCCTCCGGCTTCGACTGCGACGGCCACAAGTCCGGATCGTTCCGGCTGAGCGCCTTCAGCACGAAGGACGTCGGCAGCATCGGCAGCAAGCCCTCGAGCACATAATTGTGGTTGCTTCGCTCGCCGTTGCTTCCCGCATCGTACTCGAACGCCATGCCGATCTCGCCCCGGTTCGGCAGTCGCTCCCGCGCGTGCGGATCGACGACTCGACCGGTCAGCTTCCGCTCCAGCCGATTCGGATCGCCCCAAGTCGCCCCGCCGGCGTATGGAATCGGTTCCCCGGCGTCCATCTCCACTTCGCCGACCGGATGCTGGAAGAAAAACTTCGCCGTCTCCCGAAACATCGGCCAGGATTCGTAAGGCGTGACGATTCTCTGATCCAAGGGGATGGTTCCGCGATCCTTGACCTGCTGCCAATCCTGGATCGGATGGCTCGCGCCGGACACGTAGCCGGGCTCGGTATGGAAGCGCTCGTCGAACGTCGTCGTGTCGATGCCGAGATAGAAGTCCTTCACTTGCCCGTAGCTCCATTGATCGTAGATGTTCCATAACCCGTTCGCATGAAGCTCCGCCAAGAACGCCTCGTACGCCGCTTCGTCGGGAATCGTGGTCGTCAGCGCCTCGTTCACCGCCTCGAGAGAGCCGTGATACAGCAGCGCAAGCTGATACACCGCGTTGTAGCTCTCCCAGTGGTTCGGGTTGGAATAGATGCCCCCCGCTTGCCCGGTCGCGTGCGTCTTGGCGTCGTTCGCGGGATTCATAATAAAGTTGGACGAAATGAGCTGCGCCTTCATCATCAGGTCGATCCGCCGTTTGGCGTCCTCGGGAATCGCGTCCCACACCTCGGGCATATGCTTCGCGAGCACGATCGTCTGATAGGCGGCCGCGTAGTGCCAATTCGCCGTGATGCCGCCCGCGCTGGGCGGCTCGTTCCTTGCCCCGGGCTTTACTATAAACTCGATCCGCTTGCGGACCTCTTCCGTTACGTTGTACTCGAGAATCGTCTCGTTCGGATAATAGAAAGCATAGAACAACAGGTACAACAGCGCCGCGTTCGCGTCGTACGTTTCGACGTAGCCGCCGTCGAATTGATAATTCGGCTCCGTCGGCGGCGTCATGAATTTATATTTTAAGTAGGGCTCCTGCAGCGCCGACAGCAGCAGGTGCTGATCGAACACGGGAAGCGCTTGTTGCTGCTCCGCGGCGTGAGGCGCCCGCTCGGCTGCGACGGCCGTGTTCTGCGGGGCCGGGAGGATCGCCGCGGCCAGCAAGGCGAGCGCCGCGGCTCCTTTCACCGTTTTCGTCCATGCGCTCATTCGGCCTCCCCCTTCCCCGCTCGCGAGACGCTCGCCAGGACGGCCTCCTCCAGCGTCTCCATCATGGCCCGCTGCCGCTCCCGCACGTAGACGAGCGCTTCCGCCGCTCGCGCCTTCGCGCGTTCCGGATGCCGGGCCATCTCCAGCACCGCCGGCACGATCCGCCGCGCCTCGTCCTCGTTGTCCAGATCGAAGAGCCAGTCGCGGAGTCCGATATCGCGCCACATCCAGCCCTTCACGGTTTGTTCGGCCCAACGGCATACGATCGCCGGCACTCCGTGCGCGACGCATAGAATCGGGGAATGCATCTCGTTTCCGAACAGCCCGGCGGAACGGACGTATACGCTTATCGCCTCGTCGGTCGACCAGAAGTTCGGCCGCCATACGACCTTGGAGCGCACATCGTCGGGGAGCTTGTCGTACAGCATCTCTTTCCCGACCGCGACCTGCGTTCGATCCTCCGGGCAAATCAGCACCTTAAGGCCCGTCTCCCGGACGACGGCTAGAATCGCTTCGCGCAGCTGCGCGTGATCATGCTCCTTCATCGCTTCGTTGCGCGCATGCTTCGTTGCGTCGAAGGGGGAATTCCGGATCGTCCAATAGGGCGTATATCGCAGCTTCGGAATGCAGCAGAGGAAGGCGCCCGGGACGAGACCGTTCGCTTCCAAGAATCGCTCCGCCCTCTCGTCGTCCCGCACGTCGCACGAGAATGCCGCGTCGGGGCCGAATTCCATGATCGGACAAGCTACCCCCGCGGCCTTCGCACGCTCGAGCGACACCGTATCGCGGAAATAGACGAATTCCGCCTCGCTCAGCAGCTCCGTCACCGCCGGGTCGTCGTCGTACGAGATGCCGAACACCCCGTACGGCTTCCCCGTTCGCTTGCGGAACGCGGCGACGTCGTCGCTCGCCACAAGCCATGGGCCGGATCCATGCAGCAGGAAATCGCAGGAGGCGATCGCTTCCTCGAGCTCCGGTCCTTCGACTCGCCCGTCTTCGCCGATCCTCCCCTTGACGATCCGAAGCCGCGGAAACCGCCGATGCTCCATCGCGGCTACCTCGTCGGTCAGGTCGTCCGACGCCCACAGAATGACTTCCGCCTCGGGAAAGCGGCGTTCGATCAAGGCCAACGCGCCCGGCGTATGCGCGATGTCTCCGATGTTCACCACTTGCCACGAAGATCGCAGCAGGATAATCGGTGCGCGCCTCACTCGGCTGTGCATTGCTTCATTCCCCCGTTCTCAATGAATTCATCGTTCGCTCCATGCGTGTTCGCCCTTCACTATACCGCAGCGACCGCCGGCCCGTAGATGCGCAAGTAGCGTCATCGATTCGCATCCCATGACATTCCGCGATGCGCAATCGATGCAAGCATGCGCAATTACGCCTGCCGCCGGACGGCGCATTAGAAAAACTCGTCTGGAGACGAGTCCCTAAGCTTCGAGCGTTTGCATCATGCGATTCAGGAGGACGGTAGGCACCTCCGGATCACTCCGGATCTCTGTGAACCGTAAAGAAAATGTGCTGTCGGGCTGCCTACGGTAAAAATTCTTAACGGTAGCTGCCCTTAAGACGGATAAACCGAAGGCGAGGCGCGGAAGGCAGGCGGCGGGACGCGGACCGAGTCCGATGGGGGGGTTGGCGCATGCGAACCGTAAAGAAAATGTGCTGTCGGGCTGCCAACCGTAAAAATTCTTAACGGTAGCTGCCCCTAAGTCGGATAAACCGAAGGCGAGGCGCCAAAGGCAGGCGGTATGGCGTCGAGTTCGCGCAACATGAGCAAAACCGGCCGCAATCGTTCAGCTGAGCGAAGGTCAATCCAGGAGAAGGAGCGCGGGAACAAGCGCGCTTCCTCCTCATGGAATGCTTCAAACTTATATACCTTTTGATTTGTCAACGAAAGCGCGGGCCGCCCCCTGGACGACCCGCGCCTATTCCGCTTCGATCGGTATGATGACGGTCCCGATCCGCTGTCCGTTTACGCGCCTTGCAGCTGCGACGCCCAGAACGCCAACGTCTCCGCTTGAGACGCCGTCAGCTTGACGCCGCTCAGCGCGGCGAGTTGGTCCTTATACGCCTGCAGGAGCGCGTCGGCTTCCGCGGCGTCGCCCCGCGCAAGCGCCTCTTCGGCGTTCGCCAGCTTCTTCGTCAGCGCCTCGGCGATGCCGCCCGCGCCCGGCGCGCCTGTCGCCGCGACGAACCGCTCGGTGAGCGCGATCAATCCGTCCGTCGTCGCCGCGACGACGAACCTCGTCTCGATCGTCCGCGTATGGCCGGCCGCATCCGTCGCTTCCGCCGTCGCCGTATGCTCGCCCGGCGAGAGCTCGTAAGCCTCGGCTTCGACGAGCGGGGACGCGCAGGACGACGACGCGATGCCGGACAGCGCGTCGGACGCTTCGCAGACGATCCGCACGAACGCGTCGATCGTCGCGACGGGCCATCCATCGGAAGGGTTCCCGGGTTCGATTCCGTACGTCGACACCGTCACCGTCGGCGCCTCCGTATCGACCATCACCCGTACGGCGTCCGCCGCCTCCCCGCCGGCGACGCGGTACTCGACGTCGTATATGCCGTCCGTGAAGACGACCGGACCGGTGTACGGCGCGAAGCCGCCCGTCGGCGGCGTCGAGCCGTCGGTCGACCGCTCGGCCGCGATCCGTACCTCCGCCGCGTCCGGCGGCAGCAGCGTCAGCGTGACCGGACTCGCGTACCAGCCTTCTCGGCCGTCGGGCGCTTCCGGACTCCAGACGGCTTCGACCGTTGCGCTCGGCGTCAGCACGAGGTACGGACTGTAGGTCGCGTGTTCGCGGCTCCGCACGCTTACGGCGTACCGGTTCCCGGCCGGGGCGACGTGCCGCAGCGCGACATCCAACCGGCCGCCTTCGGCCGCTTCGACGGCTTCGACCGGCAGCTCGATCGCCCGCCATTGGAAGACGTCGTCGATGTCGACGGACGCGAGCTTCTCCAAGACCGTCGGGCGGGTGTTCCATGTGACGGTATTCTCCTGCCACTCGCCTTCCAGGGCGTGGACGTCGATGCTATGACCCGTCGCTCCCGCGCCGGTGCCTTGATCCGAGACCGAGGCGTAAATATATAGCGTCGCCGCCTCCAGCGGACCGTCGATCGCGCCGACGTCGAACGCGAGATACGCCTCCCGGGCAAAGTCGACATTCGCATCCTGCTTGAGCGTCATGCCCGACGTCGTCCCATATCGGTCGTCTCCGTACGACCCGCCCCGGACGAACGCATCCGCGACGGGCATCCTCGTGTTCGGGTCGGCGACCTTCACCGTCAGACGGTCGTATTTCAAGCGGCGATCCGTTGTCTCGACGACGACGTACAGCGTCGCTTCGCCGGCGCCGACGAACGTAAGCTCGCCGGCGGCGCCGACCGCCGCGACCGACTCGTCGCTGCTGCCGTAACGCACCTGCGCCTGCGCCAGATCGGCTTCGCCGCCGTCCGACAGGACGCCGGTCACGCCGAGCCGCCCCGACTCCCCGACCGCGGGCCGATCGTATTTGGCCGTCAACGCGACGCGTTCCAGGACGGGCGCCCTCGTCTCGAACGCCGGCCAGACCCCGGCCTCCGTATGGAGGCGCGCCTCGGTGATACTCATCCATTGGTTGGAGCTGTTGCCGTATCCGACGATGCGGACGTAGCGGGCTTCGACGGCCGGGAACGCATGAGCCTCCAGCTCGAGCGATATCCCGTTGCTCGACCCGGCGTACGCTTCCGTCCACGTCTCCCCGTCCTCCGACGCAAGCACGGTAAAGTCGAAGCTCCTGACGTCGCCTTGATACCAGGCAAGCGACACGCCGTCGATCGACGTCGATTCGCCAAGATCGTACTGCACCCATTGCCCGTAGCCCTGCGCGGAGAAGAACGTCGTCAAGTCGTCGTCGATCGTATGCTCCGGCGGGAACGTCCCCTGAATGCTAGCCGTCACGACCGGCCCTTCTTCCGAAGCAGCTTCCCTTTGAAAATGCACCTCGTACCTCGTCGTCGGCCCCCCGGCGCGAGACACGAGGATCGTCGCCGTTCCGTCCGGCGTCGATGCTTGCTCGACGTCGACCGTATCCGACGGCGCGGCGGCCGTCGCGGTCACCGTCGGCGCCGCCGCCGTTCCCTCTGCCAGCGGGACGTCATACGTGAACGCCCCCGGCGCGAACGCATCCAGCGGAATGCCGTCGAGCGCGATGCCGCTAAGCGTCGGCACGGCTTCATGCGAGACGGCCCACGCGGCGAGCGGCGTCGCGGCCGTCGGTTCCGCGGCGGGCGCTCCGTCGCGCAGCGGGGTGAACTGGACCGCCAGCCGCAGGTCCGTCACGCCTTCCATATGAATCGCCAGCTTCCGAACGCTGTTGTTCGCCGATTGCTGCGGATCGGGCGACGTCCAGAGCGGCTCCGCATCCATGATCGTGAACGCCGCCCCGGAGGCGGGGGATATAATGCGAGCCAGCATCCGTTCGCCGGCGATCGTCAGAATCGCGCTTCTGCCGTCCGCCGCCGCCTCGACGTTCGCCGGCGTATGCATGAACCACCAGACGTCCGCCGGCTCGTCGGCTTGCAGCTCGTCTTGAACGAGCACTTGACGTCGATGGTCGAACAGCGAGATGCCCCGCTGCCAGGACGTCGCGCCGACATGCGCGTACGCCTCGGACAGCTCGGCGACCGCGAACGCCTCGGTCGGTCCGCTCTCGAACCGGACGATCTTCCCCGTCGCCAGCGGATCTTGATCGTCTCCGGCGCCCGGATTGACGACCAGCGTGTTCTGCCCTTCCGCGCGCTTGCGATAATACGTCCAGCGCTGCCCGTTCGGGCCGGCGCTCCAATACCCCGGCGAACCGTAGTCCTCCGAGCCGAGCTCGGACGCCCACCGGAGGCCCAACGCATCGAGCACGAACGTCCCGAGGTCGAGATCCCCGTGATTGAACGCATTGTCGCCGGCCTTCCATCCGACGTACAACGCGTCGGATTGGTCCCACGCGCTGCGGAACGACGCCGCTTCGGACCGTCGGAACAGCTTATCCAAGGGCAGTCCGGCTTCCCGTGGGCCGAGGGCCGCGCCGGGTTCGTACCAGAGCAGCTGCGTCGGCGCAGCGCTCGCGCTGCCTTCCCCCCACCAAGCATACTCCGGCCGGTCGTACGTTTGGGCGAACCAGAACATCTCCGCCGGACGCTGAGCGCTCGCGGAGGCGTCGTAGTAGTTGAAGGTGAGTCCGGACGGTCCCGTCATATAAATCGGGAACGAGCCGGTGTCCGCCAGACCCGGCGTCTCCGTCAAACCGAACGTCTCGCCGACCGCCGTCTGCAAGGAAGCCAAATACGGCACGAAATACCGGTTGGCGTAAGCCCAGTACATGACCCCTTCCGGATACGCGCCGTCCGGCGCGTATTCGCCGAGCGCTCGCGGGATCGAGGCGAGTCCGGCCTGCAGAATCGCCTCCGCCAGCTCCGGCTCCTCGTCGCCGATCGCCAGCGCGCCGATGGCGAGTCCGCCGTTGCACACGAGATTCCAGTTGTTCGTCGTCGACACCCACCACGCCCCGGATCGGTAGGCGTTCAGGCCCGGCGTCAAGCCCAGCTCGACGATCGCCTCGCGAATCGCGTCCTTCCGCTCCGGCGACCAGTAGTCGTACGCCCAGTCGTAGCCGATCGCGAACGCGTGCGTCATCTCGGCCGTGCTAAGGAAGCTCTCCGGGTTCCAGTCCGGGAAGGCGGCCGCCGCCTCCAGCTCCGTCCACAGCCGCTCCGCGTACTTCGCGTCGCCTTCGATCCGGTACGCGAGCGCCAATGCGTAGGTCCGGCCCAACACTTGCCGGCTCACGTTCAACAGCGTGCGGCCGTCGGGGAAGCCGTATTCCGAGGGCGCTTCGCCGAGGAACCGCTCCGCGTCCGACCGGATCTTCCCGTACCACTCGGCGGAACGCGGGTCGGCCCCGATCCGCGCCGCGAGCGCGGCGAAGTCGTCCGCCGTCGCCATCAGGCGCGGATGCGCGGGCGACAGCTTGCGGACGATCGCGTTCGCTTCCGTCTCCGTCATCGCGCCCGTCATGACGACGTTGTCCAAATACAGCCTCTCTCCCGGCTGCACGCTGGTCGTAAACCGAAGCGTTACCGGCTTCGACAAGTCGATATCAGCGTGCAGCGGTACGCCGCTTTGAATCGGGTAGCCGTTCAGATAGGATGTGAACGTCCGCCCCGCCGCGTCGATCTCGATCTTCGCGTCGACGTACGCATTCCTGTCGAAGACGACCCCTTCCGGCGGAGTCGGCACCAAGCCGTTGCCGTCGAGCAGCAGCAACCGAGTCACGGGCGGCGTCTGCCCTTCGCCGCGCAGCTCCAGCATGAATCGATGACCCAGCGTCTTCATTTGGAATTCGACGGTCAACGTCTCCCGGCCCGCGAAATCGATGCGCTTCTCGACCCGCGGTCCGCCGCCGCCCGTCGCCGTTTCGACCCGCGCGTATTCCAGCGCCTTGCCGCCGTTGTCTTCGACGACCGTTAACGGCGACTCCGCGCTTCGGGCCGCGGCCGTCCACGCGTCGGGATCTCCCGCGTTCACGACCGGCGGGGAACCGACGGCATCGTTTTCGAAATCGTACCGGAAAAGCTCCGTCTCCCCCTCCCCCGTTGCGGCCGCCGCTTCGACAGACGCCGTCCCGGGCGGCAGCAGGCTGAACGCCATGCAGACGGCCAACCAAACCGCCGTCCCTCGAATGAGTGCTCTCTTCATAGATTTCCCTCCTTAATAAATGATCACGTTAACTGTAAGCACTTACAAATCCGCGTGCGCTGACCTCTTCCCGATCCCCCCCTCTCCCGAATCGTCGCAACGTGCGTGCGATATGGAGGATTATAGGGAACGCTTCTCCCCCGTGTACATGTTCAAAACTCGATTCCGATGCGCAATCGATGATCTTCCTCCGTTTTTCCCCGAGTTCAGTCATCGGTGAAAAGACAAGAGCCCAGGCCTTAGTTGGCCTGGGCTCTTGCCCGCATTTCGATTCCTATTGAGGTTAGGCGAGCGTTGTTGTCGCAGCGGCGACCTTCCCCGAATTCGGACTCCATTCCATGGAGAGATAAGGGAAGTGTTCCCGATAGGGCTGGAAACCAAGGCGTTGGTAGAAACGCATGGCCGGGTTATACAATTCTACCTGTAGGCGGATCGGCTTCCCGGTCGGAGCAACGAGTTTCTGCAGCCCTCGGACCAGCACCGATCCGATCCCCCTGCCTCGATAAGGCTTAATCAGGGATACATCGACGAGTTGAACCGCGAGCGCGCTCTCCGACGTCAGGATCCGGCCGACCGGCACGTCTCCCTCCTTCACGATGTCATGCCGTACTCCTGATTGGTTCGCATAGGTCGCTTGCTGCGTCCGAAATTCCACCCACATCAGCGTCTGCATCTCCGACTGGCTCCACCCCGAACCGGCGTATTCGGCGAGTCGGACGCTGACGAATAATTCGAATAGGAACGCTTCGTCCTCGACTCCCGCCGGCGACAACGATATCATGAGCCACCTTCACCTTCGCTTTCCGACAATCGTTCGTTTTCGTTCCTTACGACAGTATATAAGAACGAACTGAACAATTTCTGAAACTATGGCGAAGATTGGAAAAGCGGTCTTGCATGTCAGCTAGAATCTCCCATTTGCAAGTTCGATGAGACGCGAAAGTGCAGCAGCCGAATACCTGCAAGGCTGCAGGATATTCGGCTGCATTCGGCTCATTGCCGGCGTTTACATGTAAGGATGCAAGCAATCGGCTTTGCGCGACACGCAAGAGGGCGCGAACTGCATTGTTGCAATTCGCGCCCCTTCTTCTTCCCTCTAGGTCCCCGCTCCGAACGTCACCTTCGACAGGTCCGGCACGATCTGCACCCACGTCTTCCCGGGAAGAAGCGGAATATCCGTAATCGCCCCTTCCTTGTCGTACGCGCGGATGACGCCGTTCTTCAGCTCCCAGACGATATCCCGCTTCAAGCCTGCTTGCAGCAGAACGCCTTTGCCCGGTCCCTGTACGTCCACTTCCCGCCGACCGACGTCGTCGACGATCCGGTGCTTCGCTTGAACGACGAGCACGTTCGTCGCGGACAACCGCGCATCCGTCTTCTTGTCGGTATGCGGTTTCCCCTTCATCGAGCGCAAGTACGTCTTCGTCGCCGCTTCGTATTCGTAGCCGACCTCGTAACCTCCGATATACGGGATGGTAACGCGATCCGCCGGATCGCCCTTCGGCACCGCCGCATCTCCGCCCGCTCCCGGCAGAGCGAACGTCACAACCGGGTCGGTCCACGCCTCGCGGAATTTCTTCTTCTCCGCGCCCTTGCGGATGAGTTCGATGCTCGTGTATAAATTGTGCGGCGCTTTGCGGGACTTGTCCCGCCAATAATAATCGTGATCGCCGTATACTTGGTCGAGATGGTTCAGCTTATGCTTCACCATCAAATTCATCGCCTCTTGGCTCCATCCCGCATGGACGAGAATGCCGTCGACCTCCATGCCTAATTGGACGAAATACGGACGGATGCTGCGCACAGGCCCGATCTCCTCCGACTTCACGCTCTGATAGACGGCAATAAACCTCGTAATATCGCCTTCCGCCAACACTTCGTATACGAGATCCGCTTCATGCAGACCGGTTTGAGGACGCGCGGCGGGCGAATTTTCCACCATCACGACGACGGGGCGATCCGTCAGCAGCTCCTCGGCCGGCAGTCCGGTAAGCGGGTATGTATAAGGCAAGATCGGTTGTTCCGCAACGTCCTCGGACCCCGGCGTCTCGGGGGTCTCGGCGACCGGGTCTTCTTCGATTGGGTCCTCGACGGGCGCGGCGCCGCCCGCGCAGCCCGCGAGCAACGATAAGAGCATCAGCAAGAGCAGGGGTTGTAGCTTGCGTCTTCGTACGTTCATCGTTGTTGGCTCACCTCTCCGGCAGTTGTATCCCATTATTGTAAACGAGGAGCACGCCGTTGTAACGACTTTTATGCGAAACGAGATCGGTTCGTGTCGATTTCCGGGGAAATAACGTACCGTTGTCGGAAAATGATTTTGTATATTCCTTTGCAGGAATATTTGAAGTATGATACACTCGCTTCAAGAACGAAGTACAGGAACTGGAGGGAACTTGATGTCGGTATTTAATACGGAAGCCTACGTAGAACAGCAGGAGATCGTCGTGAAGCGAACGTTCCGCGCGCCTCGCGAGCTCGTGTTCGACGCGTTCACGGATCCGAACCATCTCGCGATGTGGTGGGGGCCGATCGGCTTCTCCACGACGACGAGCCGATTCGAAGCCCGGACGAACGGGCAATGGGAGTACGTGATGCACGGTCCCGACGGCACGGCGTATCCGAACCTGATCACCTATCGGGAGGTCGTTCGTCCCGAACGGCTCGTCTACTCGCATGGCGAGCCCGGGGACGAAGAGCAGTTCCGCGTGACGGTGACGCTCGAGGATCGGAACGGCGACACGGCGTTATCGATGCATTCGCGATTCCGCTCGGCCGAGCAGCTGAGGCAAGCGGTCGAAAACTACGGCGCGGTCGAAGGCGGCAAGCAGACGATCGCCCGCTTGGCGGAGCTGGTGGAACGGCTCGCCACTTCGAAGAACTAAAGAACGCCGCGGGGCCGCCCTCCAAGTAGATTCCTACTAATCTACTGGAAGGGCAGCCCCGTTTACGTTTAATACAATATACTGTACATCCGCTATACCTTTAATCGGCTTAAGTCCAAAATAAACTCCTTCTCGACGAAGGATAAAATCTGTTTCTCCTGCAGCTCGTGGAACACCTGGAACAGCAGCGGCTTCGTCACCCCGGCCATCTGCGACAGCTCGTCGTAATTGAGGCTGAGCCGGACATGGATCGTCTTCGCGTTCCTACGGCCGTGGGTGCCCGCCAGCTGCAGCAAGTTTTTCATAACCCGCTGCTTCGAATTCAAATACGTTAAATCCTGCACCTGCTGGTTCGTCTCCCGAAGGCGCGCGCTCAATTGCTTAATGATGCCCAGCGTAATTTCGTGATTGTTCTTCAATAGTTGGTTGAAGCTCTTGGCCGACAGCGAGATCAGCTTCGTATCCTCGATCACCTGAGCGGTGGCGGACCGCGGCTTCCCGTCCAGAAGGCTCAGCTCCCCGAAGCAGTCGCCGCGGGTAATGATGGACAAGATTTTGCTTTCGCCGTTCGCGTTGGTCGTGAAGATCTTGATCGACCCCGAGACGACGAAATACAGCAGCGTGCCCACCTCGTTTTCCCGAAACAAGATCGTGCCGGAGGGGTAAGCGTTCGTCACGCACTCATCGGCGATGCTGCGCAGCAGGGGCTCCGCCAAACCGGAGAAGAGCTCCGTCTCCCTCAATAACTCAATCATACAATGCCTCCAGCATAGGAAAATAGACTCATTTCCTATGTTTTCGACATGGGTCGACAGAACTCCTTTTTCTTACTCGATCAACAGCTCGCTCGCCGATACGGCCACCCCTACGGTTCTGCCCCCCGGCTCGACCGACAGCCGACCGTCTCTCCCCGAGGCGTACGCGGTCCCGGCTTGCAACGTCGCGCCGGGCACCTCCGCGATCCCGCGGAGCGTCACTTCGATCGACTGCCCTTCAGTCCCGTCCGAGCCCGCGATGCCGCTGGGGGTTACATACGGCCGGCCGAAGGCGAGGAACGCGTCGTCGAGATAAGCGATCGTGTATATCTGATTGTTCCGGCCGTCCGACATCGCGCAGAACGCTCGGCGGTCGTCGATCGGCAAGAAGACGGAAGGCGTCCCCGGCGACGAGGGGAACGGATAAAACCGGTCCTTCGGAGGCGCGCCGTCCGCTGCGGAACCCGCATCCAGCAAGGCTAACCGCAGATCCGAGGCGGGCCGGCCCGGCTGGGACGTCATGCCCTTCGTCCATCTCGCCTTGTAGACGAATGCCGTCTTCCCCCGCATGCGCCGAAGCTCCGTGACGATCCTCTCCAGCTTCTCCTTCCGCGCCGCCGCATCGCCCGCTTGGAACAGCCTGCCGCCCAGCTTCGCGTACCGGACGGTCTCGATCGCCCCGCTCGCCGAATCGGTCAGAAGGCACGCGACATGGCCGTCTTCTTCGTCGAGCATGCCGTGCGTTTCGCTGCCGCTCGTCTCTAAGGACAGTCTGCCGCTGGAGATCAGCGTCCCGTCCTCCCTCGCCTCGACGAGGAAGCTCCCGGCCGAAGTCGCGGCGAACAGATTCGGCCCGAGCCGCGCCGCCGTGAAGTTCGCTCGCTCGTAGTCCAAGCGCAGCGCCTCGCCGAGCGGCTCGAAGCTCGGGGTCGCGCCCGCCTCCCGATACCGAAAGACGCGGGCGAACAGGTCGATCTTATGATTGAGCCCGAGGACGAGCAATCGGTCTCCGGCGAGCGGGAACAATCGAGTTTCCTTATACGGCTCCGGTTCGAAGCTCGTCGTCGCCTTCTCCGTTAGTCCCTCGCTCGTCACCTTGGCGACGAGCACCTTCACCTCCCGCTCGGAGCCGCCGCTGTCGTACGTCGGCTTGATGCGCTGCCTGTATTGCAGCGCGATCTTCCCCGGCGCGATCTCCACGATCGCCAGGTTGTCGACATGGCTGTACGAGAACGTATGCGACGCGATCGGCCGGTACCCGCCGGGACGAGGCTCGAACACGGACAGCTTGCCGTGCCAGGTGTCCCTCTCCCGGTAGGCCAGAACGACGTACCCGTTCGACAGCGCGACGACGTCGAACAAGCGGTCGCTGGAATAATAGTCGCCCGTCTCCGAGGAGAACTCGCCCACCCCCGCGTCGATGAACCGGAGCGGCGTCCAACCGCACCGGAACAGCTTCATTCGGCCGCTGCCGGACACGATGAATCGGCCGGTCGTTCCGAGCGCGCAGAAGTGGAAATATTCGGCTTCGCAGCCCCGGTCCCATACGTTCGTCAGCTGCTCCTTGACCAGGACGTCCTCGAACGCGGTCATGTCCGCCGTCATGCGAAGCAGGAGCGCCTGCGTATAATCGGCATAGGAGCTCGCCTCGCTATTAAACGTAAGAACATACAGCGATTCCCCCAACGACACGAAACGAAGCCGATTCGCGTTCCCCCGAATCGTGCCGAGCATCCCCCGCGAGAACAGCGACAGCACCGCGTTGCCGGTCGCGGACGCTTCGAACATCGTCGTCGTCAGACTGCCTGCGTTCCGGTCGTTATAGGCGACCGCGAACCGACGGTCCGAGAGCCGGACCGCGTCGAAGAAGAGGCCGCTGACCGTTACTTGGAAAGGAGCCGCCATCGAAGGGACGTCATTGAGCATTGCGACGTTGTAGATGTCCAATCGGCTCTCCGTTTTGTTGAGCAAGATGTACCGGTCCGGGGACAGCGCGAGCGCCCTCATTTCTACGTTTTTGGAGGCGGGCGGCCGCCAGACCGCCCTCCCTCCCAGCTCGATCCGCCCTTCGCGGACGAACAACGCCTGGGTCGCGACCGTCGGCTGCGGATCGCCGATGAAGCAATTGACGACGTAGCGTCCTTCTCCGAGCTTCGCGAAGGCGAACCGGTCGCTCAGCAGAGGGACTCCTTCGAACGCATACGCGTCCGCCGGCATCGCGACGGACAGATCGGAGCCGATCGCGCCGAGGCGGGCCTTCATCCGAGGGGGCTCCGCCAGCACGCAATGCCATACCATGAGGAACGAATCCGCCCCCGCGGATTCGATCTCCGGCAGCCCGTTCGTGCTCAACTCCGTAACGAACGGGCCGCCCAGCTCCAGCCCGTCGCCGCCCGCCCATCGCACCGCGAGGAACCGCCACAGCACCGTGTTATGCTCCAGGTAACAGAGCAAGCCGGTCCCCTCGTCGAGCGGCTTGAACAAGATCCGGTCGATCCCCTCGACCCCGAACACCGGCAGCAGCTTGCCGGCTTTCTCGACGATGCCGTCGGGTCCGGCGGCGAGCCGGGCAATTCGGATGTGGTGGTCCGTCGAGGCGATCTGAATGAATTCGTCCGAGCCGATCGCATGAACCGCCCGGCTCTGTTCGTCGGGCCGCAGGTAGAGGACGTCCGGGCTGAATTTCGGCAGCGCGTCGAGGGGCAGCTCGGCGTTCTTGTACGCCAGATCGTCGAACACCGTCACGACGTCGCCCTTGCGGATCGTCTCGCCCGGCGCGACAGGGAAGGAACGCCGCACGGTCGTCGTCCCGCCCCCGTTCATCGTACCCTTCAAAGAGCTATACAACCGAGATCACCTCGACTCCGGAGATATCGAGGGAGAGCGCGCCCGCGGGCGTCTGCAGCGCCGCGATCTTCGTCCCCTTGGGCAGCACCGTCTCGAAGGAGAATTTCACGGTGTCCTCGCTCGCGATGCTCGTTCCGATCCGCTGCGTCTCGGGGCCGGCCGTCTTGCCCGGGCGGATGATGTGCAGCTGCAGCTTCGAAGAGGAGCTCGTCGTATTGTGAATGACGATGTTCTTCAGAATCGTCTTGTTTTTCAACGTCACCAGATCGGTCAACGCCGCTCCGGGCTGTCCGCCGTACAGATCGACCGCGGAATACGCTTCGTAAGCCATCGTCACACCTCCATCCATTGCAGGCATAGCGCGTTGCCGATCTTCACGTTCCATTCCTGCTCCAGCTTTTCCAACCTCTCCAGCCGGGCCTCCGCCTCGTCCAGCGCCGCGTTCACCTTCTGCGCGCCGGCGTACAGGCTGTCGGGAGCGGCCGGGTCTAACGTAATGCGGTGGGTACTCGCCATCGCCTCTTCACCCGCTTTTTTCTAAATTCTAGGACAATGTCACCATCAACCGCCTGGCCTTCGGCGTCTCCGCTCGCGCGGACTCCGAATTCGACTGCCGAATCCGAATGCGCACCCGATTCGAGGCGGGGACCGTCGCTTCGTATTTGTACTGCGTATATTGCCCGTACTGCCGGACCGCCGCGCCCTCGCCGAGCGGAACCCAGGCGTCGCCCCCGTTCACGCTGTAGTCCGCGGCCTGCGCGGTTCCGGAAGGCTTATATAAATCGACGTACATCGTAATTTTCGTGAAGAAATCGTTCGTGAACCATTCCTTGCTGACGTACGTGCCCGTCGTCTTATAGGACAGCGCGACGGCGCCGATCGCTTCGGTCTGGATGACCGGCGAGCTCTTCTTCGTGCCGGACAACGCGGCGCGAACTTGAATGTGCCGCGTCGGGGCGCCCAGCGCCGTCACGCCCGTATCGTTCAAGGCGTACCAATTCGCGCCGTCCGAGGACCACTGCCACTGCAGGTTGCTTCCTTGCGGCACCACCTGACTCGTGGACAGCAGCAGCTGGGAGGCCGCCTCGGACAACGTCTTGCTTCCGAAATACAGCTTGCTCTCCGTCTTCTTGAATTCGGCCGCGTACAGGCGGAATTTCAAATCCGTATCCTGATGCGCCGTCCACGCCGTCGCGTTGGAGCTGGAGAAGAGCACGCCGACGTCGTAGGGCTGCCGGGACACGGCGTTGCCGGTCATCAGATCCTTCGCGCTCATCTTGGCGACGTATACCCGGTATTGGCTGGACCCGGTCAGAATGACGAGCGCGTATTCGACGTTCGCCTGCAGCAGCACCGGATCGGCGAACGTAAATTTGGTGGCTGTCTCTCCCTTCGCCGACACCTTGACCGCGCTCGCCTCCAACACCTTGGACGCCAGCACCGTCGTTCCCGGGTACCCGTTCACGACGTTACGCAGCTGCAAGGTCACGGGCTTCGCCGTATACCCCGCGGAATCGGCGTCCTTCGTCGCGAAGAACAGCTCGACGCTCGTCACGAGTCTTTCTTCCAGCAGCAAGAACGTTTGCGCGAGCGGGTCGATCTGGTTCCACCAAGGCACCTGCCAGAACGTCTGCTCGATAAGCTGCCTGCGGCCGACGCCGACGTATGAGGTTCTCGATTCGTTTTGGATTTCCGCCACCGTTATCCCCCCTTACACATAATTGAAAATTCTCACTTCCCGCGTGCCGGTTCTGATGTTCTCCGGAATCGTAAAGCTTGCGACGAAGCGGCCGGCTCCGTTCGCCTTCACCGTCCCCGGCGACGTACCCGCTCCGTAACCCGCGGCCGGTTGGAGCGCCACCGGGACGCCGTCGAACGTCGCCTGCAGATTGTCGGCGTTCGGCTCGAAGCCTTCGCCGTGCACGGCGACGACGCGCTGCCGGATGAACGGGATATTCTCGTCGAGAATGACCCGGGTTTCGGTCCGGCTGCCGCCCCACCACGCATCCCACCAACCCCATACGACGTTGGAGACGACCGTCTGCTCGACCCAAGAGTCTTGAGAAGGCGTAAGGCGAATCGTCGCCTGCGCGCCGAACACTTGGTAAGGGTTTACGTTCAGCGATTCGGTCGCGTAGCTCTGCTCGATGACGACCTGCTCGGTATAGTCCAGCGTGAGCAGCCGCTCGTGCCGCCGGACCGACTCCCCGCTCTCGAAGGTCAGCTGCTCGAACGTTTGCGTCGCGGGCAGCTGCAGCGTCTGATTCGCCGGATCGATCATGGCGTCGAAGCCTTTGCCGAAATCGATGCGCTCGAAGTTCGTGAAGTTATCGGTCAGAATGCCCTTCTTCTGCGTCGTCGGATCCGCGATCTGGGCGGATCGCTCCAGCTCCAGCATCGCCTGATTGTATTCGGCGCGCTCCAGACGATCGAGCAGGGAACGCAGCTCCAGCATCGTCAGCCGCTTGGGCTTGTAGTTCACGACGGCGACCTCGCCGCTCGCCGGAGGGAAGTGAAGCTCCCCGAGCTCGAGGATGTCCGGCGGAACGGGCGGCAGCGGCGGATGCACGTCCGATTGCCCCGTCGCGATTCGAATTTGCCCGTCGGGGGTCAAGTAGAAGGCGTCCTTGCGGGCTAAATAGTAGTCGTAGGTGACATTGAAGAGCGAGTCGGGCACCGGGCGCAGCTTGTTCAGCCACGCGACCCCGTTCGCGGAGGCGTCCAGGCGATAATCCTCGTCCTGGACCATCTGCCGCATAAACTGGTAGACGACCGAGTACGTGTCCCCGACGGCGGGCCGGTCGTTCCCGATCGACCAATCGACGCTGTTGTCGACGAGCTGGTAGTGCGTTCCTTTGACATAATTTTTGTCTTTGTAAACGACCCGCACGATATCGACGACGGCCTCTTCGGGGAGCGGATCCGCCATCCCGGTTTGACGCGTGACGTCGGTCTGGAGCTGCACCCGGGCCGTAATTTCGCGGATCGCTTTCACGGGCTTGCTGTTCAACGTATAGACCGGTTCGGCGCCCGAGCCCGGGTCCTTATACACCTTCACTTCGTCCGATACCTTCCGGGCATCGAGCGATTTCCGAAGCCGAATGCGCGTCGGGACGAGCCGATTGATCTCGTAGCCGAGGACGTACGCCTTCCCCGCTTCGATGACCAGGTTCACATACTCTCCTTCGGCCGGCTCGATGAAGCCGTCCATGCCCGAGACGAGGAAGCTTCCGCTCGTATCGTGCGTGCGCCGGGCCAGCACGGGCGTGAAGCCCTCCAGCTCCGGCGGCACCTTGGCGGTGACCACTTCGCCGTTCACGAGCCGGTACATCGGCGTCGCGGCGGGATCGTTCAACACCCACTCCGGCGACGCCGCCAGCCGGTCCATCCCGGGCGAGCCGAAGTTCGCGTAGCCGACCGCCGGATCGAGCAGCTTAGGCTCCGTCTCGTGCGTCACCGTCTCGTAGACGATCTTCAGCCCGATAATTTCCTCGCCTTGGCGGGTAATCGGGATGCGCTTCTCTCCGATGTCGTGAATCATGCCGTCGATATAGACGGAGGCGGGAAAGATAATGGCTTCGTTCCCGGGCGGAGGCGACACGAACATCTGCCCGCCCTCGATAATATGGCCCGAACCGAAGATGACGTCGCCCATCCGCTTGTCGCGGTGAAGCGCGAGCGATTGGATTTCGTTCAGCTCGGCCGATTGGAGCCGCCGGCCGCTCCTCGCCTGCAGCGATACCCAGCGGTCGGCCGGGTCGAATCGATTGTACACACTCATAGCGAGACGCTCCTCCTCCTAGACAAACCCATCAGAACTCCACGATAAATTCGAGAAACTCCCGTTGATCCGCCGCGCGATGAATCGGCGAACGGTGGTTCACGACCAAGGGCAGCCCGTGATCGCCGACCTCCGCGGCCAGCACCGCCAGCTTCCCGGGCGGCGTCTCCGGCGCGAGCGTCAGCCCCGTCACGATCGCGCTCTGGCGATAGCTGACGGCGGGCAGCTCGTCGCCGGCGATCCACGCCGCGACGTACACCCAGCGGGCGAGGCTTTGCCGCCCCTCTTCCTCGGAGACCGGCCTCCACCGCTGCTCGAATTGAACGATGTCGCCTTCCGCGTCGGGCACGACGAATCGGACCTTCTCCGCCTTCTTATATCCGATCGGCTCCGTCAAAGACGACGAACCGGTTACCTCGGGCGCGCTGTCCGCCTCGTTCCACGGCGTCGGCTTGCCGATGCCGATCCAGACGTCGGTCGTTCGCACGAGATGCAGCGCTTGGAACGTGCGCATCCCGGCCACCGACGCCGTATAACTGACTCCCATGTGCGTGACCTCCTACTCCTGCTACTCCTGCTACTCCTGCTACTCCTTCTACTCCTGCCACTGCTCCCGCTTCTACATCGGTTCTTGAACGACGGTCACGGCGCATTGCTGCGCGCGAACCGTCTCGTCCGTGAAGCGAAGCGGGTCGGTGAAGAAGAGGCCCGGGGACCACCACGCCTCTCTCCCCGCGTCGGCTTCGTGGCTCCGAACCAGGGCGACGCGTCCCGCGGTGTCGACGCCGCGTCCGCTGAGTTCGCCGTAAGACAGCTTCGTCTCGCGGTCGATGCCTGGATAGACGCTCCGCTGCATCCCCGCTTTCGGCGCTTGGGTCCGCACGGAAGCTTTCGCATGGACGGCCAACCAATACCGGAAGCCCGCGAATCCGCTGATCTGGATCAGCTTGCGGACGACCTCGACCTGCTCCGGCTCGACGTGAATCGCCGAGATCAGCGGCCCGTAGAACGCGCCGTCCGGAAACACCGCATCGTCCCCTGACAGCGTGTAACCGTCTTCCGGGCTGAGCCGGTACGTCTCCGTCGCCGTTAAGCCGAGCGCCAGAATCGTATCTAAAATCAAAGTGCCCGAGGAACGCAGCTTCGCGAGCAGCGCGTCCCGGTCCGGCGCCTGAAGCTCCCGCTTCCACAGCCCGAGCCATTCCTCCGGCGCCTCGGACAGAAACAGCGCGTGCAGAAGGCGCCCTTCCACATCGGGAATGTCCGGAGCCGCCGCATCCAGAATCGCGTTCATTTGCCGGCTCTCCCGGTAATATTCCGGCAGGTAGCGGATCAAGGACGTCATAAGAGAATCACGACCTCCGCCTTCAAGCTGCTCGATTCGGGCAGCGGAAGGTTTTCCTCCGGCTCGATAACGACGGCGTCCGAGGCGCCTGCGACGATGACGGCCGCCACGATCTTCGAGAGATAGATCGTGCCGCCGATCTCGATCGTCCGCAAGTACTGATGCACCGCCTGCTTCGCGGCGGCTTCGCCGAGGCCCGACACGCGGACGACGACCCGCTGCTCCCGCGGGACGACCGGCGCGACGATCACGTCGACGCCGAGCGGCTTCTTCCGGTCGATCAACTCCCGAACCTCCGCGAAGATCGCCTCCCGGGCTTCGTCGTCCCCTTCGCAGTCGATGACGACGTCGACCGTGCCGAGCCCCCGCTTGCAGTTGATCGCGTCCGCGTACGTCACCCCGGTGACGGACAGCGCCCAGCGCTTATAATCCGATTCGGTCCCGCCGTGCTCGGGATTGCGCTTCTGGTACAGAATCCGTTCCCGAAGCGCGACGTCCGCCTCCTGATCGAGGCCGCCGGCGGCCGGCCGCTTATTGTTCACGGTCCAAATATCCTTGACCGGGTCGAACAGCAGGCGGATCGTATCCGCGTTCACGTTGCCGGCCGGGCCCGGCTGCTTGCATCGAGCGGGCACCGCCGCTTTCCCGTCGGAGCCGATCGTCGCGTTCCCGATCGTCGCGAACGTCAAATCCGAGTTTTCGATCCCGACCGTCGTGCCGTCCGGAATCGCGGCGCCCACGACGCCGGTAAACTCCAGCTCGACCCTCGCCGCCGCGGCCGGCGTCCGCTCGAGCCCGTAATCCTTGGCGATCGAATCCAAAAATCGCCCCTCCGCCGTCACGGCGAACGCCTGCTCCAAGATGCTCCGGAACTTGCTCTCTTCGATCCACAGCTGCATCGCGATCGGGGCCAAGGCGTCGTAGATGACCGAGCCCTCGCTCTTGTCGAGTCCGTCGTTGACGCGGGCGAGCAGCTGCTGCAGCTTCGCCTCGAAGCCGAGCGCCGAAGATTGTTCCATGCTACATCACCCCTTCGTAACGGATCGTCCCCTGGGTCGTATCGGCGAAGAAGGCGATGTACACCTCGTCGTTTTCCGAAGTGATCGTGAAATCGTACACCCGGTGAATGCGTTCGTCGTATACGAGCGCTTCGGTGATCATCCGAACCATCTCGACCTGAATAAAGCCTTGAGAAAACGGTTTGCCGAGCATATGTTGAATTTCGCAGCCGTAGTCGTCCGAATAGATCGGGTGGCTGAACCGAATCGTCCGGACGGCCTTATGAATCAGCTGTTGAATGGCTTCCGCGCCGTCGATCCGCCGGCCGATCTCCCCCGTCTCGAAGTCGAGCTTATAAGTGCGCAGGGCGGGCGCCTTCCTCTGGATGACGGTCGGAAATTCGATTTCGGGAGTAAGTCCCATGCCCATCCCTCCTCGCCTGTCTCCGACGATTAATATTGAACGATGCGATCGTACACGAAATATTTCTGGCCGCCCTCGAACGCGAACGCCATCACGCGGTCGCCCGCGCGCAGCGTATCGTCCTTGTCGTCCTCGGTAATGTAATGAATCTCGCCTTCCAACAGATCGAACTTCCGGTCCTTCAAGGCGACGGTCACGGTCAGCTTATGCGCGTGGGCCGGCGGGATCGGATCGTTCTTGCCTACCGGGGCTCCGACCGCGACGGTCCCGTCGAACGATTGCGACGAGATCGCCGTACTCTCGGCGTTCGTAATGTTCGCCTTGCGTCTGACCCGGCACAGCCGTTCCGCGACGACGATCAGCTCCTTCGGGATGATCAGCTTATCGTTGCCCTTCAGCTTGATCTTCAGGTCCGGCGGGCCTGCCACGACCTCGGCCTCCATCGGCTCTAGCAGCCTTAGCGACTGCACGCTCGCGAGACAGTGCCGCTTCACCAATTCCCCGAACGACATGCGCCCCCTCCTCCGCGTCAATACGTGACGATGCGATCCATCACGAAGAACTTCTGGCCGCCCTCGAACGAGAGCGCCATCACCTTGTCGCCCTTCTTCAGCAGATCGTCTTTACTGTCCTCGTTTAGAAAATGAATCTCGCTTTGCAACGCAGTAAAATCCCGCTCCTTCAACTCGACCTCTACCGATACGGCATGCTGATGCTCCATCACCTTATCCGTGTCCGCCGTGAACGTTTGCTTCGATATCGCCGTCTTCCCGGTATTCGTCACATTCGCCTTGCGATGTACCCGGCACAGATGCTCCGCGACGACGATCAGCTCCTTCGGGATGATCAGCTTATCGCTGCCCTTGAGCTTGATCTTCAACTCCGGCGGGTCGGATACGACCTCGGCTTCCATCAGCTCCGGCAGCCTAAGCGACTGCACGCTCTTGATGCTGTGCCGCTTGATCAATTGCCCTAACGATTCCGCGATGCGCGACTCCCCCTTACGTCATCTCCGTCAACGTCAGCGACATCGAATGATACTTGCCCTTGAACCGGTGGGCGTCCTCTTCGACGGCGTACGTCCGCTCGATGCCGAGCTCCGGCACCTTCGCGACGATCGTCGTGCCCGAGACGACCTCGGCGATGCCGAGCGCTTCGTCCAGCCGCAGCGTCTTCGTCGCCTTTCCCTTCTCCGCCAGCATCCGGTTCGCCGCCTCCTGCAGCTGCGCCCGGTTTTGTTTATCCTTGATTTTCTCGTAATGCTGCAGCACGCCGAACTGTTTCTGAAGCGACTTGTTCTCGGCGGTGGCGACCAAGGTTTGCTTCTCCTCCCCGCCCTGCAGCTTCACCTTCGTGACGGTGTTCTCGATCGATTCGCCGTACGAATAATCGATCAAGTTCAGTCCCGACTCGATGACCCATTTGCGGGTATTTTCCTTGTAAGGCACAAGCTGCACCTTCCCCTCCCGGGAAAAGAGCGAGTATCGCACCCCTTGGTGACGGTACGTAATCCCGAGCGCCTTCTTCGCCATGTCGAAGAGCGTCTCCTCGTCGCACACCATGTACGGGATGACGTACTCGGTATCCTTGATCGCACCGACCGGAATCGAAAAATCCGCGCACAGCTTCGCGAGCACCGCCGACGCCTTCATGCTCTTGAACACATAAGAATCCTTGTTGTTCGTCAAATAAATCATCTGGTCGTAGCAGGTCAAGGCGAGCTTGCCCGGCTTGTATTCGGCGTTGAACACGTTGCCCCGGAACAGCTCCTCCTCCCCGTACCGGAACAGCACGCCGGTTCCGTTCGGGACCGGCGGCGGGACGCCTCCGTTGTCCGAAAGATGCAGCAGGCCGACCGTCAGCTTGCGGACCGCCTTCCGCGCGTTCCCCGACCATTCGACGCTCTCCACCAATTCGGTCATGTCGACCGTTCCGTTCTCCAAGACGAGCAGCAATTGGATCATGGAATCACCAACACCTGATTCGGCCGGATTGTATACGGCGGCTTAATTCCGTTGGCGGCGGCGATTTTCTCGTACGGCACGCCGACGCGGCGGTCGATCGCCCACAGCGTGTCGCCCGCCTTCACCGTATACGTCTTGGGCTTCACCGACGCCTTGGGCCGCTGCCCCTTGTTGCTGATCTCGGCCACCGTCTGCCCGTTCTCCTGCTTCGTCTCCACGCTTCGGGGCTTCGTGTATTTGAACTCCCGAAGCGTCAGCTCGTAATAGATGCTGCCGACGTCCCCGGCGATCTCCCGGTACGAGAGCGATTCGATCGTGACCGGAACGGTGATTTCCTTATGCTGTTCCGACGTAATGACGACGAACTGCACGGGGAAGCCGCTGTTCTTCCACTTCTCCAGCTGATCGATCCCTCTCCGGGGAGGCGGAATATCTCGGTAAGCGCAATAAGGCCCGTAATGTTTGGGAAAATGAGAGGACAATTCGTACGTCCGAAGGACGGGGTCCTGGATGACGGTCACCTGTCCCAGCTTCTGCACGGACACCGTCTCGTTCGCGGAGCCGGCGGACACCTTCCATTCGGAAGGATTGACGGGCAGGCGGAGCGTCTCCTCGCCGTTGTTGTACGTGAACCAAAACTCAACCGGCATAGACGCCCTCCCCCTCCGTCAACAAGTCCTCTTCCAGCATCCGCTTCAGCTTCTCGATGAACCGGTTTTCGTCCGCTTCGTCGTGGACATGCATCTCCCCGATCAGATTCGAGATCGCCACCGACTTCGTCGTCGAGGTCGGCGCCGCGCCGGCCGCGCCGTACGGCTGCAGCATCGCTGAACGCTGCTCGGAAGACAGCTGCCCGCCTCGGTACCGATCCGCCTGCTCGGAGGTCAACACCATTTCGCCGCGGTGCAGCTGCGCGATGTACCCGTCGAACGGCACGCGGGCGAGCCCCGTCCGGTGGCTGCCGTGCACCGGCACCACGGCCAGATTCACCTTCGCCGTCGTGCCGCCGAAGATGCTCGCGACCGAATCCCAGATGTCGGACACCTTCTGCAGCAGCGCGCCTTTCAGCTGCTCGAAGCCGGCGATCAGGTTCAGCATGAACCGCTCCCCGAACGACAGGGCCGAGTCGACGAAGCCGGTCATCGCGTCGGAGACGATCCGAAGGCCCCAGAAGAAGGCGCCGATGACGATGCCCCACATCAGCGCGCTGAATTCTCCGATCGCTTGGAGCGCCGGGGAGATCGCAGCCCAAAGCGACTGCATCGCGTTCCGCCCCCAAGCGATCAGGGCGTCGAGTCCGGCGACGAACGCCGCCGCGATACGATCCGCTGCGGCCCAGAAGGCGGTCTCGATCTCCTTCATCTTGTCGGTTAAGTACGTGCCGATGGCGTCCATCCCTCGCCGGAACGCGAGGATCGCCGCATTCAACAGGTTCCTCGCGCCTTCCGCGATCCGGCGGCCCAAGTCCTGCACATACGCCGCGAAGGCGAGGCCGATCCGCAGCCCGAAGAGAAGAACGTCGATCTTTAACTGCGTCAGCGTCCGGTCGATCCATGCGGCGCCTTGCCGGATCGCGTCGACGAAGGCGAAGAAGCCTGCCGCGATTCGCTTGCCCGCCGCGACGGCGACGTCCGATACGGCGCTCCATACGGACGCGATCCGGTTCGCGATCGGCGTTACGGCGGCGACGACGGTTTGCGCGAAGCCCGCCAATCCCGACGCATAGCCGAGGACGAAATTCGCGGCGGCGTCCTTCGCCCGGTCGGCGAAGCCCGACAGCAGCGCCGAGACCTTGCCGAACGCCGTCTGGAAGGCTTGTTGTATCGTCCGTACGGCACCCGCATGATCGCCGGCGGCCCCCTTCCATACCCCTGCGAAGAGGCCTCGCAACAGCTCCATGCCGGCCCGGCCGATGCGCAGAATCGTATCGATCGCATCCGAGACGATTCCCCCGATCGTCCCGAAGGCGGAGGAGACGGCATTCGCGAGGAAGGAGCCCGCGGCTCCGACGATGGTCGCGATCCCGTTCCAGACGAGGGCATGGAAGTCGTAGATTTCGGTGAGCGCTCCGACGACGACCGCTTTCGCGCGCTGATACGCGCCGTTCACCGCTTGCCACGCTTTCCCTAGCGCGGCCGTCGTCGCGGCGGCGATCTCGCTCCACGTCCGCCCCGCCCATGCCGCGATGCGTTCGCCCGCCGCGGCGACCTCCGTCCCTACGTACTCGAACCAGGCGCCGAGGTCCGCGAACAGCTGCTTCGCCTCCTGCACGAAGCGCTCGATGCCTGCCTTCAGCGATCGATACGACGAGACGATCCAGGCGATCGCGCTCGCCGTCTTATCCCGAATGCCCAGCCAGTTGCCGGTCCAAGCCGCGGTCAGCAGTCCGATCGCGGCGACGACCCAAAAAATAGGGTTCGACAGCAGCGCGACGGCCGTGCCGATGCCGGAGATGACCGACATGACCGTCGAGATGACGGCGAACGCCGCGAACGCGGCGATAAGCCCGTTCAGAATCGGCCTCAGCGAATCGAAGTTGGCACCGATCCAATCGAGCGCGTTCTCGAGCCAGCCGAATACCGGTCCCAGCACGTCCATCATCCACAAGAAGCTCTTGACGAATACGTCCACCGTCTTCGCGGCCAGCGACTCCAGCTTCTTGAAGCCGCCGTTCGTAAGCCAGGCGACCAGCCGCTGCATGACGGGCTTCACCTGCTCGAGCGCGGCGACGCCGGCGTTCTGCAGCGAGCCCTTCAGCCCTTCGGTCACGATCTCCCACATGCCGTTCGCGGAAGCGTTCAGCTTGTCGCCGCCCCCCTGGAACCAGGCGTCGGCGGTCTTCAGGAACTTGTTCCAGCTGCCCTTCTTGAACTCGAGACCGAACTCTTTCATCTTGGAATAATCGTTCGTCTTCGCCGCCGACAGCGCCTCCATCGCTTCTTTGACCGACTTCCCGGGGTTGAACGCCGCCATGTCCTCGGCCAGCTTCACGAGCTGCATGGCCTGCTTCGTGTCGCCCTTCGTCAGCTTGATCGCCTTCATGCCTCCGGCGAGCACGTCGCTCGCCGAGAACGCCGTCGTCTGCGCGTTCTCGCGCAGCGCCGTCCAGTAATCGGCGAACGATCGCTCGAGCTCCTTGGCACTGGCTGGCCCCTTCCCTTTGCCCTTGGCGCCGGCTCCCGAACCCTTCAGCTTGCTCGTCAGGAAGTCGAAGCCGATGCGGCTCGACTCCAGGTCCGCCGCCGCTCCGAGCGTCGAGTCGCCGAAGCTCTTGAGCTTGCTCGCGATGCCCAGCGCGCCGATCGCCTCCGCCATCTGCTTCTTGTTCGCTCCGAGCTTCTGCCACAGCGTCGGCGGCTTCTCCGGCTTGGGCGCCGTCGCTTTGGCGAAAGCCTTCGCCATCGCGTCGGCGAAGGCGCCGAGTCCGGTTTCATCCTTTGCTCTGATATTGCTTAAAGACTTGAACTTCGTTCCCGGCTTGGGGATCCCTTTCCCCCCTTTGTACAGAACCGAGGCTCCCTTCTTGACGCCCTGCTTCGCGGCGACCGCTCTGCCCAACATGACTACCGCATTGGCCGCTGCCATAGGTGCCGCTTCGCCTCCTTCCGGCGCGGCGGGCGCGTCCCGCTACCCGCGTCTCGCCGCGCGTTCCGCCTTCCGTTCGGCCTCCATCTCGAGAAACTCGGAGGCGTATATGAATGCGCGGTGGTAATCGTCCATGCCCCACAGCTCCTGCGGGAGAAGGTGGTGCTTCTGCCACACCCGGTGGGATACGAGCGCATGGTAATCGCCACTGCGAATCAGTTTTTTGCTTCATCCACCAGCTCTTCGAAATCCGTATCGAAGCCGTTCACCCGTTGAACCGCCTGAATGAGCTCGGCGTATTCGCCGCCTACGTTCAAGATCTCCTTCACGAGCTCGCAAGGGTCGACGATGCCGTAGCTGTTCAGCAGCTCTTGGTCCCGGAAATTCGGGTATACCGTCGTCTCGACGGCCAGACGGCAGGCGAATCGCTTCCAATCGATCTCTTCGCCGATCTTCTTCCCCTTCTTGAACTGCGGCACGGTGCATTCGTCCTGCAGCTCCTCGATCCGCTTCGTGTCGACCGCCTTCAGCGTGAACGGGATCGGATTGCCCTCCTCGTCCACGTACCGCTTCGAGACGACGACCTCTTCCAATACGACTTGCTTCGCCTTGCCCTTCATGAACAGATCCATCGATTTCGTTGCCGTTGCTGCCATCGCGCGTTCCTCCTTCAAGGGGTTGAGTCGTTATTCGAACGTATCTTTCAGCGCTTCCGGAATTTCGGCGCCTTCGAACGTGAACGGAATTTCTTCCTCCAGCGCTTCCGCTTCGACGTTGAACTGGCCGATCTTTACCGAGTCGATGTTGCAGTTGATCAACGTAATCCGCTCCGTCCCGCGGCCCGCGCCCGGATCGTCGAGCACGCCCTGCAGCGTGAAGTAGACGTCCTTGCCCGTCGTCGCGTACTCCAGCAGCATTTTCGAAAACTTCGAAGTCACCTTGTACAGCGTCAACGTGCCCGTGCCGCTCAGGCTGGTCGTCTTCTTGCCGAGCCAGCGATTCCCGAGGACGGGAATGTCCACCTTGTTCTTCTCGATCGTCGCCTCGAACGACTTGGCGTAGCCGATCTCCTCGCTGTCCAGGAACAATCTCGCTTCCCGGCCGTTGATCGTATTGTCCGCGCGAAACTTCGCCATCGCTTATCGCACCTCCACGGTAAAGAAAAATTTCTCCATGCTGTCCACCGGCTGCACGGACAGGTTGACGTATACCTCGTCGCCGACCGAGCGAGCCTTGTCGATCGCGAAGTCGTTGTCGAAGTCGACGTTCTGAATCGCTCCGGCATCCTGCAGGTCGCGCAAGTATTGATTCGCCGCCGCCTTGAGCAGCGCGTGGCCGTCGGCGTTGTTGTCGATCTTGCCGATATAGCTGTCGTTCGCGACGCGGGCGAAGTCGTTCGCGATCGCGTCCAACACGCGAACGACCCGGTTCTTGGAGAACCGCCTGTTGCGCGTCTGCGAATAGGAGACGAGCGAGTTGATGTCCTGCTCGACCTTCACCTTGACCCCGTCGTGCACGAAGACGAACTGCCCCTTCTTCAGCGCGTCGATCACCTGACTGTTCTTCAGGCGCGGATTCGCGTCCGCCGCGCCTTCGTAGGCGCTGTACGTGTTGGACTGAACGATCGACGCGCCCGCCGTCGCCCCGGCGACCCACGCGACGGCCTGCTCCTTGGTCAGCGCGGTTCCGTCAAGCAGCACGACGCCGTTGCCCACGCTGACGATGCCTTCGTAATCGGCGATGTTCTGGAATACGCCTTCAGTCGCATTGCCGGCGATGACGCCTTGAATTTTCTTCCCTTCCTCTTCGCGCATCCGGCGAATGTACGAGATGAACGATACCTTCAGCTCGTCGTCTTCGTACGGATACGCGATCACCTCGAAATGCTGCGTCTCCGTCCGCTCCAAATATTCGGTATGGTCGGCGCCGATCGCGGCCGCGTTCGTGCCGCCCGTCAGCGCCGTGCCCGGCGTGCTCGATACCGCGCCCGCGCCCGAGAACGTCACCCACGCGTTGGCCTTCAGGTCGGCCGCCGCGCTCGCGACCTGTTGGTCGACGACTCTGCCGTCGACGAGCGTCTTGACCAGCATGCCGCTCTCGCTCGAGGGGTCGTCCTCGGCGGTGATGAGCACGTCGTTGCCCCTCGTGCCCGCGTGGATCGCGGTCGCCGTCGTCACGTTCGGCGCCGTGCCGAACGACCCCGTCGCCTTATTCCCGTCGTTCAACCGATAGACGAGCAGCGTCTTCGCCCGCTTCTTCGCTTCGCGAACGAGAAGCATCTCCTCGTCGTTGATGTCGTAGCCGAGCAGCTCCATCGCGTCGCTGTCCTTCTCGATGCGCAGGAACGTCTTCGGCTGTCCCCAATTCAAGACGAGCGGGATCGTGACCGTCCCTCGCTCGCCGGATTTGATCCGCTCGAGCGCCGCGATCTTGAAATTCATATACAGCCCCGGCCGCACCTTCTCAACGCCTAACGTCCAAGTTCCTCCCGCCATCTCACTTGACCTCCCGTTTCAAAAATGCTTTGATTTTCGCCTGCGCTTCCTTCACGGTAAACTCCCCGGCTCCGGCGCCGTGCAGCGCGCCGTCGACGGTTTCCGGATTCACCCCGAACAGCTGCCTTGCATGGCTTCTTAGGCTGGCGGCCGTGAACCGTTTCTCCGCCGGCTTGGCCGGCTTCCGGTTCTCCTCCGCCGATGCCGTCGACGCCGACGGCTCCGGCGCTTCCGCCGGCTGCGCATCGACGTCGTTATTCCGCTGCTTCCCCATCGCTCTTCAGCCTCCCTGCGACATGCAATGTATTTATGCGTGCATAACTCTCTCTCGAATAGCTCGGTTGACGGGACCATTCCGCCGTCAACTCCGCTTCGCCGGTCCCTGCCATCTGCAGCTCCAATCGATCGATCCGCAAATAACCGCCGGTCGCGTTCCCTTCTTCGTCCAGCTCGGGAATCCGGTACCGCGCATACCGAATGCCGTCCGCGATGCGCTCCGCCGCCAGGAACGCCTGGCTGTCGGTCGCTTGGACGACCCGGATCGCAAGCGTATACGTCTTGCGGAACGAGGACACCGAGCCGGGCCCGTCCGCGATGCGCGGCGGCGGAAAGCATATCGACGGTATCGACTTCGTCTCCGGGATATCCCCGATATACGTTTGCGCTTCGACGAGCTCCCCGCAGAAAGCCGCGATCGCCTCCAAGTCGGCAAACATACGCCCCTCTCCTTTCACCTCCATTAGAAAAGCCACCCGCTCCCGGATGGCTGGATCGTTCGTTCCTATTTAGTGTAAGCGGACGCCCGCCTACAATCGGTATCGCGATCATACGAATAACATCCAACATTCGCCTAAGAAAAGCCTAAAAAAAGACGCAAAAAAAGCTTCCTCGGCGGAAGCTCGATTTCTTTCCTTATGTTATACGATGTTTGCCGCTTTCAGGATGGAGGACAAGGTATGGATCGCTCTGGACTTGTACAAGTCATACGTGCTTTTAGGAATTTTCAACACGAACTCGTAGATGTACTTGTCCTTCTTCTGCTCCAAGAAGCATTTCGTTATAATTTCCCTCCCTTCGTAAGGCAAAGCCTCCAACGCGCGTTCGATCGCCTTGCACTTCCCGGCATACTCGGACATCGCGGTTCCCTGATCCCATACGCAAATGTCCACTGCAGCCTTCATTGACGGGTAGGCCTTCAGAAGTCTCTTGACTTGCATCCTTTCATCCTCGGAGACGACTGCGGTTAACGGCATGTTCCTTTCACCTATCCTCCGTATTTTTTCCTATGTCTATAATTGACCCCCATTCAAATATACCTTATTTTACCAAACGACTCGCGATTGTGAAGGGACGTTCGGAGCACTACCTATAGAGGAGAATGACATTTTTCACCCTGATCATCATAGGTATAATCGGCTATGACCACAGCGAACCGAGGCGAGAACCGGTTGCCGTTACTGGGAAAATTCGCGTTCCCCTCTAGGCGGACGCTCCGCCGGCTCCGCCCGGAAGTCATGACAATATGACTGCAATTCATGACTTCCCTTCGAAAATCATGACAACCTCGTTCGAGCGCGCCGCCCGCTTCGTCATGATCGCGCTCCGGCTCTCCTCCCGGCCTCCGACCACATCACGATCGGCAGCAGCAGCAAGGCAAGCAAGCCCCCGGCGAGCGACAACGCGGCGAAGCCGGCGTGCTCCACGACCAGGCCGGACAATGCGCCGCCCGACGCCCCGGCCAGAGCGATCGCGACGTCGATCGTTCCTTGCGTCTTCGCGCGGGTAGACGGATGCGTCGCGTCGACGATCAGCGTCGTGCCGCTGATCAATCCGAAATTCCACCCGAGCCCAAGCAGTACGAGCGCGGCGATCAGGCTTGCGATCGAATGTCCCGGCGCGAGCGCGGCTACGATCCCGGCGGATAACAGGACGGCTCCGGCCGCGATCGACATCGCCGTCCGTCCGATCTTGTCGACGAGAACGCCGGTCGCAAGGGAGGGAAGGTACATCGCGCCGATATGGAACCCGATGACGAGCCCGACCTCGCTTAAGCCGAACCCGTGGTGCTCCATATGAATCGGCGTCATCGTCATAATGGCGACCATGACGATCTGCGTAAGGATCATCACGGCCGCGCCGACGACGATCCCTCTGCTGTTGCCGATAGGAAGCTGCGACGGACCTTCCGAGAGGACGCCGTTCCGATCGGCCTTCGCCCGGGCGTCCGCGATCGCCTTCGCGACGAGGAACGGGTCCGGTCGCAGGAACGCCAAGAAGACGAAGCCGGCCAACATATAAGCCGCGGCGGCAAGAAGGAACGGACCCGCGAGCGCCGGGATGCCGATCGACGTCGCGAGGCCTCCCATCGGTCCGACCAGATTCGGCCCCGCGACGGCGCCGAACGTGGTAGACACTAATGCGACGCTGACCGCCTTCGCCCGCTGCCCGGGCTTCGCCAGGTCGGTCCCCGCATACCTCGCTTGCAGGTTCGTCGCGGAACCTACCCCGTAAATCAGCAAGCAAGCGAATAACAACGGAATGCTCTGAATGACGGCGGCGAAGACGATCCCGAGCGCGCCGACGCCCCCGGCCAGGAAGCCCGTTCCAAGCCCGATGCGGCGGCCGGATCGTTGCGAGAGCCGTCCGACGAGCAGCGCCGCCGCGGCGGAGCCGAGCGTAAGCAAGGCGGACGGGATGCCCGCGGCGCTGTCCGTGCCGAGCATATCCCGGGCCAGAAGCGCGCCGACCGTCACGCCCGCCGCCAGCCCGGCGCCTCCGAACAGCTGCGAGAGGACGACGATCCGCAACGTCCTCTTGTATAACCTCTCCTGCATTTCCGGAGAATCTACGTAATTCCGCATTCCGGGTCCTCCTTCATTGCAAGATGGCCTTAATCAATTGACCGCGGTTCTTGACTTGCGTCTTCGCATACACCGAGCTTAAGTGCTTCTTCACCGTAATTTCGGTGACGAACAAGCGCGCCGCGATGTCGGCGTTCGAACAGCCGTCGATGGCGAGCTGCGCCACCTCGCGCTCGCGCTCGGTCAGCCCGAGCGCGGCGAGCCGACGCTCCCGCTCTTCCGGCGAACGCGTCGGGTCTCCCGGCGCGGCGCCCCGAGCCGGCTCCAGATCGACGCCGATGCGGCGAAGCATCGCGGCCAAGAACGCCTCCAGCTTCTCCCCCCGGGTGTCGAGCGCGAACGCGGGCGCAGGCGTCTTCCCGTCGTAAGCGCAATGCGTGACGTTCGGCAGCAGCCGAAAGCCGAGACCCAGATGCGACTCGCGAAACATCTCCAGCGGGGGCGGAGAGGTGACGAACAGCTTGCCGGCGCACATGTAGTTGTACATTTGCGATCCGGCCTCTAGGAGCATGGAAGAATCGTTCCAATCCAGAATATCGATGCTCCGGATGAACCACCCGGCCGGATCCGGGCCCGGAACGGCGAGCGCTTCGCGTTCGGCGGGCGTCAAGCTTCGAAAATACGGACCCGAGAACGGATCCCTCTCCAAATAATCAAGCGTATCCGCCCCGATCGAAATCATCGCGGACAAGCCGCAGACGGTGCCGTCGGTTCCCTTCATCAGTTGAACGGTATGCGGCCCTAGCTCGGCCAATTCCGCCAAATCGAGCCCGGCGATCGAGTACAACGCCTCCTCCTTCGCGAGCGTAAGCTCCAGCAGCTCTCCCGTAGCCGGATCGACGCCCCTGCGGGTGACCGGCTTCGCTTCGTCCCGGCGCCGCCGCAGGTAGCGAATGCCCTCCTCCAGGTTGGCCGCCGACAGCGGCTCCCACATATATTCCTGCTCATCCGCGGCATTCAAGAACGCCCGAATGTTCTGATCGCCGATATAATAAAACAGTTCTCCCACTTCGGCGGCGACGTCCCGCTTCCGGTAAGACTCTCGGATGAGCGTCGCGTAATAGAGGACGCAGCGTTCCATGAGCTTCCGGAATTTTCCCGGCGCCCGTTCCCTGAGCTGCGCCCGCGTCGATTCCCTCATCAAGTCGTGCAATCGCCAGCCGTTCCCGGTTTTCCGAACGAAGCTCAACTCCGCGATGCCGGAGAAGGCGGACGCGCCGACGCGGCGCTCCGTAATATGCTCCAGCACCTCTTGATTGAAATACCGCAGCATCGAAGCCGCCTCCACCAACTCCCGAAGCTCTTCGTCCGGCACCTCCTTCAGCCAGAGCGCGGCCAGCTCCGAAGACCAGCCCGAGGACAAGTCGACGGGCCCGCCGCCGCCGATCCGCTCCGCCGCAACGGCCAAGGCGAGCGAGAGACCGTGACCTTGCGTACGCTCCCAGAGACGTTCCCCCTGCTCCGGTTCGGCGAGGCCGCACTTCCCCGCATAGTCCAATACGGCGTCCCGCTCCAAATGGTCGATCGCAAGCCAATGCGTGCGCTCCCGCCAAGCCGGCGACGTCAGCCATTGGCCTCTAAGCGGATGCCGGCCCGACAGCAGGACGAGCGCTTCGGAAGGCAGCCGACGCAGAAACTCGTCCCGAAGCCAGCCTTCCAAGAGGCTCATTTCCTCGAAAGTATCGATCGCGATCGCGACCCGGCGATGCGACGCCTCCTCATGCAATCGTTCGAGAACGCGGTCCAACGGAGAACCGTTCGCTGCGCCTCTTCCGTCATGAAGGTCCATGCGCTCCGACAGCGCTTCGCAGAACGCCTCCCCGGTCCGGCCGACTTCGCGGCTGTCCAACAGGTAGAACGCGGCCCCATGACTTCGCGCTTGCCTGCGGAACGCGTCCAGCAGGGTGCTCTTGCCGACGCCTCCGGTCCCGTACACGCTCCACACGGGCCGAACCTCGGGGTCGCCGTTCAGAAACCGCTCGAACAGCACCCTCTCGCGCTCCCGTCCGACGAGGAAGGCATCCTCCCTCTCTTCGAAAAACCTCATTTCATCCCCGCCCGATTCCTTGATACCCCCAAGTATACTCACAAATTATACCTCGGTATAGTACGAGAACCTCTCATTCCCTGATAAGGTATTGATGAAAGGAGGCGCGCGAACATGAGCCATCGTACGTTACCGAGAACCATCGAGAATCCGCTCGTCAAGGATCGGGTCACCTTCCTGACGACGGCCGCCGAGTCCGAAGGCGCTTATGAATATGTCAAGGTGGAACTGGCTCCGGGGGGAGGCAACGGTCTTCATTATCATCGGACGTATTCGGAGCGTTTCGAGGCGGTGGAAGGCGAGCTCCATCTAGAGGTGGACGGCTTGCTGCGCAGCTTGCGTCCCGGGGAGAGCGCCACGGCGCCGCCGGGGACGAAACACCGATTTTTCAACCCGGGACCGGACCCGATCGTATTTCATACGAAGATCGAGCCGGCTAGATGCTTCGAGCCGATGCTGCGAATCGCTTACGGGCTTGCCCGGGACGGGAGAGTGCGCCCGAAGAGCGGCATCCCCCGCAATGCGCTCGAGATGGCCGTTCTTTTCGAGCTTGGAGAGTCGTATATGAACGGCGTTCCGATTTGGCTGCAGAAGGCGGTCTTCGGGTCGCTCTACGCTGTCGCGAGGCGGCGCGGCGTGGAAGAACGTCTGTTGCGGACCTACTGCAGGTAATTTATCGAGACGAGAGGATGATTTTTTTTGAAAATGGGAGTTCGCATGCTGCAAATCGCATCGTTTTACTTTGTCGTCGGCGTCGTCATGGGCATGGGGATGTCGATGACCGACCATCATGAACTAAGCCCCGTCCACGTGCATCTGAACTTGATCGGATGGGTGTCCATGGCGATCGGAGGGCTGGTCTATTGCCGGTTCCCGGCGGCGACAGGGTTGCTTGGGAAGCTGCACTTCTGGATGCATAACATCGGCGTGCCGCTGATGATGGGCGGATTGACCGCGTTAATCTTCGGCGCGACCGGGTTTCTGTTGTTCGTTCCGATCGGCGGCGTGCTGATCGTGCTCGGCACCATCGCGTTCTTCGCGAACGTCGTCCGTAACGTCCGCGCGGACTAGGCGCCTCCTATCCCTTCAACCGACGAACCGTTTCGGCGATGCCTTCCTCGTACCTTGTAGCCGCAATCGGTCCGATGCGCCGCTCGTACTTCTCCCCGCTGAGGCGGAGCGGCTCCGTCGTAAGGTACAACATCTCCACCACTTCCTTCATGACCGGAACGAACGCCCCCAAGATCGATAAGCCGATCTTGCCCAACGGGATGACGGATTTCGTCGATCCCGCCGCCTTCCTCGCGAGCCGGACGATCTCGTTCCCCGAGATGACGCCGGCCCCGGGGATGTTCCATTCTTCGCCGTAGGCGTCTTCGCGAAGGGCGATGTCCACCGTCATGCGAGCCGCATCCGGCAAGTACACATATTCGCGAGGCACTCGCATGTTCCCGATGAAAAACCCGACCTTCCCCTTCGCGATCGCTTGGAGCGTGCCTCCCAAATAGGACGCTTGGTTCGCCGTAGGACCGTAATAGTCAGGCAATCGGACGATGAGCGGCCGCGCGCGCGTCCACCGGCGATCGAATACCATTCGGCCGTACTGCAGCCGGATCCGGCCCTTCCGCGTATGAGGCTCCTTCGGGTGATCTTCGTCGACCCGATCCGCCTGCCTTCTTCCGTACGGGTAAATCCCGTCCACGACGACCACCTTCAGACCGAGTCGATCGGCGGCCTGCATGACCGCTTCGCCGAGCGGCAGCAAGCGCTCCTCCATCTCATGGTACGGCACGTTCGCGCAATGAAACAGAACGTCCGCGCCGGCCGAAGCCGCCTCGATGTCCTTCGCCTGGAACGCGTCCCCGACGGCCAGCGTCAGATGCGGCGGATGGCCCAACCGGGCCGCGAACGACTCCAGCTTCGCGCGGGAACGTCCGAAGGCTGCGACATTCACCCCCCGCTTCACTAATTCCTCCGCGATGGCGGCGCCGGTGCCGCCTGTCGCTCCAAGAACAATCGCTTTCTTCATAGTATCGACCTCCGTTATTAGTTAGTGATTGATCAATCACTAACTTACTAAAAACAATATACATTATTGTTAGTGATTGATCAATTACTAATTTTCAAAAAAAAAGAGAGGCCTCGTTTCTCACCCCTCCATCAGCTCCGGCAAGTCTAACGCCATCGATACGTTGCACAGCATCCCGCGCGCCAGAAACAGCTTCGCGCGCTCCTCGGGATCCGGCAGCCCGCGAACTCGGAACGCTTCCAGCACGATTCCCCGAACGTCTCGGTAGCCCGACTGCATCGCCGTACGGATCGGCTCGTCCCGCATCGTCTGCGCCTGCATCTGGAGCAGCGTCTCCGAACGGCGCGCCGTCATGATCTCTTCGTAAGCGGCGATCAGCTCCCGCTCCAATCGATCGGGCGACGCGGTCGCGACGACTTGGCGGAAGGCGTCGGCGATTCGCCGCCAAGACGCTTCCAAAGCGGCGAGCAGCAGCTCCTCCTTGGTCGCGAAAAACCGGAAAATATACGGCTGCGAAATCCCCGCCCGCTTGGCCACCTGCATCGTCGTCGTGCGGTAATACCCCAACTCCGCGAATACCTCGATCGCGGCCGAAATAATGTCCGCCCTTCGGTTTATCGAAGCCGTGTCGTTCTTCGCCATAACGTTAAGCTCCTTCCATGTTAGTGATGAATCAATAATATATTATCGAGAGTGTATCAGAAGCGAGACGCCGCAAGCAACCGAAACCATGGTCGACGATACGGGGAATGGAAAAGTTTCTCAATCTTTCGTCGAAAGAAACAGGATTAGCGCGAATCTTGTCGAAAAGGTAGGTAGTCTTATAGTTCGTATATCTTCTAGAGGTGCAACATGCAAACGTTCCGACTTCCTGTCGTATTACTCCTACTGTGCGGCGTCGTACTCGTCGTTTGGTTCGGCATGCCGAAGGCGGCGCAGCCGATCGTTCCCGAGAGGACCGTTACGGAATGGGACGTCCGTTGGATCGACGCATCGGAGGCGAGCGGCGAACCCGCGGTCTCGGACGGTCCCTGGCATTCCGCGACCGTGAGCCGTCCCCTGACTACGATTCCGGACGGCGCCGTCGGAGCATGGATCCGGCTGACCGTGCCGGCGTCTTCCGAATGGAGAAGCCCGGGGCTGTATATTCAGCGACTATACGGACTTGACTACACCGTTTACGAGAACGGGGAAGCGATCTTTCGCGCTTCGCGCGGCTACGATTTCGAACGAAACATTGCGCTCGTTCCGCTTACGGCGAATTCCGCGGCGAGCGAGATTCTGATCCGCATCGAATCGAAGGAACGCGCCGGAATCGGCAGTCCCGTTCGCGTCGGCGCCTTCGACGCCTTGTCGTCGGACAATGTACGCGCGGAGATGCCGAATCTGTTGCTCGGCGCCGCGATCTCGTTCCTCGGCATCGTCATGCTCGCGATTACCGGACTTTCGCTCTGGAAGCATCGGAAACAAGCGGCGGCGCTCAGCCTGTTCGTCCTCTCCACGGGCATGCTGATCGCTTCTTATTCGTCCTTGCCCTTCTATTATTATCCGGAGCTCGGACGACTGCTGCTGTTCGTATTCGATGCGGCCATGCTGGTGTTGTTCCCGTCGCTGTTTTATTTCTCGATTCATCTCTATGAACACTCGGCGGCCTTCTTTAAGAAGCCCGTTCGATGGCTTATCGGCTATTACCTTTTCTGCTTCCTGGTTTTGATCGCGCATCTTTGGGTCGGCGAATCGTTTTACTTTTTCTATAAGCTCTTTACGTTCTATATCCTGGCTCCGCTCATCGTCCTTCAGCTGCTCGTCACGATCGGGCTCGCTTTCCGAAATGCGTTCCGGGGAAACCGGGATTCTCTCATACTCTCGAGCGGCATCCTCGGACTCGCGATATCCGGCATCGCCGATCTGGTCTTGCTTTCCGTCCTTCATCGGCCGCATGTGTTTTACTTGTGGAAATTCGGCCTTGTGTTTCTGATCCTTAGCCTCGTCTTGGTGCTCGTTCGCAGAATAGCCGCCGATTATTCCACGCTGCTCGCCTACTCGAGGGAGCTGGAGCTGCACAGCCACCATCTGCAGAAGACGGAGCGAATGCGGGTCATCAGCGACCTGGCCGCGTCGATCGCGCATGAAATCCGCAATCCGCTGCAGGTGACGAGGGGCTTCTTGCAGCTGCTGTTACGCAGGGCCGACGACGATACCAAAGGCCATTACACGATGGCGATCAGCGAATTGGATCGGGCGTCCGTCATCATTTCGGATTTTCTGACGTTCGCGAGGCCCGAGCAGGACTCGGTCGCGCCGATGGACGTCAAGCAAGAATTGTGCAATATCGAGACGATTATGGGGCCGATGGTCATGCTGCACGGGGGAACGCTTCGCGTCCAAGCCTCCGATCGCCTGCTCATGCTGGGCAACGTGTCGAAGTTCAAGCAAGCGATCATCAATATGATAAAGAACAGCATCGAGTCGTTCCAAGAGCAGGGGAACATCGAGGTGCACGCTTACGCGGAAGGCGCCGAGATCGTCATTCGGATCGCGGATAACGGGTTAGGCATGGATGCGGAACAGATCGCCAAGCTCGGCGAGCCGTATTTTTCTACGAAGACCAAGGGGACCGGTCTCGGTCTGATGGTCACGTTCCGGATCATCGAAGTGATGAAGGGCACCCTCGAATTTCGCAGCGAGAAAGGCAAGGGAACCGAAGCGATCGTTCGGTTCCCTCTGATCAGGCTGGACTAGCTCCACACATACTGCACTTCGTCCGACCCGTCGACGCTCTTCAGATCGGCCGGGTTGGGCGGCAGGACCAAATAAAATTGCGTCGGCGTCTCCTCTACCGCTTTAAGCTCGATGCCCTCCGGGAGCTTGAGGCCGAACGAAGCTTCCAGCGCGCTCTTCGGATCGGCCAACAGCTGCGCCTTGAACTGCGGATCTTCCCATGCTTTCTGGATAATTTTCACTTTCAATGAGTCCATAGACATAAGGCTGTTTCCCCTTTCGGAAAATGGATTAGCCCTATTATCATACACTGAATTGGTAATATTGTCCTATCATTCTTTCATTTTCGACAAGAAGTACGCGAATCCGCCCTCAAGCGCCAGCCGCCGTTTCGATGCCGCCGCTGCTTCGGCCTCTCCCCGCATGCTTCGGACGATGTCCTGAGCGAATCGAACGAGCCGGTCCGGCGCGTCGGAATTCCGTTCCAGCCGTTCGACGTAGCCGCCTGCGATGTCCGCGAGGCGATCCAAGACGCCGTGGTTGTACATCGCTCTCCGGACTTCGGACTCGTCGACCGGCCAAGAGGGAAGACGCTCTCGAACGAGCGTCAGGAAGGCGTTGCCGCTGCCGTTCGCGACGGGCAAGTCCTCCCGCCAATCCGCTCGATCGTCGGACAGCTGAAGCACCGCTAACGCCAGCTCGACGGCCTCCTCCGCCGCGGGGAGGCGCTCCGCTTGTCCCGCGCGAATCAGCATGCCGCTGACGCCGATCTTCGCGGGAGCCGCCTTCCGCGCCAACGCGCCGCCGTCTCGCGGATCCATCGGACCATCCCGTCCTTCCGCATAGACGGCCGACGCCCATTCCTCAAGGTAGACGCGGTACCGGCTCCACAACATCGAATCGCCGGGGAAGTGTCTCCGGTACCGCTCCAGAAACCGCTCTTCCAATAGCGGAACGAGCGCCAGCGACTCCCGCAATGACTCCGGGTTCGCCGCGGCGCCGTCCATCGCGTCGTCCAATAGGAAAAACCGGAGCATCGCATGGATATTCCCGATCGCCAGATCGCGGCACAGCTCCAGCGGACCGTTCGTCCGCTCCCGCGCCCAATACGGCAGCAGGTAGCTGATCGCGTTCGCGCGTCCGCCATTCCGCAGCGGGTCGCTCCGCTCCAGAAGCCGCAGCGCTCGGTCCCGCGGTCCGTCCGGGAAAGCGGCGATGTCCTTCTCCGCTTCGGCGAAGATCCGCGCGAGCTCCTCGCGATACCGTTCGATTTCGTTCATGATCGGATCCCCCCCCTTGCCAATACGGAAAAGAGCTAAGCGGTTTTCGCCGACTTAGCTCTTTCCTTACAACTCATGGTTACGTTACGATTGGGTCGCCTTAGCCTGCTTGTTGCTGGGCGCGAACCAACCGAGCAGGGCGATCGCGACTAAGACGATATAGAAGACTGTTGTCCAACCCGTGCTATGCGGAAAATGGTGATCCAACACCCCGATATCCTCGTGGGCGAGCGTAATGACGGCCAGCTTCACCCCGACCCAAGCCACGATCGCGTAAGCCGTCGTCTCCAGCGCCGGACGTTGTGCAAGCAGCTTTACGAACCAAGTGGCCGCATACTTGATTAAGACCAACCCGGCGATGCCGCCAAGCACGACGACGATAAACTGACCTCCGTCCATGCCGCCGAAATCGCCCAGCGGCGAGTCCGGAAGACCGAGGGCAATCGCAACCGCGGCGAGAATGGAATCGATCGCGAAGGCGAGATCGGCCAGCGCGATCTTGCCGACCGTAGGCCAAAACCCTTTCCCCGAGGATTCTTCCTTTAGTTCTTTCTGATGGGCCTCGGGTTTCTTCCCGAACTTCGCTTGAATGATGTGTTTTAACCCAAGGTACAGCAGATACGCAGCGCCGATCGCCTGTACCTGCCAGACGTTCGCGATGAAGGAAATCGCGAACAGCGCGGCGAAGCGGAAAACGAAGGCCATAATGATGCCGTAATTGATCGCCTTCTTCTTCTGATCGTCCGGCAGATGCTTCGCGATGACCGCCAACACGAGCGCATTGTCAGCGGACAGCAAGCCCTCCAACCCGATAAGAATCAGTAATGCCCATGCGTACTCCAGCCAAAGTGACTCCAACTCGATTGCTCCTCTCTTCATCCCTGCAAGTGTCAGCAGTCAACAAATTCTATATGTAATTAACGTTAACTTGCCCAACCATTAGTATACCTAATCCATCGCGGACAGGCACGTCGGGACCAAAGTTTTTTTACGTCCGGCAGGCCGAACCGGTTCCAAAAAAATGCGTCGCGCTTCGTGGATCGGCGACATATAAAAGAAAGCGTTACTCCCTGCCGGGGGGAGTAACGCTTCCAGTCATTAATTCATCTTCCGCAGCAAGTTCATGATCATCGTTACGGCTTCGGCCCTTGTTGCCGTAGCATCCGGCGCAAACCGATCACCGCTTCTTCCTTGGACGATGCCCGACTGCCGAACCGCGGAAACAGCTCCCTTGGCCCATTCGGGAATATACTCGTCATCGGCAAACCCGGTAGTAACCGAAGATTCGGTTTCGATGTCCGCGCCGTACGCTCTTGCGATCATAACCGCCAGCTCCGCTCGCGTAATGTTCGCTGCCGGTCGGAACCGCCCGTCGCTGTAACCGGTCGCGATCCCCGCTTCCGCAGCCTGCGAAACGGCCGTCGCGGCCCATGCCCCGATCTCCGCCGTATCCGCGAACGTCAACTCCGCGCCCGTACCCTTCGGCTCTAACGCGTTCATCAGCAAGACCGCAAATTCGGCGCGGGTGACTTCGGCATCCGGCTTGAACGTGCCGTCGGCATACCCGTTGACGATACCGGCAGCCACCGCCGCCCGAATGTTCGGTTCCGCCCAATGACCGGCGATGTCGCCGAAGCGGATCGTCGGCTTCTCGTCCGGAGAGGGGTCCGTCTTCGGGTCGACGACGAATACCGCAAATTTCGTAAAGTTTTTCACGCTCGCCGCGATCGTATTTCCGGTTACCTCGCCGCCGATGTCCACCCACTCCAGATTCAATTCGTCATAGGAAAATACAGAGGGCTTTTGACCGTCCTTTACCATTGTCGGATCGAAGGCGAATGTCAATGTAACATCTTTGCTGAGGCTGCTCGCGAAGTTTTTCGATATTTCGAACACCGGACTGAGCAGCCGGTCGCTCCTTTCGATCAGCTGCCGGATGTCGGACACGCGTTCGATCGTCAGCTTTAGCTCTTCGCGGGAAGCGCCGGCCGGTATGACGATCTTCACCTCGTCGCCCAGGCTGACTTCGCCCGATCGTCCGGCGGGGAGCGTAAGCGTACCGTCGGTCGAGGTTACTTTTCCAGTGGTTGCAATCGTTCCGTTAGAGCCGCCGACAGCGCCGCTTCCGCCGCCGATCCCGTCGCTATTCGTCGTGACCGATACGCTTTCGCTGTCGTTCGAAATATTGCCTAACCGATCGACCGCCTTGGCGGTATAGGTGTACGTCCTCGAAGCGGAAAGCCCGGTATCGACATAGCTGCTTTCCGCCGTCTCCGCAACGAGCTTTCCGTCGCGATAAATCGAATATTTCGCCACGCCCGAATCGTCGCCCGCGGCGAGATGAAGCGTAATGGAGCTCGTTGTTTTTTCGCCGGCCGCGACCGTGACTCGATCCGGCGCTGTCGTATCCGCAAGCACGCCGTACGTGGAGAAATGGCCGACCGACGCCACGATGCCGTGATCCGTAACTCGAGAAGGCTGGTATTCCCACTTTCCCGTCGCTGCGTTGTAGTAGAAAATCGCGAGTTTGCTCGAATGTGATTTATCGCCGTACCCGAGCGTTATTTCGACAGGCCGATCGACCGTCACCCCTTCGAATTGAAAATCGATCACCTGACCGGCTTTGGCGAGTTTCACTTCTCCGGACGGCGCGGCGTTCGAATCCCGCACCGTCAGCGTCGCCCCCGGGGACATCGGAAGTCCTTCCGGCAGGTTGACTTTAAGCCCGCCCGGGAACGCGAGCGTACGAACCGACGGGTCCAGCGCGACCGGCTGCCCCATCGCTTCATCGGCCGAGACGTTCACCGTGACTTGATACGTATGCCGCTCCTGATTTTCCGCGGTGACCATGATCGTAATCGGATTCGGCCCGACGATCAAACTGGAGACGTTGTAAGCATACACGTCGTCCGTTACCGAAGCGTATGTCGCTCCCGTGACCGTGATCGTTTGCTTGGAATCGCCTTTGCTCAAGAACAGCTTCAGGCTCTTCGCCGACTTCGCCGCATCGACGGCATACATCGGTTCCGACGGCGAAAATGCCGGACGGAGCGTGCCTTGATCCACGGACAAGTCGGATAACAACGCGTTCGCCGAAATCCACTTCGCATATAACGTGGCGTCGGCCGCTCCGAAGGGGGCTGCGAAATCGAACGCTTGCGACAATGCGTCGCGATCCGTGTACCACCCGGCGAACGCATACCCTGTCTTCGTCGGGTCCGTCGGCTTGACCGCGGCGCTGCCGTAATGCACCGTCACGTCGTCTACCGGCGAGCCGCCGTTACTTTCGAAGCTGATCTCGTATCGGTTCGCGGACCATCTCGCGTACAGCGTTACATCGGCGGTACCGATCGTAAACGAACCCGCTTCGGCATAGTTCGTTCCGCTTCCGTCGACCGCCGTATTCCAACCCGCGAACGTGTGGCCTGTCTTCGTTAATCCGCCAGGGTTGCCCGGCACAGTCACAGCTGTGTCGTACATATGACTGCTAACCGCCGGTACGCTGCCGGACTCGGCGCCGTTGCCGTCGTACGTCACCGTGTAGCTATTGATCGTCCATTGCGCATACAGCGTCACATCCGCCGCGCCGATCATAAACGCATCGCCGGTCGTATAAGCCGTTCCGCCGCCGTCCGCCGCCGTATTCCAGCCCGCGAACGTGTAGCCTGTCTTAACCAGACCGCCCGAGTTGCCCGGCACCGTAACGTCAGTGTTATAGTCATGGTTGCTGACGGAAGGCGCGCTGCCGGACGTGGCACCGTTGACTTCATAGGTTACCGTGTAACCGTTGACCGTCCACTTCGCATATAGCGTCACATCCGCCGCGCCCATCGTGAACGATGCCGGCGCGGTATAGTTCGTTCCGCTGCCGTCCGCCGCCGTATTCCAGCCCGCGAACGTGTGGCCGAGTTTCGCCAGACCGCCCGTGTTGCCCGGCACCGGGACGCCCGTATTGTAGTCGTGAATACTGTCCGCCGG